>QHWJ01000342.1 GCA_003222535.1 Acidobacteriota bacterium | reverse complement strand
GTTCTTCTTCGTACTTTCGTGTTTTCGTGGTCGCATTCACGCGTAACCGGCACACCTCTGTTTCCGATCCAGAACGACAGGTTCCCCGAGAGCACCGTGGACGGCGAGCGCGCCGCGGCCACTCAACCGATCCCCAGGAAGCCCGCGCCGTTCGCCAGGCAGCTTCTCACTGAACATTCGACAAGGCGACCGGCGAGCTGCTGTGGCAAGCGACGCTGCCATTCTCTGGGAGCGCGACGCCGTCGATCTACGAGGCCGGCGGACGTCAGTTCGTCGTCGTGGCGGCCGGCGGTGGGAGATCGCGACCGAATGGCCCGGCGGAATCGGGCGGAGCGTACGTTGCGTTCGCCATCCCTGGAGCTGCTGTTTTAGAGTAAGGTTTCACGGATGGCCGTCCCCCCTGTCCACGACGATCAACGCAGAACTCGCAGAACTCGCAGAGCCAGGCTTTTTTCTGCGAGTTCGGCGGTTTCTGCGTTGTTCGTCGTCGCAGCCGTGACGATCGAGGCGCAGCCGCCGACACAGGGCGGCGGGCGCGGCGGCCGCGGCGCCGCAATCACGCCCCGCACGGCGTATCCGGAACGGCCGCCCGGCGATCCGGCGGCGATCGAGCGCGGCAGGGCGCTCTACGGCGTGAACTGCCAGTTCTGCCACGGCGCCGACACGCGCGGCGGCGACAGCGGGCCGAGCCTCCTGCGCTCGTCGATCGTGCTCGACGATCAGCGCGGCGAGCTGATCGCACCGGTCGTCCAGAACGGCCGCCCGGATCGCGGCATGCCGAAGTTCGCGTTCAGCCGTGAGCAGACGAGCGACGTTGCCGCCTTCATCCACACGTTCAAAGCCGCGGGGTACGACGAGTCGCGGCTGAAGCCGGCCAGCATCATCGTCGGCGATGCGAAGGCGGGCGCGGCGTTCTTCGACGCGAAGTGCGCGGCCTGTCATTCGACGACGGGCGATCTCGGTGGCATCTCGACGAAGATCCCCGATGAGCGGATGCTGCAGCAGACGTGGCTGATGCCTGGAAGCGGCGGCGGCCGCGGCGGTCCGCCGCCGGTGACGCTCAAGCCGGTGACCGTCACCGTGACGCTGCCGTCGGGTGAGAAGATCGACGGCACGCTCGATCGGCTCGACGATTTCGCGGTCTCGCTCACCACGGCCGACGGCACGCGCCGCTCGCTCCGCACCTCCGGCGACACGCCGAAGGTGGAGGTCCACGATCCGCTGGAGCCGCACCGGGATCTTCTGCGGACCTACGCGGACGCCGACATTCACAACGTGACGGCGTTTCTGGTGACACTGAAATGAGAAACCGCTCGGCTGAAGCCTTCGCGCTACGCACGACGACAGCGTTTACTACCCCAACGACATCAAACGCAAAGGCCGCAAAGCGTGCAAAAGCAATTTCTCTCTTTGCGTTCCTGGCGTTCTTTGCGGGCTTCGCGTTCACTGTCGTGGGTGCGCAGGGTCTCGATCCGGCGGCGCTGCTCAAGCCGCTCGCCGATCAGTGGACGTCGTACTCCGGCGACTACACCGGCCGCCGCTACAGCGCGCTCACGCAGATCGATCAGTCGAACGTGAAAAACCTGACGCTCGCGTGGGTCGCGAAAATCACCGGCGGAACCGGCTCGGGTCCCGCCGCGAAAACGATCGTGGGCGGCGAAGGCACGGGCGACATCGCGGTCGGCGGCGCGGCGGTGAAGGGCGCCGTGCTGATGGTGAACAACGTGCTGTACGTCACCGCGCCCGACAACGTGTGGGCGCTCGACGCCAACGACGGTCACGAGTTGTGGCACTACTTCTGGAAGACGAAGGGCGGCACGCACATCGGCAACCGCGGCGCGGCGATGTGGGGCAACTATCTGTACTTCGTCACGCCGGACGATTACTTCGTCTCGCTCGATGCGCGGACGGGCAGGGAGCGCTGGCACAAGGAAGCGGCGAGCTTCGCGCAGCAGTATTTCCTGACGTCCGCGCCGATGGCGATCGGCAACCACATCCTCGTCGGCACCGGCAACGATCTCGATTCACCGGGATATCTCACCTCGTACGATCCCGAAACCGGCGACCGGCAGTGGCGGTTCTACACCGTGCCGATGAATCCGGGCGATCCCGGGCTGGACACGTGGAAAAGCCTCGACGCGGCGCGGCATGGCGGCGGTCATCCGTGGCTGCCGGGCGTCTACGATCCCGACACGAAGCTGTACATCTTCGGCACGGGCAATCCGACGCCGGCGTACACGTCGAAGCCGCGTGGCGAGGGGATGGACAATCTGTTCACGTGCGCGATCGTGGCGGTGAACGTCGACACCGGCAAGATGGAGTGGTACTACCAGACGTCGCCGCACGACACGCACGACTGGGACTCCGCGCAGACGCCGGTGCTGGTCGATGGCATGTTCGGCGGCAGCGGCCCGCGCACGATGGTGCTCACCGCCAGCCGCAACGGCTATTACTTCACGCTGCCCGCCAAGGATCACCACATCGCCGGCGCGCTCGTGTCCGCGGCCAATGGAGGGGCCACCAACTGGCCGCCGCCCGCCTACAGTCCCGACACCGGGCTCCTCTACGTGCCGACGTCGGAGACCTACGCGATGTATTACCTGAGCGAAACGGATCCGCGCGGCGCGATGGGGCTCGGCGGCAAGGACGAAATCGGCGTCGGCTCGATGGGCACCTACATTTCGGCGATCGACTACAAGACCGGCAAGACGGTGTGGCGCCACAAATTCAGGACGGCGGGCGGCTCTCGCGGCGCGCCGGGATTGCTGACGACGGCCGGAAAGCTGCTCTTCGGCGGCGACGTCTCGGGCAACTTCGTCGCGTTCGATCCGGCCGGCGGCAGGCCGCTGTGGCACACGCAGATCGGTCAGGTGTCGAACGCGCCGGAAACGTACATGGTCGACGGGCGGCAGCACGTCCTGGTGGCGGCCGGCGACACGCTGTATTCGTTTGCGCTGTATCAATAACCCTTAGTGCAGAATTTCGTAGTGTATTGATTTGGACAAGCCACGGAGACACGGAGACACGGAGACACAGAGGCGCTCGACGCGGGCGGCCTGCACCGCAGGCCGCGCCGTGAGGCGCGCCGACCGCAAACGAACGACCGAGCCACAGTCCAGTGGTCGTTCGTTTGCGGTTGGCACGCCTCGCCCGCCGCTCGGCGGCGCCGCGTCGAGCGCGCTACCGAAGCGTGTTCTTCTCTGTGTCTTTGTGTTCTCTGTGGCCAAGTATGTCGTCGTATTTCTGAAATGGGGCACCGAGCGCCGTCACGAAACACGTCGCCGTAAGTGTGAAATCGAGTACTTAGCCGGACGTCGGAGCGCGAAGGCTTCAGCCGAGCGAGAGAGGACAATATGATCACACGACGTGAATTTGGAAAGCTCGCGCTGGCCGCGGGATTGGTCCGGCTGAAGCCGGACACTACTGGAGAGGGCGCGACGGCAGAGGGCGCGGCCAGCTCCACGATCAACGGCGTTCACCTCGGCGTGCAGACCTACAGCTTTCGCGATCTGCCGCGGCCGGCCGGCGCGGCCGACTCCGTCGACGTCGTGATCAAGGCGATGACCGAGGCCGGGCTCACCGAGTGCGAGCTGTTCTCGCCGCAAATCGAGCCGCAGTTCTCCGCCGGCCGCGGCCAGCGTGGCGGCCCGCCGTCGCCCGAGGCGGTGAAGGCCCGCGAGGACCTTCGCACGTGGCGTCTCCAGACGCCGATCGATCATTTCCGGGCCGTCAGGAAAAAGTTCGACGCCGCCGGCATCACGGTCTACGCCTTCTGCCACAACATGAACACCAGCTTCACCGACGCCGAGATCGACCGTGGGTTCGAGATCGCGAAGGCGCTCGGCGCCCGCGTCATGACGACCTCCACCACGCTCGAGGTCGCCAGGCGGATCGCGCCAATCGCCGACGCGCACAAAATGAACATCGGAATGCACGGCCATTCCAACGTCACCGATCCCAACGAGTTCGCGACGCCGGACAGCTTCGCCGCCGCGATGAAGCTGTCGAAGTACCTCAAGGTCAATCTGGACATCGGACACTTCGTTTCCGCCGATTTCGACCCGGTCGCGTACATCACGTCACATCACGCCGACATCACGAACCTCCACGTGAAGGATCGCAAAAAGCATCAGGGCGACAACATGCCGTGGGGTGAAGGCGACACCCCCATCCGCGAGGTCCTGCAACTCCTCAAAAAAGAACGCTGGCCGATCCCGGCCTACATCGAATATGAATACCGTGGGGCCGGCACGCCGGTCGAGGAGGTCAAGAAGTGCTTCGAGTTCGAGAAGCGCGCGCTCGCGTGAGGTCCTCGGTCCTTCGTTCTTGGTTCTTGGTCCGTCCTCAGTCCTTGGTCCGAAGTCCTTGGTCCGAAGTCCTTGGTCCGAGGGTCCGTGGTGCGCGGGACGAAGGACCATGGACTTTGGACGGCCGAAGGACCATGTACCTAGCACCAAGGACTGATTCGTGACCACCCGTATCGGCATGGGCCTCGTGGGCCCGGGCTTCGTCGGCGCCCATCACATCGACGCGGTCCGCCGCCTCGGCTTTGTCGAGGTCGTCGCGATTGCCGCGAGCAGCGAGGCGTCCGCCCGGAAGAAGGCCGACGCGCTCGGCGTGGCGAAGGCCTACGGGAGCTACGAGGCGCTCGTCGCCGACCCCGACGTCCACGTCGTGCACAACACGACGCCGAATTACCTGCACGTGCCCGTGATCCTCGCGGCGCTCGCGCGGCGCAAGCACGTCGTCTCCGACAAGCCGCTGGCGATGACGGCGGGCGATGCGCGCCGACTGCTCGACGCGGCGAGCGACGCCGGCGTCGTGCACGCGGTGACCTTCAACTACCGCGGCAACCCGCTCGTGCAGCAGGCGCGCGAAATGATCGCCGGCGGCGAGCTCGGCGACGTCCACTTCGTCCACGGCGCGTACCTGCAGGACTGGCTGCTCGAGGAGACCGATTTCTCGTGGCGCCTCGAGCCGGACAAGGGCGGCGAGAGCTCCGCGGTCGGCGACATCGGATCGCACTGGTGCGATCTGGTGCAGCACGTCACGGGGCGCCGCATCGTCGAGGTGCTGTCGGATCTGACGACCGTGATCGGCACGCGGCTCAAGCCCGCGGAGTCGATCGAGGCGTTCGCGCGAGGGGGACGCGACCGGCGGCAGGCGGTCTCGATCCACAGCGAGGACCTGGCGAGCATCCTTCTCCGGTTCGAGGGCGGCGCGAAAGGATCCGTTTCGGTCGGACAGGTGTGCGCGGGCCACAAGAACGGCCTGTGGTTCGAGGTGAACGGCCGCCAGGCGTCCGTCCGCTGGCTTCAGGAGCGGCAGAACGAGCTGTGGATCGGCCGGCGCAATGCGGCGAACGGCACGCTCGCGAAGGATCCGTCGCTCCTCGCGCCGGCGGCGCGCGCCTATGCCCACCTGCCGGGCGGCCATCAGGAAGGATGGGCCGACGCGTTCTGCAATGTGATCCGCGACATCTATACGTTCATCGCCGAAGGCAGGCGGATGTCAGACCACCGCCCGCCTGCGTTCGCCACGTTCGAAGACGGGTATCATGCTGCCTGCGTCGTCGACGCGATTCTGGAGAGCCACCGGCGCGGCGCCGTGTGGACGAAGGTCGGCGAAGCCGTGTTGACGAAGGTCCGGCTAAAGCCGGACGCCACTGCCTGATCGTACGTGGTGTCCGCCTCTAGAGCCTGTGAAGACATACGACGTTGAACGCAGAACTCGCAGAACGCGCAGGAAGACCCTGAGTATTTTCTCTGCGGGTTCCGCGGTTTTCTGCGTTGTACGTGATTTCTTCACACGCTTCAGGCAGACCGCATCGGCTTGATTGTACGTGGTGTCCGCCTTCAGGCGGACCTCATCGGGGAGGCCAATGAAGCTCGGTCTATTCACGCCCGTCTACGGCTCGCTGAACGTCAAGGACATGATCGCGAAAGTGCGATCGCTCGAGAAGGTGCACGCGATTGAAATCGGCACCGGGGGCTGGCCCGGCAACGATCATCTCGACGTCGACGCGCTGGTCGACAACAAGCCGTGCACGCTCGAGTACCGCAAGATGCTCGCGGACGCCGGGCTCACGATCAGCGCGCTGTCGTGCCACAACAACCCGCTGCATCCCGATCACGCGGTGGCGAAGGCGGCCGACGACATCTTCCGCAAGACCGTGCGTCTCGCGGAGCAGATGGACGTCCCGGTCGTCGTCACGTTCTCGGGATGTCCTGGTGCTTCCGAGACCGCGACGCACCCGAACTGGGTGACCACGCCGTGGCCGCCGGAGTTTCTCGAGATCCTCGAGTGGCAATGGGAGAAGAAGGCGATCCCGTACTGGTGCGGCGCGTCGCGCTTCGCGGCGGATCATGGCGTGAAAGTCGCGCTCGAAGCGCATCCCGGCTTCGTCGTGTACAACGTGGAGAGCGCGCTGAAGCTGCGCGAGGCGGTGGGGCCCGGCCTCGGCGTCAACTTCGATCCGAGCCACCTCTTCTGGCAGGGCGTCGACGTGCCTGCGGCGATCCGCGCGCTCGGCGACTCGATCTTTCACGTGCACGCGAAGGACGTCGCGCTCGATCGGCAGAACGTCGCCGTCAACGGCGTCATCGACACCAAGACGTACCGCCGCATGGCGGAGCGGTCGTGGTTGTTCCGCACCGTCGGCTGGGGGCACGACGAGCTCGAATGGAAGCGCATCGTCAGCGCGCTGCGTCTCGCCGGTTACAACTACGTCATGAGCATCGAGCACGAGGACGCCCTCGCCTCGGTGGACGAAGGCCTGCGCGCCGCGGTCGATCTGCTCTCGCGGGTCATTCTGACCGAGCCGCCTGTAGATGCGTGGTGGACATGACTTCCACCGTCCGCCTGAAACTGTCCGCCCTGATGTTCCTGCAGTACTTCGTCTGGGGCGCGTGGTACGTGACGATGGGGACGTGGCTGGGCGAGACGCTGCATTTTTCCGGCGAGCAGATCGGGCTGGCGGCCGGCTCGACGGCGCTCGCCGCGATGATCTCGCCGTTCTTCCTGGGCATGGTCGCCGATCGATTCCTGGCGACGGAGCGAATCCTCTCGTTGCTGCACGTGCTCGGCGGCGTCGTGCTCTTTTTCGCGTCCATGCAAACGACGTTCGGCGCCTTCTATGGCGTGATCCTCGCTTATACTCTGTGTTACATGCCGACGCTCGCGTTGAGCAACTCATTGTCGTTCCGGCAGATGGACGACCCCGGCCGTGAGTTTCCGCCCATCCGCGTGCTCGGGACGATCGGCTGGATTGTCGCGGGGCTCGCGATCGGCACGCTCGGGCTCGAAGCGACCGCCATGCCGCTGCGGATTGCCGGCGGCGCATCGCTCCTGCTCGGCGTGTTCTGTCTGGCCCTGCCGCACACGCCGCCGCTCGAACGCAGGGGTCCGGCTGGAGCCGGACGCCACGAACGCAAGCCCACGGTTGTCAGCATCCTCGGCCTCGACGCGCTGAAGCTGCTCGGCGAACGCTCGTTCGCGGTGTTCGTGCTCGGTTCGTTCCTGGTCTGCATCCCGCTGCAGTTCTACTACGCGTTCGCGAACCCGTTCCTGAACGAGCTGAGCGTGACCAACGCGGCGGGGAAGATGACGCTCGGCCAGATGTCCGAGATTTTCTTCATGCTCGTCATGCCGTGGTTCTTCCGCCGCCTCGGCGTGAAGTACATGCTGCTGGCCGGCATGGCCGCCTGGACGACGCGCTACGCGCTCTTCGCGTACGGGAACAACGCCGATATGGTGTGGATGCTCTACGCCGGCATCCTCCTGCACGGGATCTGCTACGACTTCTTCTTCGTCACCGGCCAGATCTATGTCGATACAAAGGCGCCACCCGATCTGCGCGCCGCGGCGCAGGGGTTCATCGCCTTCGTGACGCTCGGCGTCGGGATGTTCATCGGTTCCTGGGCGTCAGGCCGCGTCGTCGACGCGTTCCGCCTCGGAACCGGCGGGCACGACTGGCGCGGGATCTGGCTCGTCCCCGCCGCCGGTGCCTTGCTCGTCCTCGCGCTCTTCGCGCTCTTTTTCCGGTCGTCCGAGGCCGATCGCGAATCGGCCGTCGAACGGGTGTCATGAGCGAGCCCGAAACGACCTCGCGGCGTCGCATCAAGGAGCTGGAGGTCATGGTGGCCGACGTCGTCGTCGAGGCACCCGACACGACGACCCTCGTGTTCTTCACGGGCAACGATCGGCTCGAATACAGCGCCGGACACTTCCTGACCGTGGATCCCCATCAGTTCGAGGCGCTGCATCGATTCACGTCGTTCCTGGAGGACCTGAAAGGAAAGAAGGAGCCGCCGCGCGCCTACTCGATGTGCTCGGCGCCGCACGAGCGGCATCTGGCCATCACCGTAAAGGAAGAGCGTTACGTGTCCGGCGCGACGAAGTTTCCTCCGCTGCTGTCGCCGCTGCTCACCAAGCGGACGACCCGCGGCATGCGGCTCGTCGTGACCGGATTCACGGGGCCGTACACGCTGCCGGCCGATATCAGCTCGAAGACCGATCACATCGTGCACGTCTGCGCCGGATCGGGGAGCGTGCCGAATTTCTCGATACTCAAGTTCGCGCTGGCGCACCATCCGGCGCTGCGGCACACGTTCGTCTACTCGAACAAGATGTGGGTGGATACGATCTTCCGCGACGAACTGGCGCGGCTGGCGGCCGCGCATCCCGATCGGCTCACCGTCGTGCACAGCCTGACGCGCGAAGAGAATCCGGCCGTGTACGGACCGACCGTGCGAAAGGGGCGGATCGGCCTGCCGCTCCTGCGCGAAGTGATTCCGCAGCCGACCGGGTGTTACGTCTACGTCTGCGGCCCCGGGATTTCAAAGTTCGACATCGCCGCCGCGAAGGAAGCCGGAACCGAGCCGCAGCCGCGCTTTCTCGAGGCGGTGCTCGCCGACCTGAAGACGCTCGGCGTTCCGAACGATCGCATCAAGCGGGAATTCTACGGTTAGCTGATAAAGCCACGAAAAGCACGAAACTCACGAAAGACACGAAACCCACGAAGAAGACGATCAACGCAGAACCCGCAAAGCCCGCAGAGATTCCTTGTGACGACGAAACCCGCGAGACCCACGAATTTGCCGGGCGGGCGTGCGCGACGAGGGTCCGGCTGAAGCCGGACACTACCTCAGTCTTTCAGTCCCCAGTCCCCAGTCGCCAATCCCGAGTCCCCAGTCCCCAAGTCCCCAGTCCCCGAGTCCCCAAGTCCCCCCGCCGCCGCTCGTTGCAACTGTATCGAGCTACGGCGGGCCCGTCCGAAGCGCCTCAGGCGCTTAGGCGGGCAGTCCCCAGCGCCGGCCGTCAATAAGACGATGGATTGTGGCTATGGCCGTGACAAGACAGGTAACAGCGACCCTTGTCGGGGCTCGTTTGCTCCCACCGGAGCGCACCGTTGCTGCTCGGCGTGACGAACCGCCTGTCGAAATTGATCAGGTGGGCGTTGTTCGTCGTCGTGCCCTGCGCACTGCTGATGCCGTGCGGGTCGTGGCAGATCGAGCAGGACGCATTGTCGAGCAGAATGTGCCGGAGGTGCTCCTTGAAGGACGCAATGCCCAGGATAATGCTCCGATCGTGGCACTTGTAGCAGAGAGCGTAGGTGTCCGCGCTCTCGGCTGTGTTCTGGTTGTCCATGTCGTAGCGCGCGACGAGCAAATGCTTGAAGCTCGAGCCGTGCGGCCCTGATGGACCGGTTCCCGGCGTCGGTGCGTTGGGACCGGTGTCGTTGTCGTGGCAGTCCGTGCAGGCGACGATGCTGGTCAATGTCCAGGGCGTCTTGAGGCTGGGCGCCGACGTGGCCCTGGCCGTTGCCTCGATCGGATGGTACGAGACGGCCGTCGAGTCGAATTGCAGCCGTTTGTTCCACTGCGGCGCCTGACGACTGGCATACGGCGGGTAGGGCGCTCCGCCGCCCTGCGGCATGTTCGCCGAATCGGCGTGACACTTGAAGCAGATCTCGTACTCGTTCACCGAGGGCGGCGTACCGCTCGGAAAGACCGCCACATTATTCCTGTTGACGCCCGCCACACCCGACACCTTGCCGGAACCTTTCGGGGCGACAGAGGTCGCGGCGTAACTCGAGTGGGGATTGTGGCAATCCGCGCACTCGGCGTGCCGGGGCGTCGCCGCCGATATTTCGGGGAGCATGTGCGACGAATTCGTCGGCGATTCCGACGCGTCGTGCACCGACGGCGTGACGCTGTAAGTTGGATGTGCGTAAGCCTTCAGGAACTCCGACTGGATGTCCCGACCGACGGCTGTTGTGCCGTGGCACTGCGATCCGGTCCCTCCGCAGGTCAGCTCCTCCGGGGCCTTCAGCCCGCGCGCCGCCTCCGGAGCGGTGTGCGGTTTGTGGCAGCTTTCGCATCCGTTGGTCGCGACGGTGGCGTACCCCGTGTGCGCCCCCTGCGTGAGCGTGTACGCCTTGGTCGACGTCATGTGGGTGCTCGGGTTCGCCGCCCAGTACTGTTGACGGTGACACGTGACACACAAGGCAGACGCTGAATTGCTGGCTGCCAGAAACTTCTTCGCCGTCGGGTCGATGTCCATCTGGTGGGGGTCGTGGCACGTCCGGCACTGGATTTGTCCGTTCTTATCGAGCTTGACCGCACTCCCCAGGGCTGGATTGACGATCTGCGAACCGGTGACCGGCACGAATGCAATCGGGTGATCGTCGCTCAGATTCAAGCCCAGTGACGATGGTCCGGTCAGCTTTCCACCCGTCAGCCCCTGCATCGGGATCTGGCGGCCGCTCATCGTGCTGCCGATCGCCACCGTGCCGTCATGGCAGCTCAGACACAGCTTCGAGGAACCCGACGGAACCCCAGCCGTGGCGACCATCGTCGTGCTCGTGTACGGCGTATAAGTGACGCCGGACAAGGTCTGATTCCACAGAGGAGCGGCCGGATTCGCGTTGTGCGGCGTGTGGCAGAAGATGCAAATCTCGGTCATCGCCGTGGACTTGACCGGTCCCGGACCGCTGCGCGACAGGTTGTGCTTGTTGGTCGGCGATGTGACCATGACCTGGCCCGGCGCGGAACGAGTCGCCAGCACCACCGCTGCAAGGAGCAGCGCGAGCCGGCGTCCTTTCAACGGCTCTCCTTCAGGTACTCGAACATCTGGACGCGACGGTTCGCCGAGTCGGCGACGTACACGACGTCGTTCGCGATGGCGATGCCGGACGGCAGCCAGAACTGTCCCTCGCCGAAGCCCGATCCGCCGAACGCCAGCAGCAGCTTGCCCTCGTCGTCGAAGATCTGCACCACGTCGTTGATTCCCTCGACGACGTAGATGTGGCCGGCGCTGTCCACGGCGATGCCTTTGGGTTTGTCGAAGTCTCCCGAGCCGTCGCCGAGCCGGCCAAAGGTGCTCAGGAGGCGGCCATCTTCACTAAAAACCTGCACGCGGAAATTCATCGAATCGGTGACGAACAGGCGCCCGTCGGGGCTCCGCGCGATATTGGTCGGAAAGTTGAACTCCCCCGGCTCACTGCCCCGCGTGCCGAAGCTCCCGACGATCGCGCCGGTCACGCTCACCATCACCACGCGGTGTTTCATCGTGTCGACGACGTACAGCCGCTCCTTCGAGGTGGCGATTCCGGTGGGCCGCTCGAATCCGTTCTTCGGCCCGAGAGTCCACTGTGTGCGTCCTCTGGCGTCGAGGCACAACAGCCGGCCTGAGGCCGAATCGGTGACGAACATCCGGTTCGCCGTGAATCCGATTCCGATGAGCGAACTGCCGTCGACTTTGATCGACGAGTAGTCGGGTTTTTCGAGGTTGTAGACGTGGATGGTTCCGCCGAACGTATCGGCCACGTAGATCCGGTGATCCGGACCGACGGCGATGCCGTATGGCTGCGACATCTTCGGCTCGACCTGAGCGCCGGTGAGCACGCCCAGGAGCCTGGACAACATCGACGGGCGCCCGCGAACCGCCGACGGCTCCAGCGTCCTGAGGAATCGGATGCGCGCAGGGGCCGGCGGCGCCGGCCAGGCTGGACGGCTGCTCGAAGACGGGGCCTGGCGACTCGGCGCCTGTGCTTCTAAGGTTTCGGTCGAAGGGACGGACGGAACGTCCACAGCCAGCAAGATGGATGTGGCGACGAGGACCGGAACGTGAGAGCGACGCATCCCATCATCGTACTCTGAAACCGAACTGCCGAATGATGCTGAGGCGGAATTGGCGTCCGCGGAAACTGTCGGGGTTGAACGCCTGAGCGTATTGCAGAAGGCTGAAGTTGCGGCGGTACTCAGCCGCGACGTTGAGGGTTCGCAGGCGATACTCCAGTCGGGCGAAGCTGCTCAGCCCCTGCTGGTAGTAACCCGTCCTGGCCGTCCTGACCTCTTCGCTGCGAATCCACGCTGAGGCGCGCAGCAGCCGAAAACCCGTCTGACCACCTACGCCCCAGAACAGCGTCTGGTCGCGGCCGATCCCGAATGCGTTCGCGTAATCGTTGACGAAGCCGCCGGTGGTGGCGGTCGCCAGACTCTGCCGCCACAAGCGGAACGACGCCGATCCCGAAAAGGTCCGCTGCACGTTGTGGGCCAGCGTGAGCTGCTGACCCCGCTCGATGCGCAACTGCTCGGCCGTGGTGGAAAGAGACGCGCCTCGGGCCTGTGCCTGCGCCGAGGCTCGCAGGCGTTCACTGTCGTAGTTCCCGTAGTCGAGAATCCCGTCGCGGTTCCTGACGCGTTCGTAGCCGGTTCCAAGGCCGAGCCATCCAAGCGTCGACGAGAGGCTCAGCTCTCTGGACCAGGACTCGCTGGTGCCTTTCCGCCCTTCAGGAGTGACGTTCGACCCCATGCCACGCGTGGCGCCCACATTAGCGTTCAGCCAGCGCGGGCCGGTCTGGTAGGCGACACCCGCGACGCCGCTTCGGGTCGACACGGTGACGGGAACGTTCCCCAGCATCTGTCCGCGAACGCCGGTGGTTCCGCTCCCGGTGACGGTCAGGCCACGAATCACTTCCACATGACTGGTCATCGTCGCGAGCCTGGCGCTCGTCGATCCGTACTGCGCAATCTGCCGATCGAAAGTCCCGTTGAGCCGGAGTGACACTCGCGAGGTTGGCTCGTAGCTGTAACCGCCGGTCACGTACTCGGCGCGCGCTCCACCCTGCGACTGGGGGAGTGTGTACGCTCCTGTGGCCGGGTCGACGACAGTCGACTCGAAGTCGGACTGGGAAAACGTGGTGCGGCGGCCGCCATGGGCCGTGAGATTGGTGTGTTCGGTCAACGTGACACCGAGGTCGTAGTCGAGGTTGTTCAGCCGCTGTATGAACGTCTGCGCGAGCTGGTTCTCGAACGATGTCCGCTGAAAGCGGAAAGACTGCCGGGTGCTCGCCGTATCCTTGAACACCGCCGCGGAGAGATCTTCGTCGTCCTGTTGGGTCCGGTACGATCCGCCGTTCACGACGGAGTTGCCCTGATGGTACCCGAGCTCGACACGGGGCAGGTCTCCGAGACCGAGCTGCCACCCGAGGGTCAGGCTCTTGTTGCGGGACTCGAAGTCGACCGGCGGCGCGCCGGACGGGACAATCATGCCGCTGCGGATCGGGTTCGAGGGGCCCAGGTCACCTGACGAGCCGCTGATGTCGCGGGTCGCCTGAACGGAAAACGGGAATGCGCTCGCCGGGAACAGGGCCGCGCCCAGCTTGTAGCCGAAATCCCCCTGGCGTCCCTGCTGCACGTCCTGGCCCGTGCCGGCCGATGTCAGGCTGTTGGTGCGAAACAAGCCCTCGGTCTTGTACTTCACGATCCGTGGGTCCCACAACGACGACGCATAACCGAGGGCATAGTTCTGCCAGAACGAGCTGTTGGTATTCGACTGACCGTTGGAGCTGCTCGCGTTCCTGTCCACGGTCCACGCAGCCGAACCGTCAATCGTCGTCTGAGCGCTGGCGACGACTGCGAGCTGCGCGAGGGAGAGGACGAGCAGGCAGGCGGCGCGCCTCATCGCCCCGGCTCCGGGAAGACGACGGTCGCCCGGGCACGGAGTCCGGACACCCACGCATCGTTCAGGTCCGTGCAGCGCTTTGCTGTCAGGTCCTTGCGGAGGCCCGTCGCCACTTCGCCGAACGTTTTCTTCTGCGGGGGACGGACCTCGGATACGCGAACGATGTGGTACCCGTACAACGTCTCGATGACGTCGCTGGGTCGTCCGAGCGGCAGATCTCTCGCGACCTGCTCGAACGTGTCGCTGAGACTGCCTCGATGGACCAGTCCCATATCGCCGCCTGTGGTTCTGCTCGGGTCGGTTGAATACTTCAGTGCCATGTCCTCGAAGGAAGCGCCGGCCCCGAGCTCGGCCCGCGCTGTCGCGGCTCGAGACCTGGCGTCGGACCACTGTTGTGCGGTACTGCTCGGATCCACGCCCACCGTGATCGCGTAGATGTGGAGCTGTTCGGGTTCGACGAACCGGTCCGGGTTCGCCCTGAAAAAGCGCGCGGCTTCGTCCCGGCTCACTTCGCATCTGGTGCCGACCGTGCGGGCGGAGACTTTCTGAATCGTGATCGTCCGCCGGATCTCCCGGCGTGTGTCGGCCATCGAGGCACCGGCCTGACCGAGCGCGTCTTCGAAGGTGCGCCGCCCGCCGTACCTCTTCGCGGCCTGCGCCAGCGCGGTCTCGACTTCCGCGCCAGACGCCTTGACCATTCGGCGCACGCCGTCCTGGTACTTCAGCTCGTCGTCGACGAGCGTCTGGAGTGCCCGCTGCCGCAATGTCTCCATCTTCTCGGCGCTCACGTTGCGGTGGAACGACTCCGCCGGGATCAGTGAGTTGACGGCCGCGTCGAGCCGGCCGCTCATGAGCGGCACGCCGTTGACACGGACGACTTCGTGGGCGGGTGGGCGGACCGGCCCGGCGACCGCATGCGACGGCATGGCCCGTCCGGGCGGCGGCACGGCCTGTTCGGCCGCCGATGCGGCCAGACACACGGCTAGCGATGCAAGGAGGAGGCTGAGTATTTTCATTTTCAGCGGGCTATTTGTTGTGGCAGGTCTTGCACATCTGGCTTCCCGTGTTCGCCATGCGAAGAAAGCCACCACTGGTTCCGTTGAGGGAGTTGTTGTGCGAGTCGTGACAGCTGGAGCACTCCACGGTCGCGTTGGCGGTGGAGGTGCCATAGAGCGGAAGCTGCCCGGCGGCGCCGTTGATATAGATTTTCGCGCCGACCTGCGTCACCGGCAGGTAGTGGCCCGGATCCGCCGTTTGGACGGTCTGGTAGACAATTGCAACCGGGTGATCGTTCCGGAGATCCGATCCGATAAAGGGCGAGCCTCCGCTCATGAGGTTGGCCGAGCCGCCGGTGCCGTTCGAGTAGGTCCCTTTCCTGTTCGGTCCGGCCGTGAAGGCGACGGTGCCGCCCGTGGTTCCCGTTCCGAAGGGCAACCCATTCACGTTCGTGACGACATCCACGGCAATCGTGCCGTCGTGGCAGCTCATGCACGCACCGGAGATGCCCGAGGCGATCCCGGCCCCGGTGGCGACCCCGGTCATCGACGAGCTGGCGTACACCTGATACGCCGCACCCGTCGGATTGGCCCTGTTCCACAGCGGCAGGCTCGGGGATCCGCCGTGCGGCACGTGACAGAAGACGCAGGTCTGCCCGTTGATCGCGGCGTCGCTGTTGCGCACCGCCGAACCGTTGCTGAGATCGTGCGGCCCTCCGGCGATTGTTGCCGTGAACTGCGCATTACTGGTCGAGGCCGCGGCCAGAACGATTGCCGCGGCAAACAAAAAGGTCTTCTTCATGTGATCGGTCACTCCTGTTCCGCGGCCCGGACGGCGCCCGCCCGCAGATATTGAAAGACTTGAACCCGGGAATTGCCCTGGTCCGCGATATAGAGGCGGTCGCGCTCGTCGATGTAGAGGCCGGCCGGCAGAAAGAACTCTCCTGGGTTGCGTCCGCCCGCGCCGACGAACAGAAGCAGTTTCCCGTCCCCGTCGAAAATCTGAAAGTTGTTGTAGGACGCGTCCATGACGTAGATGTGTCCTTCGCTGTCGACGGCAACGCCCTTCGGCCGGTTGAAGCTGCCGGGCGTATCACCCTGGGTGCCGAACGTCTTCACGAATTCGCCGTCCGCGTTGAAGATCTGGATGCGAAAATTCAGCGTGTCCGCCACGTAGAGCTGTCCGCGGGCGTCGACGGTCAAGTTCGTCGGAAAGTTGAACTCGCCGGGCTCCGATCCGCGTCGCCCGATCGTCCGGCGCAGCGCGCCATCCTCAGTCGAATAGCTCAACACCTGATGCTTGGTCGCATCGGCGACGTACACGCGTCTGTTCACGCGGTCGACCGCGAGGCCCGACGGGCTCGCCAGTTCACCGTCGTGGCCGATCGCAATCAGAAGGTTTCCAGCCGGCCCATACCCGAACACCCGCTTCAGCGTGCCGTCCGCAACGAAGACCGTGCCTCGATCGTCGACCGCAACGCCAATGGGCTTGGTGAGGCGGACGGCGCCGCTCTCACCGACGAAGCTCACGGTCTTCGCGTCCACGTCGAAGGAGAACACGCGGCGTGCAGCCGTGTCAGCGACGTACAACCGGCCCTCAGGAGAGACGGCGACCCCGTACGGCTTCATCATCCAGTCGGACGGCTGACTGCCTGGATCTTCCGCGCCGAGCAGCGCCTTCAGGAATCTCGACGGCTTCTTCGCAGGCTTGAAATCGTCGACACCACGATAGGTAGTGACGTAACGGATCCTCGCTTCTTCCGGCGCGAGCGGCCAGGCGAGTTGGGGCGCCGCCTCGGTGCTCTTTCCTTTTACGGCCTTCTTCTTCGATGTAGCCAGCATCCCGGCCTGGGCACCGACAAGGACGCACGCCATCGTCGCCATGATCCGGAGCAGCGTCTTCGAGCACGTTCGCGTGACGGTCATGGCGGCCGGGTTCCGCAACAACGGGGCCGCAGCCAAGCTCAGCGGAGACGGGATTCGCGTAACCCGCCGTTTTCCAAGGACTACGCGTCCCCGGTCTCCCGCCGGAGTCGTCACGAATCGGCGGCGCCCGATTACAGAAATCGTCGTCGCACGACATCTTCGGTTCCGAAACGTCGACAGTGTCGCGGTATTGCCCTTGCACTGCGTTCCGAAGTGTGATCGTCGACAGGCCGCCACAGAATCGTGCGGCTGTCCGACGTTCTGAGATCAGCGAAAATGCTCCCCATATTTTTCGTTTACTCGGCGGCGCCGCCCATTCTCGCGTTTGTCACGACGATTCATCTCGCCCTGGTCGTTCTGCGTGCGCATCGCAGTCCGGCAGCCGCTTACAGTTTCGTCACATTCGTTTCGGTTCTGTTCGCCGGGTCACCGTGGCTCATATCGTCTCTGCTGGGGCTCGTCATCGGATTCGTCGTGCACGTCGGGTGGTTTGCCGCCTGCGAGCAACTCCTGCCAGCCCCGGCCGCGAAGACTCCGAAGCCCGCTGCTGCTCCGGCTTCCGCCGCCGCGCCGCGGCCCGGCGGGATGGCACAAATGGCGCGCAAGCCGGTTGAGCCGGCCCGCCGGACGCATGAATTCGTGAAAACGCCCGTCCTGGCGGTCTTCGACGAAACACCGGACGTCCGGACGTTCCGGATGGCTCGACCGGAAGGATTCGAGTTCAAGGCGGGACAGTTTCTCACCATCCGCGTTCGTGCCGACGGCAAGGAACACGTAAGGTGCTACTCGATCAGCTCGCCACCAGGTGCGCAAGGCCATCTCGAGATCACGGTGAAACGGATCGGTCTCGTCTCGGGCGCGCTGCATGCCACGGTTCGACCAGGCGCGACCTTGTCGGTCCGACCTCCCGGCGGCGCATTTTTCTACCCGGCCGGCGAGGATCGGCCGATCGTCCTCATCGCCGGTGGCGTCGGCATCACGCCGCTGATGTCCATGCTGCGCCACGCGATCGACGCGGAGCCGACCCGTCCCGTCACGCTCTTCTACGCGGTGCGAACCGTCGAGGACGTCGCGTTCTGCGACGAGATTCAGATGCTCGCTCGCCGCCACCGCCAGTTCCGGGCATTCGTCGCGATCAGCGACGGCCCCGCCGGCCCCGAGTTCTTCCCTGGCCGGATCAACGAGGAGCTTCTCACCACGGGAGCGCCCGACATCGTCCACGCCGTCTGTCTGCTCTGCGGACCGCCGCCGATGCTCGACGCAACGACAGCGCTGCTGGCGAAGATGGGCGTTCCGAAACCGCAGATCAGCTTCGAGATCTTCCAAGCTGCGGTTGCGGCCAGTGCCGGGGGACCGCCGCCCGTGGAAGCGTCACCAGCCCAGGAGGCCGTGGCCCACGGTTTACGTTTCGAACGCAGCGGGTCGGCGACGACGGTCGAGGCCAATCAGACGATGCTCGAGGCTGCGGAGGCCTGCGGGGTCGCCATTCCGTCGTTGTGCCGCGCGGGCGTGTGCGGGACGTGCCGCACACAGGTGCTGAGCGGCGACGTACAATGCGCGTCACAGATGCTCGACGAGCAGGACCGCCAGGACGGCTTCGTGCTGGCGTGCGTGACCAAAATCAAGAGCGACTGCACGATCGACGCCTGATTTCCTCGATGCTCGCAGCCCGTGGGACCTTCACCACGGGCCGCGAGCCCGGCAAACGATGAGCGCGACTCCGTCTCACCAGCCGCCAGCAGTGGCTGCCTCCTTGATGCCGGTGAAAGCACTCGGCAACGTGCTGGTCCTGTGCGCCATCGCGGTCGTGATATTCGCGGCCTTCGTCCTCGTCGGGCTGGACGGCTGGACCTACTACACGACCCCCGCCGCCGTGCGCGGGTATACGAGCGCGCACCAGGTGCTGCGCCCCGCCGGACGCGTGGGGCATCTGTTCGGTGTCGGCGGCTTCGTGCTGATGCTGGTCCCTATCGCCTATTCGGTGCGCAAGAAAGTGCGCCGGTTCCGCGACGCCGGCAGCCTCAAGACCTGGCTCGAGGTCCATGTGTTCTGCGGCATCTTCGGGCCCGTGCTCGTCACGTTCCACACCGCGTTCAAGTTCAACGGCATCGTGTCCGCCGCGTACTGGTCGATGGTCGTCGTCGTGCTGTCCGGCTTCGTGGGCCGGTATCTCTTCGTACGAATCCCGCGGAGCATCCGCGGTCACGAGCTGACGCAAGCCGAGCTGGACGAGCGGGCGCTTCAGCTCAGCCGGGAACTGTCTGCCGCCGCGCTACCCGAGAAGCTGCTGGCGGACATCGAGGCGTTCGAGCGCCGGGTGGCGCCGCCGCACGGTGCTCCTTCGTTAGACCAAGACGCTGTTCGACCTGTGGCATGTCTTCCACATGCCGCTCGTCTACATCATGTTCGTCATCGTTCTCATGCACGTTGCCGTTACCATGTACATGGGATATGTGCCGTTCATGGACTAGCAGCCCGTGGTGGGAGTCCGCCTGCATTCGGCCGGCGCTGCATCCCTCCTCCACCCCAACGCGGCTGCCGCGTTGGGGACCCCGGGTCTGGCTGCGTTGCTCCTCTCTCAAATATTCCCGATATTCTCGGTCGTCGCGCCTTGCCATCCGGGCGCATCGCCGCCCTCGGTGCAGCGGCGGACTCCCACCACGGACTGCTGACGTCGGCGTTCGAACCTCGGCTGCGTGGAGGACGATTTCCGTCCGGGCGCTGATGGTGGCTTCGATCACGATCGGTATCGTGTCTGCTGCTCGTGCGGGCCAGCTCGGTAAGCTCCTGTCGCCAGGCCCGCTCGCCAGGGCCCATGGTGCGCTCGAAGGCGGCGCGAACTGTCAGCGGTGCCACGAAGCCGGACGGCGAGTGGCGGCGGCGCGTTGCCTGAGCTGTCACAAGCCGATCGCGGATCGCATCGCGAGGCGAACGGGCGTCCATCGGACCGCGAAAGAGTGCGTGTCCTGCCACGTCGAGCACGCGGGCGTCGACGCCGAGCTGCGTCACATGGACACGCGGACCTTCGATCATGCGGGAGAAACCGGATTCGCGCTCGACGGCCAGCATGCGAAGCCGGCGGCGAACTGCGCGGCCTGCCACAAGACCCGATCGTTTGTCGAGGCGCGCCCCGTGTGCAGCTCGTGCCATACCGATGTGCACAAGGGCGCGCTCGGAACCGACTGCACGCGCTGTCACTCGACGAAAATTCCGTTCAAGGAGTCGCGCAGCCAGTTCGACCATACGGGCGCTCGCTTCCAGTTGACCGGCGCGCATCGCGAAGTGAAGTGCGAGAAATGTCACAAGACCAGCGCCTTTCGTGGCATGGAGTTCGGCACCTGCTCGGCGTGCCACGAGAGTCCGCACGGCAAGAAATTCCCGGCGACCTGCACGTCGTGTCACACGACCGAGAAATGGGGCACCCGCAGCGTCGACCACTCGAAAACGAACTTCCCCCTGGTCGGCGCGCACGCCGAGGTGACCTGCGCGAAGTGTCACCAGTCGGCGGCGATGACCAAACCGGTGCGGTTCAATCAGTGTTCAGCCTGCCACGTGAACGTGCATCGCGACAGCCTGAAGGAAGACTGCCGCGTGTGCCACACCGAGACCGGGTTTCAGGGAGCGGCGTTCGACCATGCCAGCCGTACGGCGTTCGCGCTCGACGGCAAGCACGAAGGCGTCGCCTGCCGCAAGTGCCACACCGGTATTTCCGCGCCCGAGGTGCCGCTGGGACGGAAAGTGGTGGACTACGGCGGCGCCCGGCGCGAGTGCGTCGCGTGTCATGGCGACAAGGATCCGCACAAAGGCGAGTTCGGTCGGGTCTGTGAGTCGTGCCACAAGACCACGACCTTCGGCGCCAAGGACTTCAAGCATCCGCGCGCACCCGACTTCTTCGGCGGGCAGCACGAACACGTGGCCTGTGAAAAGTGTCACGTTCCGGGAAAAATGCCGCAGCCGTTCCGAACGGGCGCGTCGGGCGCGGTCATTGCCGCGATCGCTTCGCCGTCGACGGCGCCTGGCGCGGCGGTGCCTGCAAAAGCGCCTCTGATGGAATGCGCCTCGTGCCACGCCGACGTGCACCTGGGCCAGGTCGGCCTGGCGTGCGAACGCTGCCACGCGATCGACGGCGTCAAATTCGCGGCCGGCCGGTTTTCACACGAGCGGAGTCAGTTCCCGCTGACGGGGAAACATCAGTCGACCGAATGCGCGAAGTGTCATCTCACCGAGACGCGGGCGTTCCCGTCGGGAACGGGTACCGCGATGCGGCTCCATCCCGTCGACAACCGGTGTCAGGCCTGTCACAAGGATCCGCATCTGGGCCAGGTTGACGCGGAGTGCCAGACGTGCCACGACACCGCGACGTTCGCGATGTCTACCTATACCCACCGCGGGATGGAGGACTTCTTCGTCGGTTTTCACGGACGGTACGCCTGTAAGGAGTGTCACAAAAGCGAGACCGGCCAGTTCCCGGCAGGCCGGGGGACGGCGGTGCGCTTGATGGTCGGCCGGGCGTGCAGTGCCTGCCATCGACAGTAGCTCGTTGACGTCGCGTGTTGGGCGGCCCGTCAGGCTTGCGCCGTTTCCAAAGCCACCCGCAAGGAATCAGACTTCGCAATCGAGAAGTTTAGCTTCTCAAAGCCGATGACGTGGCCAGACGCATCCTTCATGAGGACGACTTCCTCCCCGGTCTCCTCGCAAACGTATTCACGTGTTCGTTCCGTGAACCAGACGGTGAGCGTCTCGCCCTCTCGATCGAAAAACACTTTTATTTCGGCCATACCTGCATGCGTTCCTTGATCCGTAACTTGGTGGTTCGTTTCCAGTCCGGCCCAACGATCGGCGCTCAGCCGCGAGCCGCGCGAGATCGCTTTTTCGCCTTTTCCGAAGCGCTTCGCAGGCGGCTCGTCGGCCGCAGCGCCTTGTTAGGCAGCCCGCCTCCACGCCGGACGGCGCGCGTAGTGCTCAGCACGCCCCGGAGCGCTTCGTTGACCGAGTCTTCGGTTGGAAACGCTTCGACGACCTCCGGGGCGAGCAGCACGATGTTGGTCCCTTCGCGAGTGCGTTTGGCATACTTGCCCCGAACCCCGCCTTTCATTGAAGCAAAGTCGTACTCGGGCCGCATGTCGTCATCTAGAGCGTTGTGAATCTTCTTCATAGAACCTTCTCTCGCGCCGTGTCGCACGGCGGCCGCTGATGATTCGCACGGTTTCCGCCTGCTCTGTGTACGACACGACCAACACGTGTCCATACGCCGACACGCCGATGATCAAGAACCGCCGCTCTGATGTCGAGTGATCGGCATCTGGGAACGCGATCGAGAGCGGGTCATTGAACACGGTGGCGGCTTCTCGAAAGTCAATGTGGTGAATCTTGAGATTGGCCGCTGCTTTCGCTGGATCCCACGCAAAGACCTCGAGGCCAGTATAGCGTCATCGATCCGGAATCCTTCGACCCTGAAACGCGCTGGGGCGTTGCCGGGCGGATGGACATTGTCGGGGAAATTTCGATGCAAACCTCGGAGCCAGGGCAATCACACCGATTGGTCGACCTGGTAGAAGTCGATGAACCCCGCGACGTGCTGGAGCCTTCGGTTCCGTCATCGTACCGGAGCCAAATTCTGAAGTTCTTGAGCGCCTTGACTTCGACAGGCTGAGGAACCATACAGCGACCCTTCGAATGCATTACGCGGTAACCCGCCCGATCCTTAAACCCTCCAAGGGAAGACTCAACGCAGTGTTCCGGTACTGCTCAGTAAGCGAATCTTCAAATCGTTTGAGATTCACGACTCTCAGCTCGGTCGCGCGCATGCCTGTACGCGGCAACCAGAGCAAACAGAATGACGCCCCCAACCAGCAACTCGCTCTGGTGCTGATTCCAAGGACTTCGCCCACCCCGGTAGCTCATGTGTGTGTTGCCGATTCGAATCATCTCATAGGTGGCAGAGTACAAGCCGAACAGCACGACGCCACCGGCTCCGACTCCACACGCCGTGACCGCAGTGGCCAAGGAACGAAGCCACGGCCCATCGGAAGGGACACTGTGAAACATCGACCGTACGATGGCGTTGGCCACAGCGATGTAGAACACTACGAAGACGGCAAGGACGAACAGGTCGACGCTCGTCCGCCGATAAACCAATGCGTCTCGAACCTGGCCCGTCGAGACACCATGGTGATTCGCTACGATTTCGAACAGCATCGCCATGCACTGTTCGCGGGTCTGGTGATAAGCCTCGATGCCAGCGAAATGTCCTGAACGGTGTCCTCGGTGGAAGTCGGCGTACCGAACGGCCAGATCCTCTACGAGAACTGCCTCGCTCATGAGATGCAACCCCTGACCCTGATCCTGAAGATCAAGCGGAGAGGGACATCGCTCGTTCGTTCAGCGGTCTAACTTGTACTGAGTGCTGTCATTCAACTCTCAGCGCAATCATCGGGTCGACTCTCGTGGCGCGGCGGGCGGGGATGTAGGAGGGATTAACGAGATCAACGCAGGCACGACACGATTTTCTGGCCTCAATTAGCGCATCGTATTTCGCTTTCTTCCCTGCGATGTCCAGGACGCTCATCTTCAATGTCTGCCTAAATTCTCAGGAATCCTCTACTCCTCATGACGGGTTTACGCGCAAATGGCATCGCAAACACCGAAACGCTCTTCGAGAACTTGCCAGCTAGATTGTGACGGATACGATCTCCGAGCAACCGATGCCGATGTCGTGACGCAGATCGTGACGCTTGCCGGCAATCACGTCTCAGAGCAGAGCAGGCCGGCTGGATTCGAACGCATCGCAACAGACAAAGTGATTTGACTTGGTGTCTGCAGCGTGCGCTCCGACCGCACTGTTGTGCCTCCGTGAGCCGTTTTGGCCAAACCCGTGAGTGCGACGACGGCGTGACAGCGAAGAGTCGCCGGCTTGCTCAGGCGGCCTTTGGCTTCCACAGGGCGGCGTCGAGGATCGACCAGAGGTGAATGATCCAACCCAGCAGGAAAAACCAGAGGGCCCCGGCCAGGAGGAACATGATGATGGCTTTGAGAAGCCGGCCCTGCAGCAGCTGGCCAAGTCCCGGTATGAAGAAGCTGCATAGCGCGGCGATGACGTTCCCGGCGGATCCCTGTCCCGCCACGTGCTCTCCTTCGTCAGCCGGCGTCGCTGTCAATCACCAACTCACCAACTCACGAAGTCACCAAATCTTCAATCAATCCGCAATCCGCAATCCGCAATCCGCAATATCTAGAACGACCACCCCGCCCTCGGCTCGCGCTCCAGATACTGATTCGCCGCGGCGACGTTCGTCACGCGCATGTTCTTCGCGTCGTACTCGATCTTCCGTCCCGCCTTCAGCGCCACGACGCCGAGCAGCATCACCTCGGTCAGTCTCGCGGCGTACTCGAACGGGCATGACGCCTCCGTCTTGCCTTTGGCTGCGTCCGCCCAGTTCATCTCGTGGCTCTCGTTCGGAATCCGCGGCAGCCTCCCCTTCGGCTTGCCGAACGACTCGTGCAACGACTGCGGCAGCAGGCGCGGATTCCTGCCATACGTGTCGTGCATCAGCTTGCCCTTGCTGCCGACCAGCAGTGCGCCGCCCATCGGGCTCAGCACCTGGTCCTCGCCGAGCTCGATCGGCCTCGGCGGCAGCAGCCCGCCGTCGTACCACGTCAGCTTGACCGGCGGCTTCCCGCCACGCGCGGGGAACTCGTACATCGTCATCGTCGCGTGCGGAAAGCAGACGCCGTTGAACGGCGTGGCGACGGTCTCGATCGTCGTCGGGTATCCGAGGTCGAGCGCCCACATCGAGTGGTCCATCAAGTGCGCGCCCATGTCGCCGATCGCGCCGCAGCCCCAGTCCACCCAGCCGCGCCAGTTGAACGGGTGATAGACCGGGTGATACTCGACGTACGGCGCGGGGCCGACAAACAGATCCCACGCGAGCCCGTCCGGCTTCGGATAGTGTCCGGCCATCGCACTGGCGAGCCGCGACTCGATGCCCGGTCCGTTCCAGCGGAATCCGTTCGCGGGCGCGATGCGCGCCTCCGGGCGCGGGATGCCCTGCGGCCAGTATCCCAGCGGGCGGTTCGTCCACACGTGGACCTCGCGGACGTCGCCGATCGCGCCCGCCCACACGTACTCCACGGCGGTCCGCGCGTCGTCCCACGAGTGACCCTGGTTCCCCATCTGCGTCGCGACGTGCGTGCTCTTCGCCTTGCGCGCGAGCTGCCGCGCCTCCGCGATCGACCACGTCAGCGGCTTCTGCACGTAGACGTGTTTGCCCAGATCCATCGCCGCAAGGGCGATCGGCGCGTGCATATGGTCCGGCGTCGCGATGACGACGGCGTCGATGTCCTTCTGACGATCGAGCATCTGGCGGTAGTCCTGATACCGGGCGGCGCGCGGCAGGTGCTCGTCCTTCAGCCGCTTCGAGCGGGCAATCTGAAGCGCCAGGCGCTGCCGATCGGTCGCGGCGAGCGGCGCTTCGGGGCGCCCCTGCGCGTCGACGCGCGGCTGTTTCGGCGGGCGATCGAGCCGCTCCTGCTGGTTCGCAATGTCCCAGTCGAGCGACGCGAACCCTCTGTCCGCGTAGTCCCAGTCGACATCGCACAGCGCGACGATGTTCTCGGTCGCCAGGCTCACGAGGTTGGCGCGCCCCTGCCCGCCGACGCCGACGGCGGCGATGTTCAGCGTGTCGCTGGGCGCCGTGACACCCCGTCCAAGAACGTGACGCGGCAGGATGGTCAAGCCGGCGCCGGTCGCCGCGACTCTCGTCACGAAGCTGCGTCGCGAAATCTTAGACATTTCTTGGCTCCAATTGTCTTGACCGGGGAACACCCAGATGATACACCCTGTCATCGCCGGATCCGTCGCGAAGGAGAGCGGAAAATGAGACGTCGTGTCTTTGGTCCTGTTGGCCACATCCTGCTGCAGGACCACGGCGACGAGGTGGCCTTCCGCAATATCCGAATTCGGGAACTGCCGCCGTCGGGTGGGACCAGACAGTAAGAATCGTTCGACGTGAGCCACGAAAGCACGAAAAACGCGAAAAACACGAAAACGAAACCAAATCTTTTTCGTGACTTTCGTGGTGTCCACGTTCGGCGTTCACACGGTGATCGCTCGTTGCTTGTTGGTTGTCTGTAAGGAGGATGCGACATGGACCGTCTCCTGGGCCGCACGCTCGTCAGGAGCGTATCGGCGGCTGCGCTCGTCCTGACGTGCGCGCACGTCGTCGACGCGCAGGCCGTGAAAGGCGCGCTGCTCGGCAACATCGTCGATTCGTCGGGGCTGGCGCTGCCGGGCGTCACCGTCACGATCACCGAGGTGAACACGAACATTTCGTATTCGGCGATCACCAACGAATCGGGCAACTACGTCTTCTCGAACCTGAAGGACGGCACATACCGCGTCTCCGGCGAGCTGAGCGGCTTCCGGCGCGTCGTGCGCGACGGCGTCGACGTGCCGGTCAACGCGACCGTGCGCGTCGACCTCAAGCTGGAAGTGGGCGCCCTCGAGGAGTCGATCACCGTCGTCGGCGAGAGCCCGCTGCTGCAGACCGACCGGGCCGACACGAGCCGCATCATCGAGAGCATCCATCTGGCGGAAGTGCCGCTCGGCTTCAACCGCAACTTCCAGGGCATGGTGATCACGGTGCCCGGCGCGCTGAGAATCCAGCGGCCGCACTCCGATTTCTTCAACGCCCAGGACAGCCTCTCGGCCAACGTCAACGGCCAGTCCCGCCTCGCCAACAACGTCCAGATCGAAGGGATCGACGACAACCACCGGACCGGGCTGCTGACGACGCTGATTCCGTCGGCCGAGGCGATCGAGACGGTGAACATCAGCACCAGCGCGTACGACGCGGAGTTCGGGCGCGCGGGCGGCGCGATCAGCAACGTCACGCTCAAGTCCGGCACGAACACACTGAAGGGGAGCGTCTTCGCGTTCGGCAACAACGAGAAGACGAACGCGCCGGGCTACTTCACGCACACCCAGCCGCCCGGCGACTACCTGCAGAGCGGGTTCACGATCGGAGGGCCGATCCAGCGCAACAAGCTGTTCTTCTTCGGCGACTACCAGCACATCCGCGACAACGCCGGCCGCACGACGCGCGCCATCATTCCGCCGTCGGCGTACCGCCTCGGCGACTTCAGCGCCTCGCCGACCGCGATCTACGATCCGGCGACGGGCAACCCCGACGGCACGGGACGCACGCCGTTTGCGAACAACATCATCCCCACCGATCGGATCAGCCCGATCGCGAAAGCGATCCTCGCCAACGTGCCCGCGCCGAACGTCGCGGCAGCGCCCGGGCAGCCGAACTACCAGGTCGATTACGCGAGGGTGAAAACCACCGACTCGTTCGACACGAAGTTCAACTGGCAGCTCAGTCAGGTGGATCAGATTTCGGCGCGCCTGAGCTTCCTTCGCCCCAAGCTCACGGACCCGGCGGAGTTCGGCGCCTTTGGCGGCTCGAAGCAAGGCAGCCCGTCCGGGAATGGCTTCTCCGGAACCGGCACCGACACCACTTACAGCACTGGTGTCAACTACACGCGGACGTGGAGCAACACGCTGGTGATGGAAGCGCGCGGCGGCATGAACTATTTCCATAACGAGGCGCTCTCCGGGGGCAACGGATTGAAGACGGCGGAGGAGGTCGGGATCCGCGGCGCCAACATCGACGACTGGACGAGCGGGATGACGTCGATCGACTTCGGTACCAACCTGAGCCTGAGCAGTCCGCTGGTCGGCTTCTCCGGGAGCCTGCCCTGGGATCGCTCCGAGCGGACGGTCCAGTTCGCGACCGTCTTCACGAAGGTGCACGGGAACCACACGATCAAGTTCGGCGAGGACTTCCGGCACACGCGCGACTTCCTCCTGCAGACGCAGGACAACGGCGGCCCGCGCGGGCAGTTCCAGTTCAGGGCGCCGCAGACCTCGATCCCGGCCGATGCGGCGGCCACGGCCGGCTTTGCCAATGCGTTCGCCTCGTTCCTGCTCGACGTGCCCTCGCTCGTCCAGCGCGATCTCAAGGTGACCGATCCCGGCGTCCGGTTCTGGGCGTTCTTCACATACGTGCAGGACAAATGGGCAGTGACGCCGAAGTTGACGATCGACCTCGGGCTTCGCCACGAGTACTACACGCCCTTCATCGGCCTGGCCGATCAGGGCGGGCTCTCGAACTTCGATCCGGCCACCAACACGCTGCAGGTCGCCGGCTACGGGAACGTGGGCGGGAGCGTCGGCGTGCAGAAGTACTGGAAGAACCTCGGTCCGCGCGCGGGAGCCTCCTATCGGTTGAACGAGAAGACCGTGTTGCGCGGCGGCTACGGCGTCAGCACGCTGCCGTTCCCGGACAACTCCTACGTCTACAACTACCCGGTGAAGCAGAACAACGTGTTCAACAGCCCGAACAACTTTGCGGCTGGCGGCTCGATGAAGAACGGGTTCCCCGATCCGGTCTTCGTGCAGGTTCCCTCGAACGGGATCATCGACGCGAGCCCGGCGGTCCTGCGCAACGCGAGCTACTTCCACGTGCGGCCGGATATGCACGAAGGGTCGCTGCACTCCTTCAACATCGCGTTCCAGCGCGAGCTGCCCGGCCGGTTCTCGCTCGACGTGGCGTACGTGGGGAACCGGGGCCACGACGTGCAGACGCGCTACAACGAGAACGCCGCGACCGTCGTCGGCCTTCCGGGCAACAACGGCCGGCCGCTCTTCATTCCGTTCGGCAAATCGGCCGATGTCGACACCTGGACCGGGACGAAGACGGTATACAACTCGCTCCAGGCGAAGCTGGATCGCCGGTTCTACGGCGGCGTGCTGGTGACGACTTCTTACACGCTCGGGCGCGGGTGGAGCTATGTGAACGGCGACAGCAACACCGTCATCGCCACGCCGGCCGATTTCGAGCGGAGCTGGGCGCGCACGGATCAGGATCGGCTGCACAGTCTGGTCGAGAGCTTTCTTTACCAGCTGCCCGTGGGACCGGATCGCCGGTGGCTGCGCGACGGCCCGCTCAGCCAGGTGCTCGGTGGCTGGCAGGTGAGCGGCATCTTCTCGGCGCAGTCCGGTTCGCCCATCAACATCACGGCGAGCGCCGCTACACTCAACGCACCCGGCAACACGCAGCGGCCGGATGTCACCGGCACGCCGGCTGTGCTCGGCGGCATCGGGTCCGGTAATCTCTGGTTCGACACGTCGGTGTTCTCGTCGCCCGCCGCCAATACGTTCGGGAACGCCGCGAGAAACGGCGTGCTCGACGGTCCGAAGTACGTGAACCTCGACGCCACGCTCGCGAAGCTGTTCTCGTTCGGCAGGGTGAAAGGTGAGTTCCGCGCCGACATCTTCAACGTCACCAACACGCCCCATTTCAACAACCCGAACGGGACGCAGGGTTCACGGTTCACGGTTCAAGGTTCGTTCTCGTTCGAGGTTCAGCGTTCGAGGTTAAAGGTTCAGTGTTCGAGGTTCGAGGTTCTGCAGTTTCGCGTTCTGCGTGCGCCGGTGCGGAACCCTGAACGTTGAACCACGAACCGCGAACCTGGCACTCGGAACCAGAACGAACCCTGAACCCTGAACGCTGAACCTGGAACCGTCAAGGACTACGCCTCGTGCCTTTCCAGGCGACCGCCTTCAGGACAGCGGGCGGATGCGGATGTGGCGGAAGGCGAGGCTGCCCTCGTGGTCGCCCTGCATCGCGATGTGCCCGCGCCTGGCGCGCCCGTAGTTCGGCCACTCGCCGAACTTGCTCGCCTTCACCTTCGCTTCCCAGTCAGGGCTCCACAGCTCGTACTCGGCCAGTTTCACGCCATTCAACCAGTGCTCGACGTGGGCGCCGCGGGCGACGATGCGCGCGGCGTTCCAGCCGCCGACGGGCTTCAGATGGCCGGGCGGGGATGGATACAGCGCGTACACCGCGCCGGCGCAGGTGAGCCGCGTCTTGTTGTCGGCGCCCTTGATGTCGTCGAGCAGCTGGTACTCCGGCGCGCTCCAGTAGATGTGGTCGTACTCCTCGGTGCCGCGGTAGAAAATCCCGCTGTTGCCGGCCTCGCCGATCTTCCAGTCGATCTCGAGCTCGAAATCGCCGAACTCGTCCTTCGACACGATGTCGTCCACGCGCGCGTCCTTGGCGAGCGTCCCGTGATCGATCTTCCAGCCCGCAGGCACCGCATCGACCTTGTAGCCGCGCCACTCCTTCAACGAGGCGCCGTCGAAAAGCGAGCGCCAGGGCGACGGTGACATTGCGGATTGCGGATTGCGGATTGCGGATTGGATTGTGGATTGGTGGATTGCGGATTGGATTGTCGATTGAGCAAGACCGGCCGCGGCGACGAAGCCGGCCGCCCACAGTACCTGTTGGCCTCGGATTCTCATGAAGGCAGATTATGCGCTTTTTGATCAATCGCGCGCTGGCAAATCTGCGTGCTTTCAATCGCCTCAGCCACGAAACAGGCGAGTTTTCGTGCGATCGGTCTATGGCGCTCGGTCTGCTTAAGACAGATCCTTAGATTGCAACCGAACTCAAGGACCGGACGGCATGTCGGAGCTCTTACTGCGCCAAATGCGGCCACGAAAGTCACGAAAACGCGAAAACACGAAACCCGAAAGACGGGTAAGTCGATCGAACATCTCGAGCCAGTGCATCACGCGCAGATCTTGAACTACATGCGCGTGGTGCGGATGCGTGCTGGCCTGTTGATGAATTTTAACGTTGCTCTTCTGGCCGAAGGCATGAGGCGAAAGGTCTTGTGATTCGACCTCCCTTTCGTGCTTTTCTTTGTTTCGTGTTTTCGTGTTTTCGTGGTCGCGGTACGTCTTCAATCAGCGTGATCTTGAATGACGGGTCGCCGAAGAAAAAAGCGGAAGAGCAATCCGCAATCAATCCGCAATCCGCAATCCGCAATCCGCAATACGACGGCTCGCGATACGACGGCTCGCGATCGCGAGCATGTAACACGCCGCGACCAGAAACAGCAGCGACCGGTATCCCGCGAGCAGCGACAGATACTCTCCCACCCCGCCGACCATCGCGCCCAGCAGGTTCGCGCCGAAGTCGGCCGCCGTCGAGGACGACCGTCTGAAGCTGTCGCTGAAGAGCAGGCCGGCGCAGAAGACCGGGCTGAAGACCAGCAGGCCGTAGAAGAGCGACTCGGCCGCACGGCTCTCGAACGTCACCCGTCCGACCGGGACCAGGTAATTGAGCGCGACGAGCGCCAGGAGCGCCGCGGCGACAGGCACACGTCCCCGAATCGCCACGCGGCCAGGAGCCCGTCCGAGTACGGGCTCACGGGCTCCTGGCAGCCGCGCTTCGCCCGGAACGACTTGCGAATTCGGGCCGTTTTGCGCCGGCGGAGCCGGCCTGCCAGGAGCGTGTTCACATTTCTCGGACACGCTCCCAGCCACGAGCGCGCTCGCGAGCGCCATCACGAGCACCGACGCGATGGCCAGCGACGCGGACGACCAGGTGGATCCCCACAGCAGCGCGAACTGCACGATCGACTTGGTCTCGAGGAGCATGAAGCCGGCGCCGAGCAAAAAGAAATGCCACGACCACGGCGTCGGCGGCCCACGACGGGTCTGACCCCGATCACCGCGCGCCAGCCAGACGGCCAGCGCCGACACCGTGAGGACCAGGGCGAGCGCCGCGACGTAGTGGCGCGGCAGTTGTCGCGATCGCATGTAGAGAAACGGCCAGTCGTCGGTCGCCGGCGCGACGCTCGGGTCGCGCGAGAGCCGGTCGGCGGGGCTCGGCGCCTGCGACTGCCCGTACGCGAGGACGTCGGGCGGCAGCGGCGGCGCCGCGGCAAGCTCGGCGAGACGCGGTCCCTCCAGCATGACGGCGAGGTACGCCCGATCCCGGTGAACGTGGCCGAGTGGCTCCCGTCCGAATGCGTCGGCGGCGGTGTTGGCGAGCCGATCGACCAGCCACTTCTCGCGGAAATAGTTGTAGAGCACCATCGCACCCCGCGGCGAGAGGTGATCGCGCACGGCCTGAAACGATTCCTTCGTGAACATGTAGCTCTCGAGCCGCACGCCGGAGAAGCTCGATTGCACGGTCAGCGAGTCGATCAGGGCAAACACCACGAGGTCGTACTTGTTCGTGGATGTCCTCAGAAAATGCCGGGCATCGTCGCAGATTACCGTGACGCGCGGATCGCTGTACGGCCGATCGGGATGCCGTTCCGCCCCCAGCCGGAGAATCACAGGGTCGATGTCGACGGCGGTCACGTGCTTCGCCCCATGCCCGAGCGCCGCCGCGACGTCGGTGCCGGTCCCCGCGCCGAGGATCAACACCTCGTCGAACGAATCGCCGAAGACGGTGTACGGCCACTGATAGAAATATTCCTTCGTCGCGACGGGCGCCATCGACTGGTGGAAGATGTGGTTCACTTCCACCACGGTGTCCGATCGGTCCTGAAATATCGTGATGCGATAGTACGGCGACCACAGGCTGCCGGCCTCCATGCGATGCACGATCGCCAGGGCGCAGGCGAGCAGCACGATGTTGGCGGCGGCGACGAGCCGCCGGCCCTGCACGATGAACGGCAGCGCCGCGGCTGACGCGACACCGAACCACACGAGCGGCGGAAGCTGCAGCCACGAGACCAGCGCGAACGCGGCGACGCCCGTGAGGCTGCCCAGCAGGTTGATCACGTAAGCCCGCAGTGGAGGCTTGCCCGAGAGCTCGCGGCCCATGCGCTGCGCCACGGTCACGAACAACGCGGCGACGGAGGTGAAGAGCAGCGGCAGCAGCAGCGTGCTTTCGACCGGGACGACGGCTTCCGCCGTGCCGCTCGAGAAATAAATCGTCGACGTGCTCGGCAGCGCCACTTCCAGCCGCAACAGGTCGACGGCGAGGATCACGGCGAGCTGGACGAGCGGAAACCAGACCAGCAGGTTCCGCCGCCGCCCCGCCACCAGACACCCGACGCCGATGCCGAGAAAGCTTGCGAGCAGGATGAAATTGGAGAAGTACGCGAGAAGCCGGACGTACGCCGGCATCCAACGAATCAGCGCGGTTTCGAGGAAGAGGACGAGAAACGACGAGACGAACAGGGCCATCGAACTCAGATTATTGCTGCGATCACGCTGCACTCGTTGCCACGTTTAACCGCAGAGGACGCAGAGTTCGCAGAGACAAGAGCGTAAACCGCACGCGCTCAGCTTCTCTGCGGTTAGAGTCTAGACGTCGTCTTTTTCGTGAGTTTCGTGATCTTCGAGGTGAGGCTCGGGGAACGACAGCCGGGGCGGGACGTCCTGCGCAAGAGCCGAAAAAAATGGCCCATCAGCAACGACGCTGACGGGCCCCAATCACTACCAGCGAGGCTCGGACCTGCGGCGGGAGTCGCCGCCGCCGTAGCCGCCGCCGCCGCCGCCGAATCCGCCCGAACGCTCCGGTTTCGGACGCGCCTCGTTCACGGTCAGACCGCGGCCGCCCAACTGGAACTCGTTCAGCTCGTTGATCGCCTTCTGCGCTTCTTCGTCCGTGCTCATTTCCACGAACGCGAAGCCGCGCGCCCGGCCGGTGGCCATGTCGCGCATGACCTTCACCGTTTCGACCGTGCCCGCGCGGGCGAACAGGTTCTGAAGATCGGTTTCCCCGGTTTCGTACGGAAGGTTGCCAACGTAAAGTCTACGACCCATCAACTGACTCCTCTGTCGCGAAATGCGACGATCCGCTCTGTCGCGAAATGCGACCATCGGCGCGCCGACTATTCGGCGCGCGTCCCTACGGTCCAATCGGACCCGTGGGTCGATTTCGTCTCGTCGCTAAGCGGTATTTCAGGAGGAGCGAGCTGGAAAGACTCGTTACGCTCGAAAGGCAGCACAGCACTGTCAAGACTTCCACCGACACACGCAGTGTATCACAGAGGAGCCGTCGCGAACTGGATAATTGGATGAATTGAATAATCGGGTAATTGGATAATCGGGACTCGCGTAATCGGATAATTGAATTTGACAACGGATTGAGCAATTGACGAGGGTCCAGAACCCCCTTTGAACCAGATGGTCGTTAGGGACCGACGTTGGTCGGCCCGGGCCGGAGCAAACTCCCGCCCCCGCCGAGGGGCTTGAAACCGGTCCTACATCTTCCGCGCGCGGACGATGAGGTCCGGGTCCGACAGCGTGAGCGCGACGACCATCGTGCCCTCGCGCTCGAAGCGGATCCGGACCGCAGACGCCCCGGCGGGATGGAACTGGAGGCTGCCCAGGTGCAGCAGATTCCGCCGCGTCGCCCACGGGCGCATGATGCCCAGCGCGCCCTGCTGCGTGTCGATCACGAAGCTGTCGCGCGGGCGATCGCCGAAGCGGTAGCGTCCTTCCACCTGCGCGCGATCTTCGGCCGCGATCGGCTCGTCGCGCATCGGCAGGTCGGCGTCGCCGAGCGACTCGAGATACCTGACGACCGACGCCGCCAGAGGACCTCCGGCCTTCGCGTGCACCATCAGGGAGAGGCTGTGCGGACCGCGGATGCGCTGCCCGCCGGGCATCGCGGCGAGGAACGCCTTCACCACGTCGAGCTGGCCGAGCATCGTGGCGGAGCAGAGCGTGGCCGGCGCGCCGTTTTCGAGGAGCAGCTCCGCGATCTCGCGGCGACCGGTGTGAGACGCCGCGCCGAGCGCGGTCTCCCAGTCGCCGTAGCCCCAGTCCCACGACGCCTTGGCCAACGACGGGTGCTGCTGCACGAGCTCGCGCACGCGCGCGAGGTTTCCATGCGAAACGCCGACGATTTCCCTGGCGAGCGACGGATGCTGCGATGGAAACGAATCGTCCGCGGGCGTGCCCCGCGCCGGTTCCGGAGGCGGCCAGACGGGATCCGGGGCTGGCGGCGACTGTCCGAACGCGTCGGCTGCTCTCGAGGATCGGCCACCCTGAAAGGGTCTCGAGGTTTGGCGCCCTACGTCTGTTGGACGCCCGAAGAACGCAGGAAGGGCAAAGGCGCCAAGTGTCGGAACGATGCGGACGAAGTGTCGCCGGCTATATGTCATGAGAAAGCAATACGCCCGCGCGGCGGGGAAATCTCCACGAGGAACGCGTCAGGCGATAAGTCGTGACGCGCGTGCGTGTTGGACGCGAACGTCAGGATATCAGGAAGCCGGCGCGGCTTCTTTGAGGACGAGCCTGCGGACTGCAGCCTCGACCTCGAGCGCCACGTCCTTATCGAGGGTATCGAGCGGGTCGCCGGCCGGGCGCTCGATTCGCTGCACCCAGACATGGGTCCCGTCGTCGAGCCTGATGAGCTGCATGACCAGCGACAGCCGGCCGTCCCTCGTCTCGAGCTGGCCCGACACGAGGAACGATGCCCCCGTCTCCCGGGCGACCGCTTTGCCGTCGCGCGCGTCCGGGGGCCGTCGCAGGATGCCGGCGTTGCCGTTCACGCCCAATCGCTCCGGCCCCAGCGCAGTCAGCCGCTCGACGATCACGTCCGACAATCCCGCGACCGTGCGGTCGAAGGTCGCATTGCCCGTCACGTTCTCGAATACGGCGACGGCGACGATCGGGCGCGACGCCCGCGGTCTGCGCGTCATGAGCCAGGTGCCAATGCCGCCGAGGACAACGGCGACAGCCAGTGCGGCTGCAACGGCGTTTCTTTTTCCGAAGCGGCGAGCCGGCGCCGGCGGGCTGCTCGGGTCGACCGTTTGAACAGGCGCGATGAACCGGAATCCGCGTCGCGGCAGGGTCTGGATGAAGCGCGGGCTCTCGGCGGCGTCCCACAGGGATGCGCGGAGCTGGCCGATGCAGTACGCCAGGCCGCGATCGAAATCGACGTGGGTATCGTCGCCCCACAGGTGCGCTCGCAACTCTTCACGGGTGACGACTTCGCCCGCGCGAGACAGGAGCAGCGCCAGCGCACGCGCCGGCTGCGGCTCGAGCGCCACCAGTCGGTCTCTCCGCTTCAGGATCCCGGCGCGGTCGTCGAACTCAAACGCGCCGAACCGAAAAATCATTACTTGAAATCCTGGGCGGCCGCCGGATATGGTAAATCTGCCTTTACAACGGGACTCTTAATTCAAGGGCCATGCCGCATGTCCATATCCACTGTACCGGTCCGATTGGCTCACCCTCGGTTTGGCGAGACCGGACGCCGCGACGCCTGGTGGATCCAGCCGCTGGTCGTGTTCCTCGGACTCTCGACGTTCCTCGTCTACGCGACCTGGGCGGCGTTCCAGGGTGATCACTACCTCTACGGACCCTACGTCTCGCCGTTTTATTCACCCGAGGTTTTCGGGCCTTCAGCGCACAGTTGGTTTGGACCCAAACCGGCCGTGTGGCCCGCGTGGCTGCCGTTCTCTCCGGCGCTGATCATTCTCCCGATCCCGGCGTTCTTCCGGCTGACCTGTTACTACTACCGCGGCGCCTACTACAAGGCGTTCTGGGCCGATCCGCCGTCCTGCACCGTCGGCGAGCCGCGCTCGAGCTACTGGGGCGAGAATTCGTTTCCGCTGATCCTGCAGAACATTCATCGGTACATGCTCTTCATCTCGACCGGGGTCCTGCTGATCCTGCTCTTCGATGTGTGGAAAGCGGTGTGGTTCGCGGATCCGACGACGGGAGCGGTGTCGTTCGGGGTCGGTATCGGCACGCTCGTCCTGGCCCTCAACACGGTCCTGCTCAGTGGATACCTCTTTGGGTGCCACTCGATGCGTCACATCGCCGGCGGCTGCGTCGATCAGCTTTCACGCGCGCCGCTCGGTCTTCGTGCGTATTCCTGCGTGACGTGCCTCAACCGCCGCCACATGGTGTGGGCCTGGACCAGCCTGTTCACCGTGGGCTTCAGCGATCTGTACGTCCGGCTCTGCTCGATGGGCGTGTGGTCGGACCTCAGGATCTTCTGATGCCCGACTACCAGACCCACGAACACGACGTGCTCGTCATCGGCGCAGGCGGCGCGGGGTTGCGGGCGGCCATCGAGGCGTCGGCTGCCGGCGTCTCCGTCGGCCTCGTCTGCAAGTCGCTGCTCGGAAAAGCCCACACGGTGATGGCCGAGGGAGGCATTGCGGCCGCGCTGGCGAACGTCGACGACCGGGACAACTGGAAGGTCCATTTCGCCGACACGATGCGCGGCGGCCAGTATGTGAACAACTGGCGCATGGCGGAGCTGCACGCGAAGGAAGCACCCGACCGTGTCCGCGAGCTCGAAGCGTGGGGCGCGGTGTTCGATCGGACCAGCGACGGCCGGATCCTTCAGCGGAATTTCGGCGGCCACCGGTATCCGCGGCTGGCCCACGTCGGCGACCGCACCGGACTCGAGATGATCCGCACGCTGCAGGATCACGGCATCCACCAGGGGATCGACGTGCACATGGAGTGCACGATCATCACGCTGCTCAAGGACCACGGCCGCGTGGTCGGCGCGTTCGGCTACGAGCGCGAGCGCGGACGGTTCAAGCTGTTCAAGTCCAAAGCGGTGGTTCTCGCGACCGGCGGCGTGGGCCGCGCCTACAAGATCACGAGCAACAGCTGGGAATACACGGGCGACGGCCACACGCTCGCCTATGACGCGGGCGCGGAGCTGGTGGACATGGAGTTCGTCCAATTCCATCCAACCGGCATGATCTGGCCGCCGAGCGTCCGAGGCATTCTCGTCACCGAAGCGGTGCGCGGCGAGGGCGGCGTCCTCAGGAACAGCGAGGGCCGCCGGTTCATGTTCGAGGAGATCCCCGAGAATTATCGAGCGCAAACCGCGGACAACGAGGAAGAGGGCTGGCGCTACACCCAGGGCGACAAGTCCGCCAGGCGGCCGCCGGAGCTGCTGACACGCGACCACGTGAGCCGCTGCATCGTGCGGGAGATCAAAGCCGGCCGGGGCAGTCCGCACGGCGGCGTGTTCCTCGACATCTCCTGGATCAAGGCGCGGATCCCGAACGGGACCGAGCACATCAAGAAAAAGCTGCCCAGCATGTACCACCAGTTCAAGCAGCTTGCCGACCTCGACATCACCCAGGAGCCCATGGAGATCGGTCCGACAACCCACTACATCATGGGCGGGGTGAGGGTCGACGGCGACACGCAGATGTCGACGGTGCCCGGCCTGTTCGCCGCGGGCGAGTGCGCGGCCGGCATCAACGGGGCGAATCGCCTCGGCGGTAACTCGCTCTCGGACATCCTCGTCTTCGGAAAGCGTGCCGGCGAGTTCGCGGCGAAGTTCGCAAAGAGCGGGAAGAGCGGTACGATCGACGCGCAACAGCTGGAGGAGGCCGCCCGGCGGGCGATCGAGCCCTTCGATCGCGGCACGGGCGGCGAGAATGCGTATCAGGTGCAGTACGCCTTGCAGGACATGATGCATGATCTGGTCGGGATCGTGAGAACAGAGCCGGAGATGCAGCGGGCGCTCGACGGCCTGGATGCGTTGCGTACGCGCGAGCGCCGCGTCGGCGTCGGCGGGCATCGGGAGTACAACTCCGGCTGGCACGCCGCTCTGGATCTGCACAGCCTGTTGACGGTCTCGGAAGCCATCACCAGGTCGGCGATCGAGCGTCGCGAAAGCCGCGGAGGCCACTTTCGCGAGGACTATCCCGACAAGGACACCGCGTTCGGCACGCTGAATTTCGTCGTCCGCAAAGCGCCGGATGGCCGGATGGAAATCGTCCGCGCGCCGATTCCCGGGATGCCTCAAGAGCTGAAGAACATCATCGAAGAGATGAAATAAATGAATCTGGTAATCGAGTAATCTGGTAATCGGGTAATTGAATTGGTGATTGAGCGTCAATTCCCCAATCCAATTCCAATCCAATTCCAATCCAATTACCCGATTACCAGATTATCCAATTACCAGATTAGCAATGCGAGGGCTGATGGCTGCGGAGAGGGCGACGTTCAGAATCTGGAGGGGCGACGCGCAGGGCGGGACGTTCCAGGACTATCCGACGAAGGTTTCGGAAGGAATGGTGGTCCTCGACGCCGTGCATCAGATTCAGGCGGAGCAGGCGAACGATCTCGCGGTTCGCTGGAACTGTAAAGCCGGGAAATGCGGGTCCTGTTCGGCCGAAGTGAACGGGAACCCGCGTCTGATGTGCATGACGCGACTCAACCAGCTCGACCTGTCGGTGCCCGTGACGGTCGGGCCGATGCACGCCTTTCCTTTGATCAGGGACCTCGTCACCGACGTCTCGTGGAACTTCGAGGCGAAGAAACGCATCAAGCGTTTCAAGCCGAGGCCTCCGGATGCGCCGGATGGCACGTGGCGCATCGCGCAAGGCGATGTGGAACGCGTGCAGGAGTTCCGGAAGTGCATCGAGTGCTTCCTGTGCCAGGACGTCTGCCACGTGCTCCGCGACCATCAGATGTTCGATGCGTTCATCGGACCGCGCCATCTCGTCTATGCGGCGGCACTGGAGATGCACCCGCTGGACACGGAAAACCGCATTCCTGATTTGAAGCGCGCCCACGGCGTCGGGTATTGCAACATCACCAAGTGCTGCACCAAGGTCTGCCCGGAGAGCATCACGATCACCGACAACGCGATCATTCCGTTGAAGGAGCGTGTCATCGACCAGCTGTACGATCCGGTCGCCATGCTGTTCCGGAAGCTGAGGACCAGGGACTAGCCCGAACGCATGTCGTCTCGCGCCGGGCGCATGTCGCCGGTGCCTCAGAGTGCCCCTGCGCGACGCTCTGACGGCGAATCAGCACTCAGCTTTGCCGCGATGGCCGGTCGGTCCCGATTCTCGATGTCGCCGCGCTCGATGATTGATGTCGCTGCGCTCGAGCATGTCGTGTCCGGCGTCAGCCGGACAGACATACAACAGGCTCGCAATCGAGATTTGTTACGATCGGCTGTGCGTCTCGCCGACATCGTCGCGGTGTCGCGCGCCGTGTCGGACACGGCCGGCCGCCTGGAGAAGATCGCTCACCTGGCGGAGCTCCTCAAACGTGCGCAGTCCGGGGACATCGCGATGGTCATCGCGTTTCTGAGCGGCGAAGCGCGTCAGGGCCGGATGGGCATTGGTGGCGCCCTGCTGTCTGCGATGCGGGACGTGCCGCCGGCGGACGCGCCGTCGCTCGAGCTCGGTGACGTGGACGCGGCCTTCGACCGGATCGCGGAGGCGTCGGGCGCCGGATCCGTTGCGTCGCGGTCGCAGCTGCTTCGCCAGCTGCTCGGACGCGCCACGCCCGACGAGCAGGACTTTCTGATCCGCCTGCTTTTTGGCGAGCTGCGGCAGGGGGCGCTCGAGGGCGTCCTGATGGACGCCGTGGCGCGCGCGTCCGGCATCGCGGCGGCGCGGATCCGACGCGCGGCGATGCTCGCCGGCGATCTCGCGCCGGTCGCGCGGACCGCGATCGTCGACGGCGACCGAGCGCTTTCCCAGTTCATCCTCCGCCCATTTCAACCAGTGCAGCCGATGCTGGCCGATTCGGCGGCCGGCGTCGGCGAGGCGCTCGCCACGCTGGGCGAGGCCTCGTTCGAATACAAGCTCGACGGCGCGCGCATTCAGGTCCACAAGGTCGGCGACGAGGTGAAGGTCTACTCGCGGAACCTGCGCGACGTCACGATCGCCGTGCCCGAAGTCGTGACGGTTGTGCGCGCGATGCCGGCGCGCGAGATTGTGCTCGACGGCGAAGCGATCGCGTTGCGGCCGGACGGCAGCCCACACCCGTTTCAGATCACGATGCGGCGCTTCGGCCGCAAGCTCGACGTCGAGAGCCTGAAGAAGGATCTGCCGATCACGCCGATGTTCTTCGATGCGTTGTTTCTCGATGGCGAGCCGCTCGTGGACGAGCCGCTCACGCGCCGTGTGTCGCTCCTCGGGGCGCACGTCACGGCCGCGAATCTGGTGCCCCGGTTGCTGACGTCGAGCGCCGACGCGGCCGCCTCGTTCGCCGCGCGGGCGCTGGCCACGGGCCACGAAGGCGTGATGGCGAAGTCCGTCGACGGGGTGTATGCGGCGGGGCGGAGGGGCCAGGCGTGGCTGAAGGTGAAGCAGGCGCGGACGCTCGATCTCGTGATCCTGGCGGCGGAGTGGGGCAGCGGACGGCGTCGCGGCACACTCAGCAACCTGCATCTCGGCGCGCGGGACGTCGAGCGGGGCGGCTTCGTCATGCTCGGCAAGACGTTCAAGGGGCTGACCGACGAGATGCTCGCCTGGCAGACGAAGACGTTTCTCGAGATCGAGATCGGCCGCGACGAGCGCACCGTCTACATGCGTCCCGAGGTCGTCGCCGAGATCGCGTTCAACGATATCCAGGCGAGCCCGCACTATCCCGGCGGGTTCGCGCTCCGCTTCGCGCGGGTCAAGCGGTATCGAACGGACAAGACCGCTGCGGAGGCCGACACCTTCGCAACCATCCAGTCGATCTATCAGCAGACGACGGGCCAGCCGCCGCCAGTTCGGTGATAGCATCCGCTCGGCTAAAGCCTTCGCGCTACGTCGTGCCGCTTCAGCCGGGCTTTATGCCGTCTACACTCGCGCGGACCATCGGCCCGACGCAGGCGACCGCCATGGTCGTCGGCACGATCGTGGGCTCGTCGATCTTCGTGCAGCCGTCCGAAGTCAGCAGAGCCGTCCCGACTTTTTCCGGCATGCTGCTGGTCCGCTGTGGCAACGCCGCGCGCCTGCTCGGCCTCGAGGAGCGGGTGGGCCAGTAGGCGGAGTTATGGCGAGAACGGTAGGACGGGAAGTTAGGGCAGGCAGCGCGAGGGGCAGGAGGAGGCGATGAGACGAGGCGTCGCTCGGGCGTGCGGGGTTGTCATGATCTCGGTAATGTCCGGCTTTAGCCGGCCCGTCGCCACTGCGGTAGTGTCCGGCTTCAGCCGGAACGTTGCGCAGAAGGCCGACATGACGCGCGTGCCGCAGTTCGAGAACGCTCGCGCGGTATCGTGGAAGAGCGTCATCCCCCCGCACAGCGAATCGACGCTGCACAGACACGATCGCTTCCGCACGGTGATCGGCATCGTTGGCGGCGACCTGACGACCGTGTCGCCAGACGGCCACAAGACGGTGACGCGCTACGAGGCAGGCAAGGCGTACTGGCAAGCGCCAATGCCGCCAGGCGAGATGCACAAGGACGTCAACGACACCGACAAGACGATCGAGCTCGTCGTCGTGGAGAACAAATAGTCATTGGTTATTAGTCGTTAGTCGTTAGTCGTTAGTCGTTAGTCGTTAGTCGTTAGTCGGCTTGCTGCTCATTCGTCGGGTACGGAGTATGCGATCCGTCCCAGAATGATCATCAAATCGCTCGAAGATTTGCAGGTTTATCAACAAGCGCTCGAAGCGGCAGATGCGGTTTCTGCGATTCTGGAGCGCCCAAGCGTTCGACGGGACCCCGAGCTGCGGAACCAGTTGGCCGATTGTTCGGCGCGAATTCCAGCCCTTATCAGCGAAGGGTTCGGCCAGGGAACGGATCGTCACTGCGCCCACTACCAACGGGTGGCGCGGGGCTCCTGTAATGAGATGGGAACCCACCTCCAAGTGGCCCGCGGTCGACGTCACATCACGGCTGAAGAGAGCGCAAGTCTTTGTGATCGATACGTCGTGATCGGAAAGAGGCTGACGAAGTGGATCCGAGAGCTGGTCAAAGCGGATCGCCGCGATCGCGGGTAGGGACTAACGACCAAGGACCAACGACCAACGACCAACGACCAACGACCAAAGGGGGGACTGGGGACCGGCGATTACTCCGACTTCAGCGCGCGGGTCGGATCGACAGCCGCGGCGCGCCACGCCGATGAGTGTGGCGACGCGGCCTCGGTGGCGTCTTCGATGCCCGGGCGATGGCGTCGCCGTGACGGCGGCCCCCGGACAGTGTCTTGAGCACGAGACGTCGAGCATGCAATGCAGCAATTCGGGGGAAGGACTGGGCATTTCAGAGTCCCAGGCCCGCTTTTTCCGTTGAAACCGCGGGGGGAAGGGCGTAGCCTTTCGCTGTCCCTACAGGAGGTCAGCATGGAGATCGATCGAAGAGCCTTCATTGCCAGTCTCGGCGGCGTGGCGGCCGTCAACCTCATGGATCATGAGGCGAAGGCAGACGCGCTCGAGCATTACATGGAAGAGAAGCTGGACGCCGGCGTCGCCGCCCAGCAGCCCGAAAAATTCCCGACGGTCGCCGAGATCGAGGCCCAGATCGAAACGCGGCCGTTCCGCCGCGGCGCGGGCTCGGTCTTCACCTCCAGCCGCGGCAACGTGAAGATCCTCGAGAAGATGCCCGACAAGCCGACGCTGCACGACTTCTTCAGGCTCCGCTTCGCGCCGGCGAATCACGTGCTTCAGAGCGCGACGCGCGCGATGAAGACCGGCATGTCCGAGGAGATCATCCTGGCGTGTCTGCTCCACGACTGCGTGCTCTCGCTCATCAAGCCGGATCACGGCTGGTGGGGCGCGCAATTGTTCGAGCCCTACATTCCGGAGAAGAGCGCCTTCGCGATCCGCTATCACCAGACGCTGCGCTTCTATGCGGACGACGACGCCGGCTACGAGTATCCGGATCAGTACTACCGGATCTTCGGCCACGACTATCAGCCGCCCCAGTACATCGCGGACACGTACAAGATGCTCAAGAACCACAAGTGGTACATGGAGCCGCGGCTCGTGACGGTGAACGATCTCTACGCGTTCGATCCGAACGCCAAGGTCTCCATCGACCCGTTCGAAGACATCATCGGCCGCCATTTCAAGCAGCCGAAGGAAGGGCTCGGCTTCGACAACAGCCCGAGCGCTCACATGTGGCGCACGCTGTCGCGGCCCGATCAGCCGCTCTAATGCACGCGCAAAAAGGGGCCGTACTCCTTTTTCTGAGCGGTCTTCGTGAAAAAGGGGTACGGCCCCTTTTTGCGCTCGCAGTGACTGCGGCCTCCGCCGCAGCCGCCGGCCAGTCGTCCTCGATTCCGGGACTCGACATCACGGTCACGAAGGTCGAGCGCGCGGCGACCGCGTCGCTACGGGATTGTCCCCCCGGTTCGAACACCGTCACCGCGGTGACGCGGCCGGGTGAGCAGTTCGCGCTCGTCTCGGTTGCGTTCAAGGTGTCGCAGGCCTACAGACCGGCGCCGATGAAGCGGCCGTCGATCACCGACACGACCGACAAGGCGTACAACACCGCCGCCACGTTCGTCGACGTCGGATCGGTGCCCGAATTCTCCTGCACCTTCCCATTCCGCGTTCCCGAAGGGACGAAGCTCAAGGCCCTTCGCATCGAAAACGCGTCCTTCGATCTCAGCAAGCTGGAACCGTAGAGTCCGGCCTCAAGGGAACCCGACGCCGGTCCGCCCGGAGGCGGACACGACGTGCCGCCGAGCTCCGACGCGGCACGGCCCATTGCCGCGCGCTCCCTGGTTTACCCGACGAATTTATAGCCGGCGCCGTGGACGGTGAGGATGTGCTCGGGCTCGTGCGGCGCGCGCTCGATCTTCTGCCGTAACTTCGCGACGAAGTTGTCGATCGTCCGCGTGGTCGGCGATTCCTCATATCCCCAGACCTGATTGAGGATCTGCTCGCGCGTGACCACCTGCCCGGTGTGCCCCACCAGATAACGGAGGAGGTCGAATTCGCGCGCCGTGAAATCGATCCGCTGACCGGCGCGGTGCGCCTGATGGGTCCTGAAGTCGACTTCGATGTCGCCGATGCGGCACGTCTCGAGGCCCGACGGCCGTCCGCCGGCGCGCCGGAGCACGGCGCGCACGCGGGCCAGGAGCTCGGTGATGCTGAACGGCTTCGTGACGTAGTCGTCGGCACCCAGCTCGAGGCCGAGCACTTTCTCGGTTTCCTGCGACCGTGCCGTGAGCATGACGACGGGCGTCGGGTTGGCGCGCGCGCGCAGCTCGCGGCACACCTCGAAGCCGTTCTTGCGCGGCAGCGTGATGTCGAGAATCACCAGATCCGGCGAGGCCGAAATGGCCTTGGCGAGGCCGTCCTCGCCGTCCGACGCCGTGACCACCTCGTAGCCCTCGAGCTCGAGATTGTCACGCAGACCGAGCAACATCTGGGGCTCGTCCTCGATCACCAGAATGCGTTTGGTCACCGTGGGTCTCTCCTGCGCAGAGCGGGAAGTAGAGCGAGAAGGTGCTGCCGCGTCCCGGTTCGCTGTCGACGCGCACGAACCCGCCCTGTCCGCGCATCACGTGGTCCACTATCGCGAGCCCCAGGCCGGTGCCCTGCGGGCCCGAGCCGGCGTCGGTCTGAATCCGGAAGAACTTGTTGAAGATCTTGCGCTGCAGCCGTGCCGGAATGCCGATGCCCCGGTCGGTGACGCGCACGACACCGTGAAGGTCGGCGCGAACGACCTCGACGACGATGTCGCGGTGCTCGGGCGAGTACTTCATCGCATTCGAGATCAGGTTCTCGAGCGCCTGCACGGCGGCCTCCTCGTCGATGAGCACCGGCACGTCGCCGTCGAGCCGTGACGTCACCGTGAACTGATTGTGGCGGAACTGGCTGTCGAGCGACTCGAGCACGCGGCGCGTCAGCGCGGTCAGATCGACCGGGTCGCGTTTGTAGCTCCGCAGCCCCGCCTCGATCTTCGAGAAGTCGAGCAGGTTGTTGATGAGCCCGGTGAGCTTGCGCGCCTCGCTGTTGATGATGCGGTAATACTCGTGCGCGCGCTCGGTGTTCTTCAGCCGTCCGAGCTCGAGGGTCTCGGCGAACAGCTGGATGAGCGCCAGCGGCGTCTTGAGGTCGTGCGAGACGCTCGAGACAAAATTCGATCGCAGCTCCGCGAGCCGGACTTCGCGCGCCGCGGCGCGCACGACGAAAAAGACGCCAAGCGCCATGATACCGGCCAGCATCGCCATCATGGCGCGCTGCGGGCGGGCCCGCGCCGCGATGATTTGTGGAATCGTCTGATCGCCGTAGCCCGTCAGCAGCCGCCACGTTTCCAGCTTGTGATCCTCGGGCGCGATGAAGCGTTGGAGCTCCGGCTCGAAGAAGACGAGCGGGAACGTTCGCTCGTCAACGTGCTGCCTGGGCGCCGGTCCGCCGGCGGGAAAGAGCACGCGGCCGCCGCTGTCGATGACCGTCACGGCGAGCGGCGGAAAACCGGTCGGCCCCTCGACCGTCTTCAGCCGCCCGATGATGAACGCGGGGAGGAATTCCCGGCGCAGCTGCTCGGCGTCGACGCGCAGGGCGACGAAACTGGTCAGCCGGTCGCGCGCCGGAAACCTGAATCGCAACTGCGCCTGAAAGTACGTGCGGCGGCCGTCGATCAGGGTCTCGAACACGGCGATGGCGTGCTTTTGCGGCGCGAGCTCGCGGAAGCGCGCGACGATCATCGCGGCTTCGGGCACATCCGCGGTGAAGGCGTGATGCTCGCGATCGTAGGCCAGCACCTCGTCTCGATGATCCTTCGTCTCGTCCGACCACACGTAATAGCGGCTGACGAACGGCTGGGCCGCCAACCCCTGCTCGATCGTCGGCGCGATGAGCGGCAGGTCGAGCGGCTCGGTCTGCGCCTGCGAGACGCGGAGCAGGACGTTGATGTACGGCGTCTTCAAGACGTCCTGCAGGCTTTGCGCGACGCCGTCCGCGGTCTCCTGGCTCAATTGCCGCAGGACGACGGCGGACGAGCGTCCGAGATCCGTGATCGAACGGAACTGAAAGTAGAACAGCACCGCCACGGGAATGGCGACGGCGATGGCGAGCCCCGACGCCAGCCGAAGGCTGCGATCGCGCAGCAGCTGGCCGACGACTGACGGCCCGACGCCTCGGTTGGCCGGCGCGGCGGAGACCGGCGTGTCCATCGACTATCAGCTTACTCGGATTCCCGCCGGGTCTGGTGGGTCTCTAGTAGGTCAGGTAGGTCTGGTAGGTCTAGTAGGTCAGGTAGGTCTGGTAGGTCTGGTAGGTCGGGTAGGTCGGGTGGGTCGGGTAGGTCTAGTAGGTCGGGTAGGTCCGGTAGGCCCACCCGGCCTACGCGACCTACTCGACCTGTCGAGGCCTGCCTTCGACGGTTACTGCTGTGCGGTGTTCTTCGCCGCGGTGCCGAGGAAACCCTGGATCTGCTTCACGGCATAGTCGATCTTGATGTCGAACGCCATCTTGCCGAGCGCAGCGGTGGACTTGCGCGCGTCGCCGGTGATGCCGTTGTTCTTGCGCGGCGGCGCGTTCGGATCGGCCCCGCGGCCGCGGCCGCGCGCTCCAGGTGGCGGAACCGGATCGCCCTCCGCGGTCGCGATCAGCTCCTTGCGCACCCACCCCTTGTCCCCTCCGAGATAGAGCATCGTCGAAGTGTCGGGGATCCCGGCGTGCGAGCTGCTCGGATAGCCGTGCTCGATCAGCCATTTGTCGAAGTCGCCTTGCGCCTTCGCGTAGACCTGGTCGCAGAAGTAGACGTGCTTGCCTTCCGGCGCGTACCTGGCGTCCATTTTCTTCGCGACTTCGGTGTAGGTCGCCGGCTGCCCGCCGCCGTGATCGCCCATGATGACGACGTTCTTGAAGCCGGTCGTCATCGACTGCTCGACGACCCGCTCGAGCACGACGCCGAGGATCTCGGGTGTGAGGCCGATCGTGCCCGGCAGATCGGCGCTCGCGTTGTTCGGCGTGTACGGCAGCACGGGCATCGCGATCGCGTTGCCCAGACGGAGCGCAATCGTCCTGACGATCTCGCGTCCCATCAGCGTGTGGCCGCCGTTGACGTTCTGCGGGCCGCGCTGCTCGGTGCCGCCCGTGTAGACGAGCGCCGTTGTCCTGCCGGCGGCCATCGCGGCCTTCACTTCGGGCCACGTCATCATCTCGAACTCGACCAGCGGTTGCTTCGCCGCGGTCGCAGACTGCCTGGCGGCGGCCGGCCTCGCGGCGGCCCTGGCGGCGGGCGCCTGCGCGAACAGAGTGGCGGTGGACAGCGCGAGCACCGGAATCGTGAACCATAGACGGCGCATACTTCACTCCTTGATTCTAAGAAGTAACCGGCTGCCTGACGAAGGACAGCCATTTACGGTATTCCGCACGCTGTCCGCGGACCACTTCATTGAACGTCTGCTGAAGACGACGCGTGATCGGGCCGGGCTTACCGTCGCCGATTGCACGGCCATCGACTTCGCGGATCGGCGTCACTTCGACGGCGGTGCCGGAGAAGAACAGCTCGTCGGCGCCCAGCATGTCTTCGATCGAGATCGGCGCCACGCGGGTGGGGAGGTCCAGGTCGCGGGCGATCTCGAGAATCGACGCGCGCGTGACGCCCATCAAGATGCCGGCGTCCTTGTCGTTCGTGACGATCGCGCCCCCCTTCACGACGAACAGGTTTTCGCCGGAGCCTTCGGCGACCAGGCCCTGGGAATTGAGCAGGATGGCTTCATCGAACCCCCGGCGCTGCGCTTCGTTCACCGCGCGCGCCGAGTTGATGTACTGGCCGCAGGCCTTGGCCCAGGCCGGGATGGCGCTGTTGTCGAACTTGCGAACGGGCGAGATGGTCACGCGGACGCCGTGGTCGGGCCCGCCGGCGTGATAGGCGCCGGTGGGAAAGCCCGCAATCGCCACCGTCACCGGACACTCCCTGGTCCAGACGCTCAGCGTCGCAGCGTCGAAGAACGCGATGGGCCGCAGATACGCCGACTCCAGGCGGTTGGCCCGAATCAGCTCATGCGTGGCCGCAGTCAGCCTGTCTTGCGTGTACGGGATCTCCAGGTCGTAGATCGCCGCAGAGGCATAGAAGCGCTCGAGATGCACGTCGAGTCGGAAAACGGCCGGGCCGTCAACGGTCGGGTAGCAGCGCATTCCCTCGAAGACTCCCGTCCCGTAATGAAGGCCGTGCGCCAGCACGTGCACTTGGGCATCTGCCCAGGGGACGAGCTGCCCGTTGAACCAGATCGTATCGGTTGGCGTGAATCCCATGGGGTCTCCCGAAACTGAATATATATCGAGACATATCGGCTGATGTGAAAGTTTTGCGCCCCTCGGGCCGATAGGCCCCCCTGACGTGTCCGAGTTCCGAATCGAGAAACGGCGCGTGGAAGCGGCTTTGACGCTCACTACCGGTGCGACCATCCGGGGATGTTTTTTCCTGGCCGGTTCGCGAGCGTCCCATGTCGGACCCGAGCGGGTCGCCGACCTGCTCAACGCCGAGGGCGGGTTTTTTCCGTTCGAGCTGGCCGCCGAGATCATTCCTTACACGGTGATGTACAACCGGTCGCAGGTCGTCCTCGTGACGCTGAGGGCCGATACGATCGAGGCCCAGCTCGACCCGGGCTACAGCGTCGCGACCGAGCGCGAGGTTCACATGGTCTTGTCGAACGGACGCACGGTCGACGGTCGGGTCCGCGTGTACCGCCCGAGCGGACGCGATCGCCTCAGCGACTACGCGCGCGGACAGGAGACGTTCCGGTACGTCGAGACGGAGGACGCCACGGTCATCGTGAACACCGCACACATCGTCGAGCTCCGGGAAACGAGCGAAGCATGACACTTGAACCCGCGGAAGCCGCCCGGCCCGCGAATCACGTCGATGGGCTGTTTCGCATGATGGTCCAGGCGGGCGCGTCCGACCTGCATCTGTCGGTGGGTATCCCGCCGATGGTCCGCAAGGACGGCAAGATGCAGCCGCTCGATCCGGCCGCGCCGATCCTCAACGCGGACCACATCGTCCGCCTGCTGGATCCGATTACGCCTGACAAGAATCGCCACGAGTTCGCGGAGACGCACGACACCGACTTCGCCTACGAGATTCCCGGGCTGGCGCGGTTCCGCGCGAACCTGTTCATGGACCGCAAAGGGCGCGGAGGCGTGTTCCGCGTGATTCCCAGCAAGATTCTCACCGCGGAGCAGCTCGGGCTCTCGGCGGCGATCCTCAATCTGTGCCGGCTGAGCAAGGGGCTCGTCCTCGTCACGGGGCCGACCGGTTCCGGCAAGTCGACGACGCTCTGCGCGATGGTCGATCACATCAACCAGACGCGCCACGATCACATCATCACGATCGAGGACCCGATCGAGTTCGTCCACGAGAACAAGCAGTGCGTGATCAATCAGCGCGAGGTGCACACGCACACCGGTTCGTTCAAGGGGGCGCTGCGCGCGGCGCTGCGCGAGGACCCGGACATCGTGCTCGTCGGCGAGATGCGCGATCTGGAAACCGTGGCGATCGCGATCGAGACGGCGGAAACCGGTCACCTCGTGTTCGGCACGCTGCATACCTCGACGGCGGCGTCGACGGTGGACCGCGTCATCGATCAGTTTCCGGCCGACCGGCAGGCGCAAATCCGCGTGATGTTGTCGGAGTCGCTGAAGGGGGTCATCTCGCAGACGCTGTGCAAGAAGATCGGCGGCGGCCGCGTGGCGGCGCTCGAGGTGCTGATCGTGACCTCGGCGATCAGCAACCTGATTCGCGAAAGCAAGACGTTCCAGGTCCAGTCGATGATGCAGGTGGGGAAGAACGTGGGCATGGTCACGCTCAACGACGCGCTGATGGACCTGGTCACCCGGAAGCTGGTCATGCCAGAGGAGGCCTACGGCAAGGCGATCGACAAGGCGGGGATCGAGGTCGTGATGAAGCGGGCCGGTTTGAACCCCCACCAGGCCGCTCCCATCCCAGCCGCAGCCGCTCCGTCCCGGCCATAAGCGGCTCAGCCGGTTGCACGGTTCCGAAACCCCGTGCTATATTCGTCAGGTTCTGTCGGGGCTAGGACACCCTATCTAGCTTCAGCCGCTTGGAAATAGCGTCCCCGGCCTGCGTTTTCCCGCCGGGGGAGACCGTCCGTCGCGACCAATTCGAACTTTGGGTCATAGGGTTTTCAGGCGCCAAGCCGCGAGGCTTCTAGGCCTGAAGCGACAGTTTCGCCGCGCCGGCGCGGCCAACATGTGGTCATCTCGTTATCTGGTTATTTGGTCATTGGATTTCTTCATTGACCAGATAACCAGATGACCCGATGACGAGATCAGATATGCCGACCATCAGTCAGCTCGTGCGCGACGGGCGCAAGAAGATCGTCAGCAAGACCAAGAGCCCGGCGCTGCAGAACAGCCCGCAGAAACGCGGCGTCTGCGTGCGCGTCTTCACCCAGACGCCGAAGAAGCCGAATTCAGCGCTGCGAAAGGTTGCGCGCGTGCGGCTGACCAACGGCATCGAGGTGACGACCTACATTCCCGGCGTGGGCCACAACCTCCAGGAGCACTCGCTGGTGCTCATTCGCGGCGGCCGCGTCAAGGATCTGCCCGGCGTTCGCTACCACGTCGTCCGCGGCACGCTTGACGCCGTCGGCGTGGCCGGGCGCATGCAAGGGCGCTCGAAGTACGGAGCGAAGCGCCCGAAGAAGGCCTGACGAATTGCGGATTGCGGATTGCGGATTGCGGAGTCAATCGGAAGGCGGATTCGCTCGGAATGCGGGTGCAATCCGCATTCCGAAATCCTCAATCCGAGATACAAGGATCCAGTGATATGCCGCGTAGACGAGTCGTCCAGAAGCGCGAAATCGAAGCGGACCCGCTCTACCAGAGCGCCCTCGTGAGCAAGTTCATCAACTGCGTCATGAGCGACGGCAAGCGGAGCACCGCGGAGCGCATCCTCTACAAGAGCTTCGACATCATCAAGGAGAAGACGAGCGACGATCCGCTCAAGGTCTTCAAAAAGGCGATCGACAACGTCAAGCCGAGCCTCGAAGTGAAGTCGCGCCGCGTCGGCGGCTCCAACTATCAGGTCCCCGTCGAAGTGAATCCCAACAGACGCCTCTCGCTCAGCATCCGCTGGATCGTCGGCTATGCGACGTCGCGGGGCGACGGGAAGACGATGCAGGAGAAGCTGGCCAACGAGCTGCTCGACGCCGCCAATCTTCGAGGTGGCGCGGTGAAGAAACGCGAGGACACGCACCGGATGGCGGAGGCGAACAAAGCCTTCGCACATTATCGATGGTAATTGGTGAGTGGGTGAATTGGTGAGTTGGTGATTTGAAGTCACCCAGTCGCCAATTCACCAAGTCACCAAGTTTGAGTCAAAGCAATGCCCAGGCAGACACCGTTAGCAAAGACGCGGAATATCGGCATCATGGCGCACATCGATGCCGGGAAGACGACCACGACGGAACGGATCCTGTACTACACCGGGATTACGTACAAAATCGGCGAAGTGCACGAAGGCACTGCCGTCATGGACTGGATGGAGCAGGAGCAGGAACGCGGCATCACCATCACGTCCGCCGCCACCACCTGCTTCTGGCGCGACACCCGTATCAACATCATCGACACGCCGGGCCACGTGGACTTCACGGCCGAAGTCGAGCGGTCGCTGCGCGTCCTCGACGGCGCGGTCGCCGTGTTCGACGCGGTCGCAGGCGTCGAGCCGCAGTCGGAAACCGTCTGGCGGCAGGCCGACAAATACCGCGTGCCGCGCATGTGCTTCGTCAACAAGATGGATCGCATCGGGGCGGACTTCAAGCGCACCTTCGATCAGATCATCACCAAGCTCGAGGCCAACCCGGTCGCGATTCAGCTTCCCATCGGCTCCGAGGACAGGTTCGTCGGCGTGGTCGACCTCATCAGGATGAAGTCGATCACGTACAACGACGAAACGATGGGCGCCGACTACGTCGTCGGCGCGATTCCGGCCGACATGATGGACGACGCGAAGCACTACCGCGAGCAGCTGATCGAGAAAGTCAGCGAAGCCGACGACAAGATCCTCGAGAAGTACCTCAAAGGCGAAGAGATCGGCGAAGACGAGATCAAGGCGGCGCTCCGCAAGCGCGTCAACAGCTCCGTACGGGGCAAGGGCGAGGCGGCGTTCGTGCCGGTCATCTGCGGCTCGGCCTTCAAGAACAAGGGCGTGCAGCCGCTGCTCGACGCGGTCGTCGACTTCCTGCCGTCGCCGCTGGACGTCCCGGCCATCATCGGCCTCGATGCGAACACGAAGGAAGAGACGTTCATCGAGCGCCCGGCGTCCGACAACGCGCCGTTCGCCGCGCTCGCGTTCAAGATCATGACCGACCCGTTCGTCGGCCAGCTCACGTTCTTCCGCGTGTACTCGGGCGTCCTGAAGTCCGGCGGCAGCGTCTACAACGCGACCAAGCAGCGCACCGAGCGCATCGGCCGCCTCCTGAAGATGCACGCGAACAAGCGCGAGGACATCAAAGAAGTGTACGCCGGCGACATCGCCGCGGCCGTCGGCATGAAGAGCGTGTCCACGGGCGACACGCTCTGCGACGAGAACAGCGCGATCGTCCTCGAGTCGATGGACTTCCCCAAGCCGGTGATCTCGCTCGCGATCGAGCCCAGGACCAAGGTCGATCAGGAGAAGCTCGGGCTCGGCCTGCAGAAGCTGATGGCCGAGGATCCGACCTTCCGCGTCGAGACCGATCGGCAGACCGGTCAGGTCATCATCCACGGCATGGGCGAGCTGCACCTCGAGATCATCGTCGACCGCCTGAAGCGCGAGTTCAACGTCGAGGCGACGGTCGGCAAGCCGCAGGTCGCCTACAAGGAGACGCTCACGAAGGCCGCGGACGGCGACGGCCGGTACGTGAAGCAGACCGGCGGCCGCGGGCAGTACGGCCACGCGAAGATCCATCTGTATCCCGGCGAGCCGGGTACCGGCTACGTCTTCGAAAACGAGACCGCCGGCGGGTCGATCCCCAGGGAATTCATCAAGCCGATCGAGGAAGGCATCAGGGAAGCGCTGACGCGCGGCGTCCTCGCCGGCTACCCGATTGACGATGTCAGGATCGAGCTGTACGACGGCTCGTACCATGACGTCGACTCGTCGGAAATGGCGTTCAAGATCGCCGGCTCGATGGCGTTCCAGGACGCGGCGAAGAAGGCCAAGCCCGTGCTGCTCGAACCGGTGATGCGTGTCGAGGTCGTCGTACCGAAGGACTACATGGGCGACGTCATGGGCAACCTGTCCAGCCGGCGCGGCCAGATCCAGTCGCAGGAAGACCGCGGCGGCACGCAGATCATCCAGGCGCGCGTGCCGCTCTCGGAGATGTTCGGCTACGCGACCGATCTGCGCTCGCGGACGCAGGGGCGCGCGACCTACTCGATGCATTTCGACCGCTACGAACCGGCGCCACGGGACGTCAGTGAAGAAGTTGTGGCGAGGATGCAGGGGAAATAATGACCACAGCCTCATTCAGCGACAAGATTCGAATCCGCCTGAAAGCATACGATTACCGTGTGCTCGATCAGTCGACGACCGAAATCGTCGACACGGCCAAGCGCACCGGGGCGCGGCTGGCGGGGCCGATTCCGCTGCCGACGTCGAAGAACAAATGGACCGTGCTGCGCTCGCCGCATGTCGACAAGAAATCGCGCGAACAGTTCGAGATCCGGACGCACAAACGGCTGATCGACATCTTCGAGCCGACGCCCCAGACCGTCGACGCCCTGATGAAGCTCGATCTGCCGGCCGGCGTGGACGTGGAGATCAAGGCGTTCGGGAAAGAACACAAGTAATGGCCAGCGGAACGGGACCTCGGACCCGGGACGAAGGACGGACCAAGGCCTAAGCACCAAGGACCAAGGACAAACAGATGGTCACTGGAATCATCGGCCGCAAAGTCGGCATGACTCAGATCTTCGATGCGGACGGGACCGTGCATCCGGCCACGGTCATCAAGGCGGGCCCGTGCGTCGTCGTCCAGTCGAAGACCGCGCAAAACGACGGCTACGAGGCGGTGCAGCTCGGCCTGGTCGAGGAGGCGCCGCTGAAGGCGAACAAGCCGACCACGGGGCATTTCAAGAAGGCGAACGTGCCGGCGACGCGCGTGCGCCGCGAGGTGAAGCTCGTGTCCGGCGGCGATCAGCCGCAGGCAGGGGATCAGGTGCTCTGCTCGATCTTCAACAACGGCGAGCGCGTGGACGTCGTCGGCACCAGCCGCGGCAAGGGTTTTCAGGGCGTCATCAAGCGGCATCACTTTGCCGGCGGCGCGGCGACCCACGGCTCGATGTTTCATCGCGCGCCCGGATCGATCGGCGCGTCGTCATTTCCGTCGCGCGTCGTCAAGGGCATGCGCGCCGCGGGCCGGATGGGCGGCGGCCGCGTGACGATTCACAACCTCAAGGTGCTGCGCGTCGATCCGGAGAACCACCTCTTGATCCTCGAAGGCGGGATCCCCGGGGCGCCGAGCGGCTACGTGATCGTCCGCAAGGCGGTCACGCTCAAGAAGCTCAAGGTGGCGCAGGTCGAGAAACCGAAGAAGGGGAAGAAGTAGTTGGTGAGTTGGTGAGTTGGTGAGTTGGTGAATTAAATCACCAAGTCACCAAGTCACCAAGTCACCAAGTCGCCAAGTCGCCAAGTCGCCAAGTGCGAGAGACACCAAAATGCAACTCACTGTCGTGAACAGCGAGAACAAGAAGGTCGGCGCGATCGACGTGCGCGACGAGGTCTTCGGTGGGCGGGTGAACACGGATCTCATGTGGGAGTCCGTCGTGCATGCCAACGCGGCCGGGCGCCGGGGCACGCACGCGACGAAGAACCGCGCCAACGTCAGCGGCAGCGGCAAGAAGCCGTGGAAGCAGAAGGGCACCGGCCGCGCGCGGGTCGGATCCGTCCGCAACCCGCTCTGGCGCCACGGCGGCACGGTGTTCGGTCCCGAGCCGCGCAGCTACGACTTCAAGCTGTCGAGGAAGGTGGAGCGCGGCGCGCTGCGCGCCGCGCTCACGCAGAAGATGAAGGACGGCGAGGTGATCGTCGTCGACGCGCTGACGGCGGGCGAGGCGAAGACGAAGGCGGCGGCGGAGCTGCTCGAGCGGCTCGGCGTCACCGGCAAGGCGGTCCTCGTCGACGTCGCCGCGGACGAGATGCTGTCGCGGTCGGTCCGCAACATTCCCGGCGTGTCGCTCGTGGCGAGCACCGCGCTCACCGCCCGCGACGTGATCGACGCGCGCAGCGTCGTGACGACGCGGGGCGCGCTCGAAAAGCTGCAGGAGGCGCTGGCCTAGGCTCGTTTCCTGAAAGGCTCGCGCTCCGGAGCGCGGCCGTCAGATGGAGCGCGAGGCTTTCAGCCGGGCGAACGATATGAAACTGACTGACGTGATCCGCCGGCCGCTCATCACGGAGAAGACGTCGATCCTGCGCGAAGACGGCCGGACGATTGTGTTCGAGGTGGCGCGCGGCGCGAACAAGATTCAGGTCAAGCACGCCGTGGAGCAGCTGCTCGGGGCGAAGGTCGAGAGCGTCCGGACGACCATCTCGCACGGCAAGATCAAGCGGCAGGGGCGTTTCGCGGGCCGCCGATCGGACTGGAAGAAAGCCTATGTGAAGCTCCGCGAAGGCGCGAAGATTCCAGAGTTTTTGGAGGGGGCGTAGTTGGTGAATTGGTGAGTTGGTGGCTTGGCGAATTACATTCACCAAGTCACCAAGTCGCCAACCCGCCAACTTCGAGATTCACCTATGCCGTTTCGCAAATTGAACCCGACGTCGCCCGGCACGCGGTTTCAGACCGTGCAGACCTTCGACGACATCACCACGCGGGAGCCGCACAAGCCGCTCGTCGAGCCGATGCACAGCACGGGCGGCCGCAACAACCAGGGGCACCTCACGTCGTGGTGGCGCGGCGGCGGCCACAAGCGGATGTACCGCATCATCGACTTCAAGCGCGACAAGCTCGACATTCCGGCGACGGTGGCGACGATCGAGTACGACCCGAACCGGTCGGCGCGGATCGCGCTGCTGACCTACGCCGACGGCGAGAAGCGCTACGTCCTGCAGCCGGTCGGCCTGAAGGTGGGCGACACGATCGTCGCCGGGCAGAACGTCGACATCCTGCCGGGCAACGCGCTGCCGCTCAAGAACATCCCGCTCGGCACGCTCCTTCACAACGTGGAGCTGCGGCCGGGCCGGGGCGGGCAGATCGCGCGCAGCGCCGGATCGTCGGTGCAGCTGGTCGCCAAAGAAGGCGAGTACGCGTCGGTCAAGATGCCGTCGGGCGAGATCCGCAAAATCAACATGGAGTGTTTCGCGACGATCGGTCAGGTCGGCAATATCGATCACGAGAACGTGTCGATCGGCAAAGCGGGGCGCAGCCGCTGGCTCGGCCAGCGGCCCCACGTACGCGGTGTGGCCATGAACCCGGTCGACCACCCGCTGGGCGGCGGCGAAGGCAAGACGTCGGGCGGCCGTCATCCGGTGACGCCGTGGGGCCTCCCGACCAAGGGCTACAAGACGCGGAACAGCAAGTCCACCGACAAGTTCATCGTGCAGCGGCGGCAGAAATAATTGGCGGGTTGGTGAATTGGTGAGTTGGTGAATTCAATCACCAGGTCACCCACCCACCAAGTCACCAACTGCGAGAGACACTGATATGGGACGCTCGTTGAAAAAAGGCCCTTTCGTCGACACCCACCTCCTCGAGAAGGTCGAGGTGATGAATCGGTTGGCCGAGAAGAAGATCATCAAGACCTGGTCGCGCCGATCGACGGTGGTGCCGGAGATGGTGGGACACACGCTCGCGGTCCACAACGGGAGGAAGTTCATTCCCGTGTACGTGACGGAGAACATGGTCGGCCACAAACTGGGCGAGTTCGCGCCCACGCGGCTGTTCAAGGGACACACGACCAAGGTGGCGGAAAAGGCGGCGACGGTCGGCGCGCCGGGCGCGCCGGCTCCGGCCGCGACGGGCGCGAAGCCGGGGGGCGCCGCGAGCTAAGCAGGAGATGTCATCATGATTCAGGCGCAGGCCACCGCGCGGTACGTGCGGACGTCGGCTCAGAAGGCGGGGCTCGTCCTCGCGCTGATTCGCGGCAAGGACGTCAACCGTGCGCTCGCGACGCTCAGGTTCACGCGCAAGGCGATTGCCGCGGACATCTCCAAGGTGCTCCGCTCGGCGATTGCGAACGCGACGAACAAAGAAGGATTCAGCGGTGACGTCGATCGGCTGTTCGTCTCCGCCTGCTACGCCAACCAGGGGCCGTCGGCCAAGCGCGTGCGGCCCGCGCCGATGGGCCGGGCGTTCCGCGTCCTGAAGCGGACGGCGCACCTCACGGTGCTCGTGTCGGAGCGGCCGGAAAAGATCGTGGCGGTGCCGGCCCCCGACGGCGCGGCCGCGCCGAGGCGGCGGGCGCGGGCGGCGAAGTCGGCGACGACCCCGCCGGCCGCGAAGCGCGGAACCGGTGATGCGGAGGAGACCAGGAACGTGGAGGAGTAACCGTGGGGCAGAAGGTTCACCCGATTGGATTCCGTCTCGGGTTCAACAAGACGTGGCGCTCGCGCTGGTACTCGGATCGCGACTACGCGAAGCTCCTGCACGAGGACCTCGCGCTGCGCTCGAGCCTGAAGAAGCGGTTCGCGCACGCCGGCGTCGCGAAGATCGAGACGGAGCGCGCCGCGAACAAGCTGAAGATCGACATCTACACCTCTCGACCGGGCATCATCATCGGCCGGAAGGGGACGGAGGTCGACAAGTTGAAGCAGGAGATCCAGAAGAAGACCAGCCGCGAAGTGTTCATCAATATCCAGGAGATCCAGAAGCCCGAGCTGGACGCACAGCTCATCTCCGAGTCGGTGGCGATGCAGCTCGAGAAGCGCGTGGCGTTCCGCCGCGCGATGCGCAAGGCGGTCGAATCGGCGCTGCGCTTCGGCGCGCGCGGCATCAAGGTGCGCGTGTCCGGCCGCTTGAACGGCGCCGAGATCGCGCGGTCCGAATGGTATCTGCACGGCCAGCTGCCGCTGCAGACGCTGCGCGCGGACATCGATTACGGCTTCGCGGAGGCGAACACGACCTACGGTCAGATCGGCATCAAGGTGTGGCTCTACAAGGGCGAGCGCCTTGTTCCGCAGCGCGGGCGTGAGGAAGAGTACCGGGAACGAGCGCCGCGGAGACCGCAGGCGAGAGCATGAAATTAGTGACTTGGTGAATTGGTGACTTGGTGATTTTCATTCACCAACTCACCCACTCACCAACTCACCAACTGTAGGATTCACCGTTATGTTGATGCCCAAGAAGGTGAAGTTCCGCAAGCAGCAGCGCGGGCGTGAGGAAGAGTACCGGGAACGAGCGCCGCGGAGACCGCAGGCGAGAGCATGAAATTGGTGACTTAGTGAATTGGTGACTTTGGTGATTTTCATTCACCAACTCACCAACTCACCAACTCACCAACTGTAGGATTCACCGTTATGTTGATGCCCAAGAAGGTGAAGTTTCGGAAGCAGCAGCGCGGCCGCATGGCCGGCAAGGCCTGGCGGGGGTCCGATGTGTCGTTCGGCGACTATGGGTTGAAGGCGATCGAGCCCTGCTGGCTGACGGATCGCCAGATTGAAGCGGCGCGCGTGGCGATGACCCGCTTCATCGCGCGCGGTGGCAAGATCTGGGTCCGCGTGTTCCCGGACAAGCCGATCACGAAGAAGCCGCAGGAAACCCGAATGGGCAAGGGCAAGGGCGCGCCCGAACAGTGGGTGTGCGTCGTCCGGCCCGGCCGCGTGCTGTTCGAGATGGAAGGGGTCACCGAGAAGGACGCGCGCGAAGCGATGCGGCTCGCGGCCGCCAAGCTGCCGATCCTGACCAAGTTCGCGACCCGCTTCGCCCAGGAGAAGATGCTATGAAGGCCGCCGACCTGCGCGACCTCGGCGCCGACGAGCTCGGCGTCAAGGAGCGCGACCTCTCGGACCAGTTGTTCCGGATGCGCATTCAGAAGTCCATGGGGCAGCTCGAAGCGCCGGACAAGGTTCGCACGGTGCGCCGCGATCTCGCGCGGGTGAAAACCGTGCTACGACAGAAACGAGCGTAAGTGGCGAGATGGTGACTTGGTGACTTGGTGACTTGATTTCACCAATTCACCAATTCACCAACTCGCCAACTTCAGAGAACAACTATGGCAGAGAAAGCTGAGAAGGTCGGCGTCGTCGTCAGCAACAAGATGCAGAAGAGCATCGTCGTGGCCGTGGAGTGGCAGGTGCGCCACGGGCTGTACGGCAAGACCGAGCGACGCACTTCGAAGTTCATGGTCCACGACGAGAAGAACGAAGCGAAGGCCGGCGACCTGGTCGCGATCGTCGAGACGCGGCCCATGAGCCGTCGCAAGCGCTGGGCGCTGATGCGCGTCGTGCGCAAGTCGGCGGAAGCCTAGATGGGTCACGTGGGTCAGATGGGTCAGGTGGGTCTCGTAGGTGAGCACTTACCCTGCCCGCCCGGCCCGGCCCAGGCGGCCTGCCCGACCGCGGAGAAGCACTCATGATTCAAATGCGATCGATCTTGGACGTCGCCGACAATTCCGGCGCGCGCAAGATCGCCGTCATCAACCCGATCGGCGGCTCGACCGGGCGTTACGCGCGGCTCGGCGACATCGTCACGGCGTCGGTCAAGGAAGCGACGCCGGAAGGCACCGTCAAGAAGGGGCAGGTCGTCAAGGCGGTGATCGTGCGGACGGTCAAGGAACAGCGCCGCCGCGACGGCAGCTACATCCGGTTCGACCGCAACGCCGCCGTCCTCATCAACGACAACAACGAGCCGATCGGCACGCGCGTGTTCGGGCCCGTGGCCCGGGAGCTGCGTGAGCGACGGTTCATGAAGATCATCTCGCTCGCTCCGGAGGTCCTGTAGGGCGACTCTTTCAGGCTCGCCCTACAGGAAGAAGATATGAGCCGTTTAGCGACGTCGCTCCGCAAGAACGACAACGTGCTGGTCATCACGGGCAAGGACCGCGGCAGGAAGGGCCGCGTGCTGAAGGTGCTGCCCGGCAAGAACGGCACGATCCGCCTGATCGTCGAAGGCGTGAACATGATCAAGCGCCACACGAAGCCGAACCCCGGTAAGAACGTCAAGGGGGGCATCGTCGAACGCGAGGCGTCGCTGCACGTGTCGAACGTTCAGCTGGTCTGTCCCGAGTGCGGCGCGCGGACGCGCGTCGGTCACAAGATGCTCGGCGACGGCCGCAAGGTCCGCGTCTGCCGCAAGTGCGAGGGAGTGGTCGACAAATGACCAGGTTGAAAGAGAAGTACCAGAAGGACGTGGTGCCGGCGCTCCAGAAGGAGTTCGGCTACAAGAACGTGATGGCCGTCCCGCGGATCGAGAAGGTCGTGGTGAACATGGGCCTCGGCGAGGCGACGGCGAACGCGAAGCTCATCGACACGGGCGCCGACGAGCTGGCGCGCATCACCGGGCAGAAGCCGGTGACACGCCGCGCCAAGAAGTCGATCGCGGCGTTCAAGGTCCGCAAGGGTATGCCCATCGCTTCGATGGTCACCCTGCGGGGAGAGCGGATGTGGGAGTTCCTGGACCGCCTGATGAGCATCGCGCTGCCTCGCGTGCGCGACTTCAAGGGCGTGTCGCCCAGAGGCTTCGACGGCCGCGGCAATTACACGCTCGGCCTGCGCGACCAGCTGCTGTTCCCCGAGATCGACTACATGAAGGTCGACAAGGCGCGCGGCATGAACGTCTCGGTCGTGACGACGGCGAGGACGGATGAGGAAGGGCGAAAGCTCCTGCAATTCATCGGCATGCCCTTCCGGCAGAACTAAGGGCGAAGGGCAAAGCGCTTATGGCCACGACAGCGAAGATCGCGAAAGAACACAAGGCACCCAAGTTCAAGATCCGGCTGCGCAACCGCTGCCACCTGTGCGGCCGTCCGCGCGCGTACATGCGGAAGTTTGCGCTGTGCCGCCTGTGCTTCCGCAAGCTCGCGCTGGACGGCGACGTCACAGGGGTGACCAAGAGCAGTTGGTAAATTGGCGAGTTGGTGAATTGGTGAATTGGTGAGTTGAATTTCCATTTACCAACTTACCAATTGACCAACTTACCAAGTTCAAGGTTGAGAGAGTATGACTGACCCCATTGCAGATATGCTCACGCGGATCCGCAACGCGGTGACCGCCAAGCACACGCGCGTCGACATGCCCTCGTCGCGGATCAAGGCCGACATCGCCCGCATCCTCCAGGACGAGGGCTACATCCAGGGCTTCAAGCTGCTGGACGAGACGGTCGCGACCACCACGGCGGCGACCAGGACGCTGCGTCTCTTCCTGAAGTACGGGCCGCACGGCGAGCGCCTCATCACCGGTGTTGAGCGCATCAGCCGTCCGGGCCGCCGCGTGTATTTCGGCAAGCAGGACGTGCCGGAGGTGCTGGCCGGGCTCGGCACGAGCATCCTCACGACGTCTCGCGGCGTCATGACCGGCCGCGCCGCCGTCAAAGCAGGTGTCGGTGGGGAAGTCCTCTGTAATATTTGGTAGCACTCAACTCTCAAGCCTCAACTCTCAGGGCACTGAGACGTGAGCGTTGAGCGTTGAGCGTTGGACGCGAGAGTAGATATGTCACGAATCGGAAAAAAGCCCATCACGATTCCGAAAGGCGTCACCGTCAAGGTCGTCGACGGCGCCGTAGAGGTCCAGGGCCCGAAGGGCAAGCTGCGGCAGGCGCATCCCCCCGGCATCAACTTCGAGCTCGCCGACGGCCAGCTCATGGCAAAAACGGCGACCGAGGACAAGAGCTTCGGCAAGTTCCACGGCCTCGCGAGGACCCTCATCGCCAACGCTGTGACCGGCGTCACGCTCGGGTTCAAGCGCGAGCTCGACATCGTCGGCGTCGGGTACCGCGGGGAGCTCAAGGGCAAACAGGCCATCTTCGCGCTCGGCTACTCGCACGCGGTCGTGTTCGACATCCCGAACGGGATCGACCTGACGATCGACAAGCAGACGCACATCACCGTGGCCGGCGTGGATCGCCAGCTGGTCGGGCAGGTGGCGGCGAACATCCGCCGGCTCCGGGAGCCCGATCCGTACAAGCAGAAGGGCGTGCGCTACACGGGTGAAGTGCTCAAGAAGAAGGCCGGCAAGACGGGGGCGAAATAGCGCATCTGGTCATCGATTGGTTATGTGGCCATCTGGTCATCGATGTTCAATCGTTCAATCCAATGACCAGATAACCAGATGACCAGATATCCGAGACTGTCATGAAGATCAAGACGAAAGATGATCGCCGCGTCCGGATCCACCTGAGGCAGCGCAAGCGGATATCCGGGACGAAAGAGCGGCCGCGCCTGAGCGTGTTCCGCAGCGTGACGCATATCTACGCGCAGGTGATCGACGACATGAACGGCCAGACGCTGGTGTCCGCCTCGACCGTCGAGCCTTCGCTGAAGGGCGCGCTGGAGAAGGCGGCGCGTGGCGGCAACGTCAAGGGCGCCGAAGCGATCGGCAAGGCGATCGCCGAGCGATCGATCGAAAGAGGCATCACGCGCGTCGTATTCGACCGGAGCGGATTCCTGTACCACGGGCGCATCCGCGCCGTGGCGGACGCTGCACGCAAAGCGGGACTGGAATTCTGACAGGGGCCGAGCTCGCTCGGCCCGGGAACACACATGAGAACACGTGAGCGTATCGACCCGAGCCAGCTCGACATCAAGGACAACGTGGTGTCGATCAACCGCGTCACCAAGGTCGTCAAGGGGGGCAAGAACCTGAGCTTCAGCGCGCTGGTCGTCGTCGGCGACGGCCACGGAGTGGTCGGCTTCGGCATCGGGAAGGCGAAGGAAGTGCCGTCGGCGATCAAGAAGGGCATCGAGGCGGCCAAGAAAAACCTGATCCGCGTGCCGCTGCAGGGCACGACGATTCCGCACCGGGTTGTCGGGACCTTCGGCGCGGGCAGCGTGCTGCTCAAGCCGGCGCCCGACGGCACAGGCATCATCGCGGGCGGCGCGGTGCGTGCGGTCGTCGAGGCGGCGGGCATCACCAACATCCTGACCAAGTCGCTCGGGTCGGCGAACCCGCACAACGTCGTGCGCGCCACGGTTGCGGGGCTCGACTCGCTCAAGGATCCGGTGGTGATCGCCCGGCTGCGCGGCAAAGAGCTCGCGGACTTCGCGCGCCCGGGAGCGTGACGATCATGGCGAATCAGCGAACGGATACGAAGGGCGCCACCGTCAAGGTGACGCTCGTGAGAAGCCCGGTCGGGTTCAACCGCCATCAGGCGGCGGTCGTGCAGGGGCTCGGCCTCCGGCGGATCCGCCACACGGTGGAGCTGAAGGAC
>QHWJ01000259.1 GCA_003222535.1 Acidobacteriota bacterium | reverse complement strand
GCTGATTGCGCTCAGGGACAATCACTTCGGTGAGGCCCGCGGCATGGGCGGCCAGCACCTTTTGCTTCAGGCCGCCAATTGGGAGCACCCGGCCCTGCAGCGTCACTTCTCCCGTCATGCCGACCGTGCTCTTGACCGGCCGGCGCGTCAGGAGCGACGCAATCGCCGTCACCATGGTGATCCCGGCGCTCGGCCCATCCTTCGGTATGGCGCCCGCAGGCACGTGGACGTGCAGTTCCCGTCCATCGAGCGCGTGTTCGTCGATCCCGAGGTCGGACGCGTGACACTTCACGTAGGTGAGTGCAATTCGCGCCGATTCCTTCATGACGTCTCCCAGTTGCCCGGTCAACACCAGTCCGCCCATGCCAGGCATGGACGCCGCTTCCACGAACAATACATCGCCGCCCACGCCCGTCACGGCGAGGCCCGTGGCCACGCCGGGCACGGCGGTGCGTACCGCCGCCTCGTGGAAGAACCTGGACCGCCCGAGCGCGTCGAGCACGGCCGCGCGATCGATGGCCACCGGCGTTGTCTGGCCGGTTGACGCGATCCGGGTCGCCGTTTTCCGAAGGAGCGTCCCAAGTTCCCGCTCCAGTTGCCGGACGCCGGCTTCTCGTGTGTAGTCGGTGACGATCAGGCGCAGAACCGCCTCCGCCACTGCGACTTCCTCGACACGCAAGCCGTTCCGCTCGACTTGCCGAGGCCAGAGATGCCCGCGGGCAATGGCCACCTTCTCGTCGGTCGTGTAGCCGTCGAACCGGATCACCTCCATCCGGTCGAACAGCGCCGGTGGAATGGTATCCGCAACGTTCGCCGTCGCGACGAACAGCACGTGCGACAAATCCAGCTCGACGTCGAGGTAGTGATCCCGAAACGCGTGATTCTGTGCGGGGTCGAGCACCTCGAGCAGCGCCGCCGACGGATCGCCGCGCCAGTCCGCACCAAGCTTGTCCACCTCGTCCAGCATGATCACGGGATTCATCGTGCCCGCGTCGCGCAGCGCGCGCACGAGCCGCCCCGGTAGCGCGCCGATGTACGTGCGGCGATGGCCGCGGATTTCCGCTTCGTCGCGAACGCCGCCGAGCGACATCCGGACGAACTGCCGCCCGGTGGCGCGCGCAATCGACTCGCCGATCGAGGTCTTGCCCGTACCCGGAGGTCCGATCAAGGTGAGGATGACCCCCGACCGGCGGTTCTCGGTCATGCCGCGGTCGGTTCGGAGCTTGCGGACCGCCAGGTACTCCGTGATGCGACGTTTCACGTCATCGAGCCCCTCGTGGTCGGCGTCGAGCACTCCCCGTGCATGCACCGGATCCAGGCGCTCCTCGGACCGCTTCGCCCACGGGACCGCCAGCAGCCAGTCGAGATAGGTCCGGATCATGGCCGACTCGGCGTTCGTGTCCCCCATGCGCTCGAGACGTGCCACCTCGCGGTCGGCCTGCTGCCGCACCGGGTCGGGCATGCCCGCGCTCGAAATCTTCTGACGGTATTCGTCCGCAATGGAGCCGTCGTTCTCGCCAAGCTCCTTGCGAATGGCGTCCATCTGACGGCGCAGGAAATACTCGCGCTGCTGTTTTTGCGCGCCGTCTTCCACGTCGTCTCGAATGCGCTTGCGCACCTGCAGCTCCGCCAGCCGCTCCCGCTGAAACCGAAGCGCCAGCCCGAGCCGCTCGACGATGTCGAAGGTTTCGAGCAGCTGCAACTTCTGGGTGAAGCTCAGGTCGGGCGAGTAGCCGGCGGTGTCGGCCAGTGCGCCCGCGTCGGCGATGGACCGCACGAACGCGCGAATCCGTCCCTCGTCTCCCCGCAACTCGAGGATCTCGTCCACGACCGCGCGGTATTCGCGTTCCAGCTCGCGGGTGAGGCTGGTCGCCGGCGCATGGTCTGGTCGGGGTTCGAAGTCGACCCGAAGCACGCCGTCTTGGTCAGCGCTCGCTCCGCCGGGGATCGCGCGATGGAGGGCCATCAGCGACACGGCGAGCCCGCGGCCGGCGAGCCGCACGCGCTCGGACACCTCCGCGACGACGCCGACGCGGGCGTACGTGTTCTGCTGCCTGGGCACCAGAAGCACCTGTGCGTCGCCGCCCACGTCGACCGGCAGGGTGACCGGCATACCCGGAAACACCACTTCTTCATCCAGGGGAATGATTCGCAGCCTGTTCATAATGCGACCAGAATAGTCGCATATAGTTGATAAAGTCAACTATATATTTTATCAGGTATATAATAGTCGCGATGAATCGGGCGGATCAGGATGCCTGTCGGGCCTGGCAGCTCCTCATGAAATTCTTCTTCGCGCAGCGGGGGCACCTGCCGGCGTCGGGCGCCGAATTCGATCTCTCCCCCATCCAGTGCCACGTGCTGCACCTGATCGAGCCCGGGCGCCCCCTGCCCATGAGCCGGCTCGCCGACACGCTGTCGTGCGACGCCTCGAACGTCACCGGACTGGTCGATCGCCTGGAATCCCGGGGTCTCGTGCGGCGCCGGCCTTCGCCCCGGGACCGCCGCGTGAAAGTGCTCCACCTCACGCCAACGGGCGCGCGACTCCGGGCGCGGCTGCTGAGGCAGATGGCAGGACGGTCTCTCCCGCTGTCGCGACTGTCTCTCGACCAGCAGCGAACGCTGGTGAAAATCCTCGAGGCGCTCGTCGACGAGAAGTGACCTGATCCCGCCACGTCTACCCGCGGTCGTGGTCACACAAGCGACGTGGGCGCGTCTGCATTCCGCGCCCGCGTCATCCCGCGAAGCCACTCTCTCACCCCGCTCGCGCACGGCGGTAGCGGGTCGCACGCGAGGAGATACAGAACCACGGTGGTCAGGATGATGAGCGCTTCGGTCAACAGGACGAAGCGCAGGTGCAAGGTGACGTACGCGAGCCAGAGCGGATAGGACAGCACGGCTGACAGCGTGAGGAACGCGATCCGCAGCTGGGCGTCCCGGATGCGGCGCGGATTTCTGAGTCCCTTCGCGACCCGCCGGTAGGCCTCGGCCTCCGAGGCTTCGATCGACGTCTTGAAGATGGTCCGTGTCAGCATGAAGAAAACGCCGCCGCAGAACAGCGCGACGAAAACGCGCAACGCCAGGTCCCCGCTCAGCCAGTAGAGATGCCCCACCCAGATGAAGTAGACGATGATGCTCAGGTTGGTGAGCTGGAACGCGAGCCACACGTTCGTCCGGCCGGTCCACGTCTGGAATCGGCGACATATCCGTTCGGTGAGGTTCAATACTGCCGAATCGACGTGCGTCATCCGGTCATCGCCAGCAGATCCCAATCCGATGTTACCGCCGACCGGTGCCCATGTCTCAAGGCTCAGGGCTCAGGGCTCAAGGCTCCAGTGACGAGTGGTCCGGCGGCGATCGCCCGGCTCCAGCAGGCCGTAGTGACTACCGGCTGCAGAGCGCTCGGCGATTCGCTCAGCCGGCGCAGCTGTTTTCTCGCCGGCTCAGCGGTGGAGTGCTTGACGAATTTCCAGCGGTCTCTATACGATTCGCCCCCGTTGGATAAACTCGAGTGCCGTTCGCTGTGCCTGCGGCAAGTGCGCCGGTTCCAAGACAGGTTGACAGAATCAATCGAAAAGGAGGTAGAGCTGTGTTGAACCCACTAAGACTGAAACGTTTGCGTCTGGTTCTGGTGGTTGCCTGGCTGGCAATAGTGTTCGCTCCCGGCGCGCCGGCCGCGCCGATCGGAGGGCTGAAGCAGTTCCGCATCCCTACTGCCAACAGCGACCCGAAGCACATCACCATGGGCTCCGATGGGAACTTCTGGTTCACCGAGAGCTTTGTGCGGTCCCAAGTGTTCTCTTTTCACAACATCGGCCGGATCACGCCGAACGGCGCCATCACAGAATTCGCGGTGTGCGACTTCTGTTTCCCCAATGACATCGTGGAAGGACCCGCCGGCATCCTCTACTTCACGAAGTCCGACCCGGCCCTGGGCCGCATAACCACCCTCGGGGAGGTCTTGCCCGACATAGTCATGCCGAACACAAGCGCCATCGGCAACGGAATCGCCGCTTTTGGCGACGACATCTGGGTCACGGATTTCAACAACAACAGCATCTGGCGCTTCAACGCGGTCACCGGCGTGTTCACGCAGTTCGCCATAACGACATCGGGCGCCAACCCGTCCGACGTCACGGTCGATCCCAACGGGATCGTGTGGTTCACGGAGGCCGATGCCAAACAAATCGGCAGACTCGACCCGCTGAGCGGTGTCATCACCGAGACAGCGGTACCGGGCGGCCCTCCACGGCAGATCGCCATCGCCACGGATGGCACGGTGTGGTTCACGGAGCGATTTACCAACGCCGTCGGACGCCTCGATCCGTCGACGAGCGTGGTCACGGAGTTCCCGCTCGCGCCCGGTGCCGGTCCAGAGGGCATCGCCGCGGCTCCCGACGGCTCACTCTGGTTTACCCAGTCCAACGCCGGCAACATCGCGCGTATTACGACAGCTGGTTTGATCACCGAGGCCCGCCGGATCAATGGCAGCGAGCCCTTCGGCATTGCAGTCGCCCCCGCTGGCAACCCATGGTACGCGGAACTCAGCGCGAACAAGATCGCCGTGCTGCAACTGAGGTAGCCTCGGCCGCCACCGACGCTGTCTCGCTGAGATCGACGACGCCCAACCGCAGAACGAGCCGGAGCCGTTCGCCGGCGGCGACGCCGCTCTCCTCGCTCTGAGCTTGAAGCCGGATGCTTCCGCCTCGATGCATGACGGCAATCTACGCGGCGCCTTCGACGGAACCGTGACTGCCGTGTTGAGGCGAAGCTTCGTTACTGTTCCCTCGCCTCAACGCCGAACGATCCAGATTTCGAAATCACGATCCGCGAAATGGTCATAAGAGCGGCAAGGGCTCCGGACCACATTCGCCCGGGACGTGTCCGGACGGATCACGTACGGCGAAGTACAGGTATAACTATGCGCATGCGGGACGGCCAGAATGGAAATCCCGGTTCACATCAGTGATCTTGGAGGCCACAGTGAAGAAGATGTGCGAGTTGAAGCTGTTCACATGCCTCATCGCGGCGGTCGTCCTCGGTCCGGGCTCGACCATGAACCACGCACAGGGTCAGCCGCCGCCCGACCATCCGGCGGTCACGGTCCAGGGACAGACATATACGCCCCGGTTGATACTGGCGCGCAACATGGGCACGGAGGAAGACCAGACGAGGCAGTTTCCGCCCCACAAGATCATCGGCAACATTCATTATGTGGGGACCCGGACGCTGAGCTCCTTCCTGCTCGTGACACCACAAGGCAATATCCTCATCGACAGCACGTACGAGCGGAATGTGCCCACGATTCAGAAGTCGGTCGAGCAACTGGGCTTCAAGTTCTCCGACACCAGGATCCTGCTCGGCAACCACGCGCACGGCGATCATCAGGAAGGTGATGCGTTGGTCAAGCAGTTGACCGGCGCGCAGGTGATGGCGATGGCGGAGGACGTGCCCGCGCTCCGGGGGATGAAGCCTGGCGGCAAAGAGCACCCGATCGACAGGGTCCTGCACGACGGAGAGGAAGTGACGCTCGGGGGCACGACGCTCGTCGCGCATCTGACGCCAGGCCACACCCGCGGCTGCACGACCTGGACGATGAAGGCGCAGGAGGGTGGACGAACCTACGACGTCATGTTCGGCTGCAGCTTGCGCCCGACCGGGGTGCTGACGCCCGCGCTTGTCGACGAGTTCACGCGCTCGTTCAAACTCGTGCATGCGCTGCCGTGCGACGTGCAGCTTGGCGATCACGGCGCCCAGTACAACATGCAGGAGAAGTACGCGAAGCTTCAGAAGGGCGGTCCGAACCCCTTCATCGACCCTGCCACCTGCACGCTCGAGGCGGACATCCAAGAGGCGATGTTCCGGGCGATGCTGGTCGAGCAGAAAAAGCCCGCCCAGCCTTAGAGCACAGCATTTCGTAATGACGCCGACGTATTGATTTGGACAAGCCACGGAGACACTGAGACACAGAGGCGCTCGACGCGGGCGGCCTGCACCGCAGGCCGAGCCGTGAGGCGCGCCGACCGCAAACGAACGACCGAGCCACGGTCCAGTGGTCGTTCGTTTGCGGTTGGCACGCCTCGCCCGCCGCTTCGCGGCGCCGCGTCGAGCGCGCTACCTGCAGCGTGTTCTTCT
>QHWJ01000269.1 GCA_003222535.1 Acidobacteriota bacterium | reverse complement strand
GCCGAGGACATTGCCTTTCTCGAGTCACGTCGGAAACGCTCCAGATAACGTGACGGGCAAGCCCGTGCACGCGCGCCAGCGCGAGCCGACCCCGGCCGCGTACGAGGCGTTTCCCAAGGGCCGACGCTTCGCCCGGCGCGCTGCTACGCGCGCGCTGGGACCCGCTTTCCGCCGAGAATGGTCCCGCTCGGGAAGAGTCGCTGGCGCCCGGTCCGCCTGTTCCCGTAGTTGTCGACGAATTCGAACAACCCCTGGCGCAGCTCGAGCACTGCAACGTCGGCGGGGGCGCCCACATTGAGCGTGCCGCGATCGCGGAACACCTCGAACACGCGCGACGCATTGACGGTCGCGCGGGCAACCACCTGATCGAGCGACATGCCGAAATCCAGGAACTTCGACATGACGTTTGGAAAGTCGATGACCTGCGCGGTGCGCCCTTCCGGCGTCCAGTCGGTGGAGAACGTATCCGGCCAAAAGCCCGCCTGCATGACGCGCTCGACGATGTCCCATCGCAGATGGCCGGTGCGTCCATTGCCGAGATCGAACCAGACGCCGCGGCGCCGGGCCGCAAGCACTTCAGGCAGGATGCGGCCGGTCTCGTCGACAATGCTGTTCGGTGGCGGCGCGAACATATGGGTGACGATGTCGCCGGGCTTGAGGAGATCCATGAGTCTCGGCAGCGGCGAGACCGTCTGCCCCATGTGGATCATCACGGGCAGGTTGAAGGAGGAAGCGACGTCCTGCGCACGTCGCAGCACCTCGTAATCGTTGGCGCCGGCGACATCCCGTGAGAGGCGCGCCTTGACGCCGGCGATCACGTCACGGTTCTTCGCGATGGCGTCGCGCGCCGCGCCGACGTCGGCGCGGCTGATGTCCATGGTGTCGCCGTCAGGCAGGATGCCGGCGCGCCCGATGTTGATCAGCACGCGGCAGGGTTGCGGCGCCGACCTGGCGACGGCAATCGTCTCATGGATGCGATCCGCCCCTTGCGATCCCGCATCGACGAACCCTGTCACCCCATCCGCGAGGCAGAGGGTGGGGCCGTCTTTGACGCGCGCGGCGTGGCAATGGACGTCGATCAGACCCGGCACGACGACCTTGCCTCGCGCATCGATGGTTTCCGAGGCGTCCTCCGCAATGTCGGCCCCGACGGTCGCGATGCGGCCATCGGCGATCGCCACGTCGCGGATTGCGTCAAGCCTGAGCGACGGATCGAGCACGCGCCCGCCCTTGACGATCAGGTCGTACCGCGCTGGTGCCGCGAGGACGTCGAGCACGCGGGCGAACACAGCCGGGCCCGCAGCGGCTGCCCAAGCAAACTGGCGCCGGTTCATCATCATCGAAGGCCCCCAGAGCTGTTGGAAGAACGGTTCGCGCGGCTGCACGCGGTTCGCACATACTACCTCCGGGCGCCTGACGGCAGCCAGGAACATGTCAGGTTCAACCGGCCGTCAGGTCGGACGCCGGGGGGCCGGCCGGCTCGACAGCGGTGATTCCGGATGGGGAGCCCCGCGTCGGCTCTGTATACTGACATGCAGTCAGCGCACTTCGGTTTGCTGGGATCAGCGAGGCAATGGACGCTATGGGCTTCTGCGAGCACTGTGAAGGGCAGCGGTTTGATCGGGCTCGGGTTCTCCGGGTCCTGCGGGCCACACGAAACAACTTGCGAAAGCACCGTCGCGCTGATGAAGCGCTCCGTGTGGCGATCGAGGCCGTGCGCGCGCTGGAAACTCCCCACATGGAACGGCTCCACGAGACATTCGACGAACCGATCGTTCACTGAAGGCGCTTCTGATCGCGTGGCGATCTCGATCAGAAGTTTCAGGACTCGCTCAACGGTGGACCTGTCACAGGCGCGCGAGTCATCCGTCTTGGTCACAGAATAAGGTGTGAACCAGATCGGAATCCCGGAAACCACATTCGAAGCCTTACGCAGGCGACTCTTCGGCCTCGCCTACCGCATGCTCGGCTCGCGCGCCGACGCCGAAGATATCGTCCAGGACGCGTACGTCCGCTGGCACCAGGTCGAGCACGAGGGCATCGAGAATCCTGAAGCCTGGCTCGTCACGACGACCACCCGGCTGGCGATCGATCGCCTGCGGCGGCTCAAGGCCGAGCGCGAGGCGTATGTCGGCCCATGGTTGCCGCAGCCGATCGTGACCGACGAGCCGCCTGATCGGCACCTCCACCTCGCCGCCGATCTCTCCATCGCCTTCCTCACGCTGCTCGAGCGGCTCGCGCCGGACGAGCGGGCCGCCTTCCTGCTGCACGACGTGTTCGACGTCGGCTACGGCCAGATCGCGTCGGTGCTCGAGCGGAGCGAAGCGGCGTGCCGCCAGGTCGTCCACCGCGCCCGCGAGCGCGTGCGTGGCGATCGAAAACGCTTCGATGTGACGGAAGCGGCGAAGGCGACGCTGCTGCAGAAGTTCGTGGCGGCAATGGAAGCACGCGACGAGCCGGCGCTGCTGGCTCTCTTCGCGCCCGATGCCACCTGGACTGCGGACGGCGGCGGCAAGGCCGGCGCTGCGGCGGTGCCGATCGTCGGCGCCGACAACATCGCCAGGCTCGTGCTTGGTCTGCGGGAAAAGTTCTGGGCGGTGGACCGCATGATCGAGGTTGCAACGGTCAACGGCGAGACCGGCCTGTGCATCCGCGACGGCCATCGCCTGACGGCCACGATGTCGATCGCGACCGACGGCGAGCGCATTCTCGCTGTCTACGCCGTGGTGAACCCGGACAAGCTCGCGTAAGGCAGATCGTACGCGCTGTTAGTGTCGACGGGAACCAGACGGAGACGCATCAGCGTCAACGAGTCCGAGCGCCCAGCGAATGGCTTCGAAGTACATCGTAGACAGGGCGGGATTGTCCCAATCGTCCGCGTCGTGCCCCAGAATCGAATAGAACACCCGCCCCTTGCCGTAGCTCTTCGCCCATGCGGCTGGAAAGTCGCCGTCCTTGCGGTGGACCAGCGGCCGCGTCAGGTCCAGCCTCGAGGCGTCGAGGTGTGCGAGCACGCGAATCTTATCGCGTGAGAAATCCTTGATCTGGTAGAGCTCGTCGTGAAACACCTTCGACCGCGGCAGGTGGCGCATCGCCGGGAATGCGGGGTCGTCGACCACGACGGTACCGTCGATGACGTTCCACGGGTGTTCGTCGAATCGGCCACCCAGCATCTCGCCGAACTCCGGCCACGAGAAGAACGCCGTGGCCGCCGAGTGCGCGGCGACGAATCCTTTCCCGTCCTCTTTCACGAACGACAAGAGGTCCGCGCGCTGCTCCGACGACAGATCAATCTCCCGAACGCCGAAGAAGAAGATCGCATCGAAATAGTCGAGATTGCGTGCGTTGAACGATTCACCCCTCGCGATGCCGGTCTCAGGGGGAAAGGTGATCGGGCGCTTGGTGATCAACTGGGAGTCGGTGCGGATGAACGTGTCGTACGCGCCCGATTGGCGCCCGAGCCGCTCGATCGTGGCGACGGCGTGAGAAATCGAGTCGTGCTGGTAGCCGTTTCGGACGTCGGCCCACGCGAGCACGTGCTTGCGCGCGCCGGCGGCGATCCCTGGTAAACCCTCGAGCCTGGTCTGCACCATGATCGCGGCGCCGATCGCAGCGGATGCGATCAACAGGCGATGGCTGGTCATTTTGCACCTGAAGGAAGCGCGAAGGCGACGATGGTCCAGCATCGCACAGACCGCCCCCGTGGTCAGAGTGTTCTGCATCAGAAGGTGAACTTCAGCGCGAACTGCATGATACGCGGGTCGCCCGCCGTCTGAATCTGACCAAAGTTCGCGCTATTGAGTGCAGTGACCAACGGCGCGGTCGTCGTCCCCGATGGGACGCTGGCAAGGTTCACGTGGTTGAACACGTTGAAGACTTCCCATCGGAACTGGACCGATTGCGCCCCGGCGATCTTGAACGTCCGTGCCAGTGCAAAATCGTTCTGGAGGTTGCCCGGGTTCACGACGGTGAACGGCGCGAGCGTGCTGTAGGTGCCCGCGGCGGGCGAGGCAAAGGCCGCGCGATTCAGATACGCCGCCGGACCGCCGGCGCCGTACGGATTGTCGAGAATCTGCACGGCCCGCTGATTGCCGAGGCCCGTCAAGGCGCTGTCGACACCGGTCGTCACGCTCGAGCGGTTCCCCGACTGCCACCGCACGATCGGCGACAGCTGCCAGTCGCCGAGTATCGCTCGCAACACCGGCTTCTCGAAGTCCGGGGTCCGCACCACCACCGAGACGTTCACGACCTGCCGGCGATCCGACGAGCAGTACGAGTAGTCCAAATCCGGGTCGGCCGGATTCACAATCGTCGGCCCGGTGATCTCCGTCGTCGCGGGATCGCTCAGGCACTTCGAAATCGTCCAGTTGGAGAGCACGCTCAGGTTGTTCTTCAGCCGGCGTTGGAGCGACAGGAGCAGGGCTCCGTAATTGGCGCGTCCAGAGTCGTCGAGTTGGCCGATCGTTCCGTAAAACTGCCCTTGCTGCGCGTTCTGCAGGATCAGGGTCCGCCGCTGGTTGGTATTGCCGGTCGTGGCACCCGGTCCAAATACCGCTGGGTTGAGCTCGGTCGCGCGCCACAAGTGCGTCGAGTGGTTGCCGAGGTAACTCGCCGACGTGAGCCAGTCGCCGAACTGGCGCTGCACGCTGACGTTCCACTGCTGCAGCGATGTCGGCTCCAGGTGCAAGGGCGTGTTCACGTAGACGCCGAACGCCGGAAACGGCTGCGTCGCCCATCCGGTGTTCAGCGCCGGGAACGGGTTGCCGCCCGGGTAGCCGAGATAGGGGTCGGCGAATCCGCCGGGCGGATTGGGAATCGTGATCTGCGCGCCCCACGGCGGGTTGTTGGCGAACCGCGTGTTGAAGAACAGATGGGGCGTGTCGTAGAACACACCCCACGACGCGCGAACGCTCGTCCGCTCGTCGCCGTTCGGCGTCCAGACCAGGCCCACCCGGGGCGCGAACTGCGCGATCTTGCCGAAGCTCGTCGCATCGCCCGGATAGCCCGAGTCGCCGGGGAACATCAGGCCGGCAGGGGCAAGCGGATACACCGTGCTGTGGACGTTCTGATCGAACCGCGTCTGTTCGAAGTGGCTCACCCACGAATACGTGTTCTTCACCGGCAGGAACGGCTCCCAGCGGAGACCCAGGTTGACCGTCACATTCGAAGCGACGCGCCAGTTATCCTGCGCATACGCGCCGACGTAGTCGCTGTGGTCGTAGTCGTACACCGGATTGCCCTGGAGGAACCCGCCGCTCACGACACCCAGCATGAAGTCGGCGAGCGAGAGACCGGTTCCCTGACCGTTGAAGGTGAACGCGCCGTTGGTCGGCCGGTTGTTGAGCGTCTCGATGCGCGAGCGAATCCAATTGCCGCCGATCGACAGCTGGTGCGCACCGCGGACGAGGTCGAGGTCGTCGGCGACCTGCCATCCCCTGGAGTTGAAGTACCCGGGATTCGTGGCGCCCGACCCGACCGAAAAGCCGTTGCCGGTCACGCTGACTCCGACATACCCGGGCACCAGGCTGGAGACACGCGAACCGAGGTCGGTCGCGCTGAAGTACGCCGGCAGCGGCCGATCGTTCAGCGTCCGGTTGAACGTCACATGCAGCGAGTTGAGGGTCGACGCCGACAGCACCTGATTGTGCGCCAGGACCAGCGAGTGCACCTGGTTGTTCTGCCCGGTGCGGCTGAGGGTCAGGACGTTGGTGCCATCATAGGTCGCGGGGTTGTCGTACACGGCGTAGAAGTAGCGGGCGAACAATGAGGAGTTCGAGGTGAACGTGTAATCGACCTTCGCCAGCCCTTGATGCTCCGAGTTGTTGTTGGGTATGCCGTACTGCAGCCGGCCGCACGGATCCTGCGACACGGGCACGTGTTGCAGGAACTTCAGCGTCACCGGGCTGAGACGCGAGGGATCGACCCGGTTGTCGACGAAGCCGCCGGTCAGATTGAGCTGTCGTCCCCCGTTGCACGCGGGCGATGTGATGGCCGTGAAATCCCCGTTCAGCATCGCCTGGGTCGGTACGAAGCTGATGGTCGTGGCGGGATTGCTCTTCTCGACACGTCCCTGGTAGCCGGCGAACAGGAACATCCTGTTCTTGATAACGGGCGCGCCGATCGTGCCGCCGAACTGGTTGCGGTTCAGGCTGTCGCGCGCGGGCGCGAAGAAGTTGCGCGCGTTGAA
>QHWJ01000268.1 GCA_003222535.1 Acidobacteriota bacterium | reverse complement strand
CCGTCAGCGCCCATGCACTCGCTCGGCGATATCCTTGCGAGCGGCAAATATCATCAGGCGGTCGAAGGCGTGTTGAAGCGCGCCAACGACGTGGCGTCGCGGGATTCGGAGAGCTATCGCGCGTCGCTGTCGAAGCGCGAGCAGGCGCGCGCAGCGATCCTGTCGCTGATGAACGAACGGCATATCACGGCGTTCGCGTACCCGACGCTGCGCCGCAAGCCGGCCGTGATCGGTCAGCCGCAGAACGGCCCGAACTGTCAGCTGAGTGCGACAACCGGATTCCCTGCGATGAGTATGCCCGCGGGATTCACGTCGGACGGACTGCCGGTGGGCATGGATCTGCTCGGGCAGCCGTGGAGCGAGCCGACGCTCCTCAGAGTGGCGTACGCGTACGAGCGCGCCGTCGCCCCGCGCAAGCCGCCGACGACCACTCCGCCGCTCGCCGCGCGCTGAGGTTCTGGTCGATCACCCCGTCGATCTCCCCGATACCGTCTTCGCCATGCGCTCCCGCCTACTGCGGTGGCTTCGGATAATTCTGAAGTCTCGGGCTCCCGGGCTTCCACTCCTCCAGCGGCATCGCGAAGCCGTTGCGATTCGGCATCGCGACCTCCGGCACGCTGCGGGCGTCCAACACATCGTCCTCGTGAATGACGCCGTTCTTGTAGAGCAGGAATGCCGTCAACGCGTATACCTCGTCGGGCTGGAGCGTTCCCTCTTTGCCGATCGGCATGCCGCGGTTGATGTAGTTGCGCATGCGCTATGCTGACGCTCGAGATGCCTCGCGCAAATCGACTTGGATCGACGACAGCCAGCCGCCTGAAGCAGCGCGGCCGTGAAGCGCACGACGTGGTGTTGGACGCGGGTGAGCGCACGCTCGTGAAGTCAGTCGATCACGGCGAATGGACGACCGTCGCTCGATTCCGAGCGGCGAAGGCTCGCCACGCGAGCTCTGCGACCGCGACTCTTCGACGCCTGCGCAAGGCGTAGGCGCGGAGGGCATTGTGAGAGGTCTTCGCCACCGGCGACATCGCGTGCCGGCGAAAGACCCCGAGATCGACCGAGCGCTGGACGCCATGAGCGCGCCAGAGCTGCGTGCAGCCGTGCGCGCCGTCCTGGAAGAGTTCGATGAGGACGTAAGGGCCTCTGTCGTCGACGCGCTGATCGCGCGAGCCACCAAGGCCACCTCGGGCTGGAGGCCCACACGTCCCTCTCAGCGGATCGTGGAGGGGGCCAAGACGTTCGCCGAAGCGGCGCGCCACGTCGGCCACGCAGATCCTGACGACGTGACCGAGCATCTCCGTCGGGCCACGAAAGCCTTCCTCGCGGGCGATCACGCGAGCGCCAGAGCCGTCTTCGAAGCAATCTTGCCGCCGATTGCCACCGTCGACATCGATCTCGGCCAGCACGAGCTTGTCGACAAACCAAAGCTGGCCACGCCATCGATGGTCGCGCTGATCCAGGGCGCGCGCCCCGGCGTCGCGCTGACCGACGCGGACCGCGACGCCGCCATCGACGCGATGCGCATCGCGGCTGAGAAGCGAGTTGACGGGATCCTCGGTAACTCCAGGCGACAGCACTACGGTCACGCCGCGCTGCTCGTCGCGTCGTGCATCGCCTTCGCGCCCAAGAGCCGCGCGGCCGAGATCCTGAGATGGGCGACGGATCTCCGCCAACAGTACTGGCGTCGCCACGCGTTTAGAGAGGAGTTGGCCCGAGCGTGTGAGAGCCTGGGTGTGTTGATGTCAGCCTGAACTCGGCGTCGCCCGCGACTCTATCGGTTCCGGTCTTCTTGCGTGAGCTGGTGCACGCGTTGATGCGACAGCCCCAGGAGACGAGCTGCATCGCGTGCGCTCATCTTCAGTTTGCCGGTTCGCAAGACCCGGACGGCGCGTCGAGCCGCTCGGGCGGCACGTCGGTCTTCCTCGTCGGCCTTCTTGCGAAGACTCGCGTACGCCCGAATCGCCCTTGTCGCGGCACTCGGTAGCTTCACGTCGTCCAGGATTGTGGCCCTGCGCGCATCGTCGACGAACAGTTCCAGCGCCTCTCGGATGCGGCGCCGAGCCTCGTCGACAGTGCGACCTTGCGTGTGGCAGCCGCGCACACCGCGCACCGACGCGACCCACCAGCCAGACTCATCTCGTTCATATGCGACGCGATAGGTCTTCACGATTTCTTCAACCATCCCTTCCCGAGACACGCCACGAACCATGCTGGTGGGCACGGCCACGGCGTTCGACGGCGCGAGGGCAAGTCTTCGCGCCGCCGATTCGCGGCCATTCTGACTGGCCACTGTGCCCGGAACTGTGCCCGCTCGATCGGCGGAAACACTGCAATTTCCTGAACATTTCGTCGAAGGCGGATTCCGAAAAACCGCCGCCTTCGAAACGATCGAATCGCGTTCGCGCCAGTGCCGTCTTCGCGTAGACTTACCGTCTGCGTAAATCCTTCACTCCTTTCCATTTCACAGATCAAGCGCGTTGGCTCGCGTCGGCTCCAAAAGCGCCGTTTTAGCGCCTCGCAGGGACAATCGTGGGGACAGCTCGTTTTGCGTTCGACGCATGCCGGCGATAGCCGTCGGACGCACTGTGGCACAGTGTGACGATGACGGCCGAGGCCGACTCCCGCTCAACGAATCCGTTTCAGGAGTATCACAGGCTCTCGGCCTTCGTGGTCATGCCGCTCTTTGCGTTCTCGAACGCCGGCGTGGATCTGAGTGGACGGTCAGGCGGGCGCGTGACCCTTGCCGTGATTTTGGGACTCGCAGTTGGAAACCACTCGGGATTACCGGCGCCGCGCTGGCCGCGGTTCGGTTGCAGCTGGCCTCGCTGCCAGGCGGCGTCAGCTGGACGGCGTTGCACGGATGCGCATGGCTGGGCGGCATAAGCTTCACGAGGTCGCTGTTCATCGCGACGCTGGGCGTTTGACGGCACGACCTTGCTCGACTCAGCTAAGGTCGGGATTCTGAGCGGGGTTGATCCTGACGGGTGTTGTCGGCGCCATCATCGTTCGCCGTGGCACCCATTCTGCCCGACAAAGCCTTGACGCTCTATGACGTCATGGTTCGCCGAAGCCCCACGTCGGCTGGCTCAGTGGGGCCTTCTAGGTCAGCCACAACCACACCGTCCCCAGCGCCAGCGTGGCAGCCGTGACCGGAAGGCCCACGCGGAAATACTCGCGGAAGCCAACGTGTACGCCTTCGGCGGCGGCGCGCTCCACGACGATGATGTTGGCGACGGACCCCGTAATTGTCAGGTTCCCCGCGAGCGTTGACGCCATCGCCAGCGCCAACCAGCCTGTGTGCGGATCAGGGAAGGCCGTCACGAGCGTGCGCAGCAGCATCACCGCCGGCACGTTGCTGACGACGTTGCTGAGCACGGCCGTCACCGGCACAAAGATCGGGATGCGATGCAGGTTCCACGTGGCGACCGGTTGGAGCAGGGTGCGTGTCAGTCCGGCGCGTTCGGCTCCACCGACGATGATGAACAGGCCCACGAAGAATACGAGGAGTCCCCAGTCCACCTCGTCGTACATCTTCCGGGGATCGATCGTCCGCGTGATGAGCAGGAGCGCCGCGCCGATCGCCGCCATCATGGCCGCCGGCACCCCGAGCAGAAACCCAGCGAGCACGATCAGCAGCACCACGATCGGCTTCTTGCGGATGCGGGCGCGCTGCGACCCGGGCGCCCGGAGCGCCTCCGCGACCGGCACGCGATCGACCGAGCCTGGGAGGTAGAGCCGATGCAACAGCGCCCAATTCAGAAACAATCCAGCGAGGGCAACCGGCCCCAGGTGGACGATGAAGTCGAGGTACGGGATTCGGGACAGCGAGCCGATGAGCATGTTCTGCGGGTTGCCAGTGATCGTGGCTGCGCTGCCGATGTTCGAGGCGGTGGCCACGGCGACGACGTACGGGATCGGGGGCAGTCGGAGACGCCGTGCCATGCGCAGCGCCAGCGGCGTCATCACCAGGCACACGATGTCGTTCACAAGAAACGCTGAGAAGACGCCGCTGGTGAAGATCACGGTCGGCAGCAAGTGATGAGGATGCAAGCGGTGGACGATCCATTCCGTGATCCAATCGAAGAACCCGCCAGCCGCAGGCTGCCCACGATCAGCATCATAGAAAACAGCAAGACGACCGTGGCGAAGTCAATGGATGCCAGGGCTTCGCTGGCACCAACGATTCCGAACGCGACCATCAAAACGGCGCCGATGATCGCAGCGCCCGGGCGGTCGATCTTCATCAAGGGGAACTTACCCACCGCAAAGACCACATAGCTGCCGATGAAGATGATGTAAGCGGCGAGAATCCGCGCGTCCGAGAGCAACACGGGATTGAGAGCAGGCATTGCGGTTAGTCTAACCGCGTGGTCCGTGCGACGGGCACGCATCGCTCGCGTGTGGCCCTCGTGGGTCTCGCTGTTTCTTGCGCAGCTCACCTCGCTGCCGTTCTTGTTTCAGCGTCACGAGGAGGACGAAACGAGCCACGGCCTGTGGTAAACAACGTCGTAGACTGGATGACTCGGCGATGCGTTGAGTGGAGGGTCTTCATGAGCGCGCGCCGGCGACTTTGATGCACTCCTTGCCGTTCTCGATCCGGATGTCGTGGTACGTGCGGATCGTGGCGAGGCTGGTTCAGTCTTACTCCGTGGCGCGCATCGGGTCACAGAGCGCGCGCTGATGTTCTCGCAGTTTGCACGGTCTGCACGAGCCGTACTCGTCAACGGCGCGGCAGGCATCGTTGCCTTCGATGCGCTGCGTCGACCATTTTCCGTCATGGGGTTTATCGTCGCGCGGGACCGAATCATCGAGATCGACATGTCACATTCCGAAGGGCTGTCCCGTCTTACCGCAGGAAACACGAGAGGCCGACATGATCAAATGGGTATTGCACAGAGCGATCGACAAGTTCGAGCGGGACTGGAACTGCCACGCCGGCCACAGGCGCCACGACGCGAGCCCGCGGCCGCCATGGGTGTTTTCACGAGTCACCAACATGCTTGCCGCCGCCGCCCTGGTCCGGGCATTGGGGCTTGCCGCACCGGCGGCCGCCTACGCCTCCGTCCAGCAGGCCGCCGCCAGTGTCCCCACACTGACCCCCGGCCGAATCGTCGCGAGCACGGCCGCCGTGATGGGGCTGTTCGGTGCGGTCATCGGTGGGCTGGCTCTGGCCCGCTCTGCCGGTCGTATCGGCACCGGCACCGGGCGACGAGGAGCCATCGTGGCTCTGGTGCTGGCGCCGATCGGTCTGGTCGTCGGTGGGCTGGTCGTGGCTACTGCCGACGGTGGTTTCGGCACCGGCCACGGGCTAGCTGGGGGCATCGTCGCCATGATCGTGGGGCTGATCGGCACAGCCCTCGGTGGGCTGGCTCTGTCCCGCTCCCGCCGCACGTTGACGGCACGTCGGTGATACTCGATCACGTCCAGGCACGGGCGTCGGCGCCTGTGGCGGTGCGCACGCCGTGAGCTCCTCGAGCGCAACGTCGGATCCTGCCGACAGCTTCGAGCCGTACCGCCGGCGCCTGCTCGGTCTCGCCTACCGCATGCTTGGGTCGATGGCCGACGCTGAGGACGCTGTGCAAGAGACGTACTTGCGCTGGCATGGGGCCGACCGCGACAACGTGTCGGACCCGAGAGCGTTTCTCATGACCACAACGACGCGCATTTGTCTCGACATGCTGACCTCGGCGCGCGCACGGCGCGAGGAGTACGTCGGTCCATGGCTGCCGGAGCCGGTTGTTGACACGGCGGCGCTCGCGCCCGACAGCCGTACGGAGCTGGCCGAGGATCTGTCGATTGCGCTGCTCTTGACGCTCGACCGGCTGTCGCCGCTCGAGCGGGCGGCCTTCCTGCTGCACGACGTGTTCGATTTCTCGTTCAGCGAAGTGGCGACGGCACTCGAGCGGAGCGATGCCGCGTGCCGGCAGCTTGCCGCCCGCGCCCGCGCGCACGTGCGCGACGTACGACCACGCGGCGCGACCGCGCCGCCGGCGCGTTCGGGTGAGATCGATGCGAAACATGCGCAGCTCATGTCCGCATTCGCGGCGGCAACCCAGTCGGGCGATCTCCATGCACTGACGCAGCTGCTCGCGAGGGACGTGCGCGTCGTGTCCTGGTTGAGGCCACGCGCAAACGCGCAGGTGCGTGGTGGCGCGACGACTTCACGGTGCGCTTTGCGACGATCAACGGCTTGCCCGGTGTCATCGTCGACGGACCCGAGGGACCGGTGCAGACTGCCGCGTTCGAGATTGAGGGCGACGTCATTCGGGCGCTGTACGTGGTGCGCAATCCAGACAAGTTGCGGCATGTGGCCACGGCGTCGGCGCCGCACGAGAGCGGTCGAGAATGAGCAACCGCGAGCTTCGGGTGAGCGTTGACAGCAACATGGAGGATCTCAAGAAGGAACTCGTCTCGCTTCGCCTCGATGACGAGTCGCCGCGCTCGCGACGCGGGGCGTGGGTGGTCATCGCCCTGCTGGTGTTCATCATCGCCGCGGGCACGATCTTCTCGTGGGGCCGCGGCGTCTTCGCCGCGACGGAGGTCGAGACGACGACGCCGCGCGTCGTGAGATCGGGAGGCGCGCCGAGGTTCTCGTCGCAGACGAGCCGACGGGCGATCAGATCCAGATGGAGAGCATCAGTCCGCCCTATCGTGTCCGCGGGCCGTTGAAGTTCAACGTCCGGGCCATCTACACGGCGGATCCCGCCCAGGCGTCGCGCGTGAACCTCGGGATGGCGTTCTTCCACTTCAAGTATCTGTACGAAACGATCAAGGACAGCGCAGGCTCGTATGCAGGCGCCGGCACGTTCAACATCCAAATCGCGAACCCGTCGCAGGGGGCCGCGCTCATGCGCGCGATCGACGCCAACTTCGAGAACAGCGACGTCCAGACGAAGACCGAAACAGAAGGCGCGTTCCTGGCAGAATTCACCAACCTGATTGGGAACCTCACGAGCCTGCTCAACACAGTCGGCATGGCGGTCGTCTTCGCGATCCTGCTGGTCACCGCCAACACGATGAGCATGGCCGTCCGCGAGCGCCGCACGGAGATCGCCGTGCTGAAGACGGTTGGCTTCAGCGGCGGTCTCGTGATGACGCTGGGTCGTCGTGGAAGCGCTGGCGCTCGGCGTCATCGGCGGCCTCGTGGGCATCGGACTGGCGCAGGCCACGGTCGGCTACATGGCGCGGCTCCCGTTCATGGGTTTCATCCTTGGCAACGTCTCCGGGCTGCCGGTGTCGCCCCTCGTGGCCGCGATCACCTTCAGCATCGCCGTGGGCCTTGGCGCCGCCGCCGGGTTCGTGCCGGCCTTCGGCGCCTACCGCGCGCGGATCACCGACATGTTGAGGCACGCGTAGTGGCAGTCCCACTGTCCTACAACGTTCGGAGTCTCTACATTCGTCGAAAGCTCACGATGCTCGCGGTCGGCGGATTGCGCTGGTCATCGCGGTGCTGATCGTCCTCATGGCGATGGCAAACGGGTTCCGCGTGGCGCTCAGCGCGACCGGCTCACCGATCAACGCCATCGTGACGCAGCGGGGTTCGAACTCCGAGCTGGGCTCAGCTATCACGCGCGACAGTGCGCAGTTTTTGAGCGACGATCCGCGTGTCATGAAGGACGCGGATGGACGGGCGCTGCTCTCTCCCGAGCTGGTCGTCGAGGGCATGGCGATCGGCCGGTCGTTCACGCTGCAGCGCCGCGACTGGATGATCGTCGGCGTCTTCGACGCCGGCGGAAGCGGTTTCGAGAGCGAGATCTGGGGCGACGTGGACGTCATCGGCCCCGCGTTCAACCGCGGCGGCTATCACTCAGTCACGCTGCGCATGCGGGACCCGTCAACGATCAGCGCCCTCAATTTCGAACTGGAGCACAACCCGCGCATGCAGGTGCAGGCGATACAGGAGCGCCAGTACGCGCCGTGACCGTCCATACCGTCGTTGCGAATGCGCTACTGTTGGGCGCGCTCGTTCAAGCCGTCACCACCGTCGTCCTGTGGCGACGGCGCCGCGTACCGGCGTCGGTGGCCGCGGTCAGTATCGGCCTGTTCGTGATGGTGTTCTTTGAGGTCGGGCTCGGCTACCACAAGCGGTACTGGCTGCACGTGCCAAACGTGTTTTTCGCAGGCGCCGGCACAATGGCATAGGGACGAGTGGCGATGAGGAAGGGAGGATCACATGGTTCAGTCGACGGAGTCTCACGAGGCAGAACGACATGCCTTCGTCAAGAAGGTTCATGGCATTCGGTATCAAGTGAAGGATGTGGCACGCTCGGTCGCGTTTTATACGCACCATCTCGGATTCACACTTGAGCACCAGCAACTCCCCGCCTTTGCAAGCGTCTCCGTCGGCGACGCGCGCATTCTGCTCAGCGGTCCCGGCGCGTCGGGCTCGCGGCCGATGCCGAATGGACAGCAGCAGGAACCTGGCGGCTGGAATCGCGTGGTGTTGAAGGTCGCCGATCTGCCGCGCTTCATCGAGGAATTGAAGAAAGCAGGACTTCGTTTTCGCAACGACCTGGAGAGCGGACCGGGCGGCCGTCAGATCCAAATCGAAGATCCGGACGGGAATCCCATCGAGCTCTTCGAACCGGCGCGCTGACCCTGCGACGGAGCAGCTATGCGCGCCCGGGCACACCGCACTGGCATCTCGGGCCCGTCGCGACCGACCCGGCGTTCCGCGGCCGGGATTCGGCGGCGCGCTGGTGACCGGCACACCTTTCAGGAGAGCGACTTGCCATCCGCCGGGGCCGTTGCCCGCCGCAATGCGCTGCACTACAATTGCAGTGCATGATCGGAGGCCTTCGTGGAGGATCAGATTACGGTTCGTTTACCCGCCCCGCTGGGACGTACGCTCCGCCGAATGTCACGACGCCTCGGCCGGCGCCCGTCGGCCGTCGTCCGCATGGCACTCGAAGCGTTCCTGCAGGGTGCGCCGACCACCGGGAAACCGGCCGAACGCGTCGAGCACCTCATCGGCTCGCTCGCGTCTGGAGTCCCAGACCTGGCGGAGCGACATCGTGAGTACGTGCTCGCCAGGTTGAAACATGGCCGGTGAACTGCTGCTTGACACCGGCGCCCTGGTCTCGCTCCTCGATCGCAGCCAGACGCACCACCTGAAATGCGGCCGTGCCTTCGCCGATTGGACGGGTCCGGTGGTGTCGACCGAAGCGGTGTTGACCGAAGCGACTCACCTCCTGGCCGGCGTCCACGGCGGACGCGCCGCGTGCGTCGACTTCTTCCTGTCCGGGGGTGCGCTTCTCGTCCCTTCCACCGTGACATCGTTGCAGCGCGTCCGGAAGTTGCTCGACAAGTATGCCGATCTGCCGATGGACTTTGCGGATGCCACGCTCGTCGCGCTGGCCGAAGATCTCGATTGCACGTCCGTATTTACGACCGACCGAACGGATTTCTCCGTCTACCGGCTCAAAGGGCGCAAGCCCTTTCGTCTCGTGCCGAACGATTGATGGTCCGAGGACTTTTCGTCAGCCGACACGAGGACGCGTGGCGCCGCGGCCGACGGCGGATCTGGCCGTAGCGCTCCGCGCGGAGGCGGACGTCGACGACGAGCACACGGTCTTCAAGAAGACGATCATTCCCAGTCGGAAGGCCACGAAGCAGTACGTCGGTGAGGAGTCCGACGATGAGAATTGACGCCGACGAGAAGGAGCTGCTCGAGTCGGTCGAGCGCGGGAGTGGAAATCCGCCGGTGGCGGTAAGCGCGAACGAGCTCGCTTCTCTCGCTACGCGAAGGCGACGTTCCGCAAGGATCGGAGGCTGAACATCCGCCTCTCAAGCAAGGACCTGGAGGCGATCCAGAAGCGGGCACTCGCAGAGGGTCTGCCGTATCAGACGCTGATCTCCAGCCTGCTGCACAAGTACGGGTCCGGCCGCCTCAAGGACGTCTAAGGCGCGTCTCGACTTCGAACGCAGCTGCCGCGGCGTTTCTCTCCGAGATTGCCTGACGAGCACCGAGTCCCTGCCCTGACCTCACTTCGATATACTCTCGACGCCGACCCGCAAATCCTGTGGTGTGGGAGGTGAGGAATAACAATATCCTCACCCGATTCGCGATTTGGTATGGTTGGGCATGATTTCGTAGCGTTGGTCCAACATTTCAAGGCACGCTTATCATTTCAAGCCACGCTTATCTTCGAGACGGGCCGGGTTGAGTGGTGACTCTTCGGAAACGACTGGCGAGACAGGAGAGGCACATGGCGTCAAGAATAATGAGAGCGGCGACGTTGGCGTGGGCCAGTTTTTTCGCATTGATCCTCTTTTTTGTACTTCTCCCAAACGTAATCTTCGCTCAAAGCAGTATCGCCGGGACCGTCCGAGACACGACCGGCGCGGTGTTGCCCGGTGTCAGCATTGAAGCGACCAGTCCGGTGCTCATCGAAAAAGTTCGTACCGTCCACACGGACGAGGGGGGACTCTACAGAGTGCTGGATCTGCGACCAGGCGGTTATACCGTGACCTTCACGCTCTCAGGTTTTGCCACGGTCCGAAGAGAGGGCATCGACTTGCCCACGTCTTTTACCGCCACACTGAATGTGGAAATGCCTGTGGCCAGTCTGGCAGAAACGGTCAGCGTCACCGGAGGGGCGCCGACGGTCGATACCCAGAACGTTCTTCAACAGCGCGTACTGAGCAACGACGTCCTGGAGAATATCCCCTCGGGCAGCCGGACACCTCAGGCTTTCATCTTGCTCACTCCAGGCGTGACGAATGTAAGGCTTGGTACCATTCCTGGCAGCGTCGCCGAGCTGGGCGCTAGCCTCCACGGCGCCATTGGGGGTGAATCGCTCATCACCATTGATGGCGACCGGGCCGTCAGTGGTGGCGCCGGTGGTGGCAACCAGCCGTTGCGGTTCAATGAGGCCTACGTCCAGGAGATGAGCGTCAGGACTGGCGCCGCGTCGGCGGAACAGGAGGTGGGCGGTATCGTCGCCAATATCATTCCAAAAGAAGGCGGCAACGCCTGGAGCGGTTCTTTCTATGCGGGATTGACCGATGCGCGTTTGCAGGGAGATAACTTGACGCAGCGTCTGAAGGATCAGGGCCTCCAGGATGTGAGCCGGATCGTGCGGAACCACGACATCTCGTTTGGGCTGGGTGGTCCGGTCATTCGGAACACGGTCTGGTTCTTCACCTCCGGTCGTTCGGCGAACAGCCGGCAGACCGTCGCCGGTCTCTATCTCGACACCGACCCCAACGACTGGGTCTATACACCGGACTTCAGCAAGCCGGCCATCGATGAAGTGCGGTATCCAGACGCGAACGCTCGCCTGACCTGGCAGATGAATCAACGGAACAAAGTCGGGATCTTCATGCAGCGGTCGGGATACGGCCAAGTCGGGCGCGGCCTGTCGGGTCAAAATATCGCGCCCGCGGCGTCGAGAATTGCCAACTATATCCCGAACCTTTTCGGTCAGGTCATCTGGAAGTCCACGATGACGAGCCGCCTCCTCGTTGAGGCGGGCTACAGCTCGTTTTACGTGGACCGCGAGCAGCGACCATTCCCTTATGTGCCCTCTGAAGCGATCTCGGCGATCGAGGTCGCGGGGCTTATACCGGGCATCGCGTTCCGTGCGCCGCCCGCGTCTTTGGACGATGCCATTTCCGCCCACTTGTACCAGAAGCAGCGGGATGCTAAAGCGAGCGCCACCTACGTCACCGGCGCACATTCCATTAAGGCCGGGGTGGCTGTGAAAACGACGTGGGAGCTGGCTACGGCCAAGGCCGGTCAGGATTTGCAGTTTACCTTGAGGAACGGCGTGCCGATTTCCATCCTTCAAACGGCCACCCCCTGGGAACGCATCCAGGAAATAAAACCGAATCTTGGTGTGTTTGCCCAGGATCAGTGGACCGTTCGGAGACTCACGCTCAATGCCGGCGTGCGGTACGATTATTTCCGGGCGCGCACCGCCGAGACCCATCTCCCCGCCGCCCGATGGGTTCCTGCGCGCGATTTCCCGGCGGTCGAGGATGTGCCGAACTGGAAAGACATCAACCCTCGGCTGGGGGTGGCCTACGACCTCTTCGGCACCGGCAACACGGCGCTCAAGGCATCCCTGAACCGGTATGTGAACGGCGAGGCTACCGAGACGGCCTCCGCCAATCACCCGCTCACGAGGTCGGTAGTTCGGGTCACGCGGAATTGGACCGATGGCAACGGCGATTTCATTCCGGATTGTGATCTCAAGAATCCACTCGCGAATACCGGCGGCAGTGACACGTGCGGCATTATCTCGAACTTGAACTTCGGGCTGAACAATCCAAATGCGACGACCTACGCTGATGATGTCTTGCGAGGTCGCGGCGTGCGGGGCTATAACTGGACCGGCTCTGCGGAGGTACAACAGCACCTGTTCGCGCGCACATCCCTGACGGCGGGGTACTACCGGCGGTGGGCCGGCAATTTTCAAGTGACCGACAATCTGAGCGTGACACCAGGGGATTTTGATCCGTTCTGTGTCACGGCGCCCTTGGATACACGTCTGCCGAACGGTGGCGGGTACCAGATATGCGGGCTTTATGATGTCGTCCAGGCGAAGGCCGGGCAGGTGGTCAGCAGGGTGGTCCAGGCGGGGTCCTTTGGCAAGCGGACCCAGATCTACGATGGATTCGATCTCACCACGAGCGCGCGATTTGCCAATGGAGCCGTGCTCAATGGCGGCATGAACATCGGCCGAACGGCGACGAACTCCTGTTTCGTGGTGGATTCGCCACAAGCACTGCTGAACTGCGACATCACGCCGCCGTTCCAGCCGAATGTCAAGATCTTCGGCATTTATCCGGTACCGTTGTGGGGCGTCCAGATAAGCGGCGTGCTCCAGATCATTCCCGGACCGGAAATCACCGCGAGCTACGTGGCATCGAATGCCGAGGTCTTTCCCACTCTCCGGCGCAACCTGGCGAGCGGCCCTACGGGAACAGTCACCGTGCCGCTGATCAAGCCCGGCACGCTGTATGCCGACAACTCGAAGCAGCTCGATATCCGCTTTACGAAGCGTTTTCGGCTCGATCGGACCCGCATCGAGGCCAACGTGGACATCTTCAACATCATGAACGGGAGCGATGTTCAGGTACACAACGTGAATTTTGGTACAGGCTGGCTGGGGCCGAGGAACCTTCAGCTTCCGCGGTATGTGATGGTCAGTACGCAGGTGAATTTCTGATGTGCTCGACGGGATCGACGTGTCCCATTTCGAAGTTGGGGGCATCCTCGCGTGCGGGCCACGCGGTTACTTCATAAACACGATCCGTCCGCTATCGCTTTGTATAACCGTACTCTCGACCTGTCTCACAAAGCCCTGCCACTTGTGCGGCATGAGTCCCCGCAACTTCGCCCGTCGCTACACAGAGACGCGCAAGCGTACCCCTACCCGCGCGGTGGACGCGCTCCGCGTCGAGGCCGCACGGCGGGCACTCGAGGAAAACGACGACCGAATCAACGAGATTGCCGAACGCTGCGGGTTCACCGACGAAGAGCGCATGCGCAATGCTTTTTGCGCCGCAGCCGCGGCGAGTACTTTGGCGTCGAAGGCGGCGGTCAAAAAAACCGCCGCCTAAACGAGCCTTCGCAAACGTCGCAACTCATTCCTGTTGCCTGCACTTAGCGCCGAAGGCGGCGGTTTTGAACGCGAATCGCCTGAACGGTTTCACTGTCGAGCGCTTCCGCGTAACTGTCCAAGTCACGTATACTTGAAAGCCTGCGGTGAGGTGGCCGAGAGGCTGAAGGCGGCGGTTTGCTAAACCGGTCGGAGCCCTGTCGGCCCTCCTCGGATCGGGCATGAACTCGTTGTTTCTCGCCGAAAACCTCCCGATCGCGATTCTGTCTTGGCGTGTCACTATCTGCCCTTTGCCGACACGATCACTGCACAATTTGCTGCACCAACGGAATGAGCTGGACCACGAACTTCCGGGCACACCGTCATGCCGCGCGCTTTGGTAGGGCGCTATCTAGCAGCCCATGGCGCAAGTCGGGCGTAACGAATGTCCACTACCACACGAGCAGGTGTGCCAGCTGCCGGCACTCATTCCTTCGCAACCAAGTCCGCAAGCATTTGATGCAGGTGCTCGCTTGGAAGCCACTTCCCGCGCACCATTACCCCGACGAGCCGTTTCAGGTGAGCGACACCCTGAAGCGGGTTACTTTCAAGGAGCAGGACGTCGGCTCGCTTTCCGACGCCGAGCGAGCCGAACTCATTGTCCTTGCGCAAAAAGACGGCTGGCGCAACAGTGGCTGCGCGAATCGCCTCGTACGGTGTGAGACCGCTCTCAGTCAGCAGTTCGAGCTCGCGCTGGAGCGAGGTGCCAGGGGCGACGAGCGGTAGCCCCATCGCATCGGTGCCAACCACAAGAGGCACGCCCGCCCGATGCAACGCGTCGGTGACCTTTTTCATGAACTGGTCGTAGCCGTATCCGGGAATCCCAGCCGTCGGCTGCCGACGCCATCTATCCCGCGTCTCAGCTCTCAGATAGTCGATGCCAGGATCTTGAAGGAGCCTCAACCTGCCGGTCGTGCTGAACGTCTCGTAGTTGATTAACGTCGTCTGTACCGAAATCCCGGCGTCGCGGATTCGTGCTGCGAAACGTTCGATGCCGCGATCGGAACTCCGCCACGAGACCGGCACCCAGAAGGTCGCCAGGCAAAACGCCAGCGCAAGAGTGGCGATCGACACGAGCGATGCCTCCATGCGCGCGGACATGGACGCGGTGGAGTCGCGCCACAGCCTCGCCGTCAGCGCCGACAGGAGAACAGCGGCGACTGTGATGAACACGGCGACCATCGTGAAGACGATACGGAGCGTGATGCTGTCAAAGAGCAGTCCACCAGGGTAGAACAGAACAGCGGATCCGAATCCGGCTAGGCCGGCCAACAGGACCCACCCCGTGACGGCTCGAACGCGTGACAGGGTCCGCGAACGGTGCGGAACGGCCCGCCGCATGTGACCCACGAGTGCCCCGCCAGCCCACGTCAACACAACGAGGATCAGCACGGATAAGGCTGTCGCCGAAACGATGAGAAAACTGAAGTTCGGCTGAAGAGGAAGAAAATAGATGTTTCCCAGGTTCCCAACGTGTGCCAGCGACTGGTGCTCCTGCAACATGACATCGAGTCCCAGATTCACCGGCGCATGGCCCACCAGCGGAATGCCCGCTTCGCGCGCGGTCTCGTTCATTGTGCGGTAAGCCGCCAGTGAAAGTCCGGTTGTCGTGTCAGGGAGTTCGTGGAACTTGATCAGGTCGTACCCTTGGCGCGCCTGGGTGATAACTTCGCGCCGCACGTCCTCGGGCGTGTTCACGCGCGGCTCGTTGACAAATGGCCCCGAGGTATAAATTGTCGGCCCGAGCAGCTCGCCTGTCGCAATTCGCTGACGCCATTCGAGCTCTGTTGCGGTACCTCCGAGATTCACGACGGTAGTGATGCCGTTCGCGAGGTACAGTGGGGCATCCCCAAAATCTTGTCGCGTAAGCCCCGGAAGAAAACCCGACAGATGGACGTGTGCGTCGGTCAATCCGGGCAGGAGATAGCGATTTGTCCCGTCTATGACCATCGCGGCTTCGGGGACGACCACCTCACCATGTCGAAATTGCATGGCAACAGCAGGCGCGGCACCGAGCGCCCTGGCCGCGGGCTGTTGAGCCGACGCGGCGTGAGTCACGCACAAGACGAAGAGGCCGGAGAGAGCAACGCGTTCAGATCGTCTCAAGATGGGATTCATCGCACGCAACGGCTGGTCGTACCTGGAGGATGAGTGCCGGCCAACACAGTGCGGTCAAGTCCAACGCGCCCGACGAACAGACCGAAAGGGTACCGCTCGTTGCCGTCAGCGTACTACAATCCGCTATGGCCATGGGCAAACGAAAGCGCGAGCGACAGCCAGCGATGTGGGTGACGATGACGGAGTTGCCGGCGGGGCGAGTCACCCGTTCTATCGGCGCCTCAATCAGCTGCTGCACGAGCAGGAGTTCGACGAGTTTGTCGAAGGGCAATGCGCCGAATTCTATGCCGAGAGTGTGGGCCGCCCGGGTCTGCCGCCTGTGGCCACCGCCGCGAGGACGCATTCTTCCGTCTGGCCAGGCGGTTGACATGAGCGATCGATGAACAAGATTCCGCTGACTGAGGTCTCCACCGAGCTTCTCGCCGAAATGCGCGAGAGGGTGGGCCGGAAGACGGAGGAGGTCTATCGCCGCTATGCTATCGTTGACCAAGCGATGATCCGCGAGGCCGCCATCACGATGAACCGAGGAGCGAAGGTTCGGCGAACTACTGCACAACGAACTGCACAATCGGATTAGCCCGCGGCGGATCGTTAGGATCTTTAGCAATTTCGACATGGTGAGGTGGCCGAGAGGCTGAAGGCGGCGGTTTGCTAAACCGTTATACGGCCTAAAAGCTGTATCCAGGGTTCGAATCCCTGCCTCACCGCCAGTTTCCCGCTCATGGCTCCCCGCGTCCGCTTTGCTCCCTCTCCCACCGGACACTTGCACGTCGGCGGCGCGCGCACCGCGCTCTTCAACTGGCTCTTTGCCCGGCGGCTGGGCGGCGTCTTCGTCCTGCGCATCGAAGACACCGACGCCGAGCGCTCGTCGGAGGACATGATCGACGGCATTCTCGACGGCCTTCGCTGGCTCGGGCTCGACTGGGACGAAGGGCCGAAGGTCGGCGGGCCCTGCGCACCATACTTCCAATCCGGGCGCCTCGATCGCCATCGCGCCATGGCCGAACAGCTCGTTCGGCAGGGCAGCGCGTATTACTGCTACTGCACGAACGATACGCTGAAGGCGAAGCGTGACGCGGCGCAGCGAGCGCGGGGGGCCGCCGCTCCCGGCGCGAGCGACCCCTCCGCGTGGCGCTACGATCGCAGCTGTTGCGCGTTGACGGCTGAAGAAATCATCTCGCGCGAGCGCGACGGTCTGCCTCGCGCCATCCGCTTCCGTGTCCCCGAAGGGACCACACGCTTCGACGACCTCGTCCACGGCCCCATCGAGTTCGACGGCGCGAACATCGAAGACTTCGTCCTCCTGCGCTCCGACGGTCATCCCACGTATCAGCTCTCCGTCGTGTCCGACGATGTGGAGATGAAGATCACGCATGTGGTGAGGGGCGACGATCACATCTCGAATACGCCGAAGCAGATCTTGTTGTACCGGGCGGTTGGGGCCGAGGTGCCGCGCTTCGCGCACGTACCGCTCATCCTTGGCCCGGACAAGAAGCGGTTGAGCAAACGCCATGGCGCGACGTCGGTGACCGAATATGCGCGCCAGGGATATCTTCCGGAAGCGATGTTCAACTTCCTCGCGCTGCTTGGCTGGTCCCCCGGCGACGACCGGGAATTGTTCACACGCGATTCACTGGTCGCGGCGTTCTCGCTCGAGGGCATCAGCGGCGGCAACGCGGTGTTCAATCCGGAAAAGCTCGACTGGTTCAACCAGCAGCACCTCATGCGGCTCGCGACCGGCGAGCTCGCGGTCCGGCTGAAGACGTCATTCGAGGGTGCCGGGCTGTGGAGCGACTCGTACCTGGCGGATCGGCGCGCCTGGTTTCTCGCCGTGCTGGAGCTGCTGAAGCCGCGCGCGAAGCGGCTCGACGACTTCGTCGTTCAGGGCGGTTTCTTCTTCAGCGATACGATCGAGTACGACTCGGCCGCGGTGGACACGCACCTGCGAGCGGCCGGCGTGGAGGATCATCTCGCCGCGCTCGACGCGGCGCTGACTGCGCTCGAGACCTTCGATCCGGCGTCAACGGAAGCCGCGCTTCGCGCGGTCGCCGAAGCCCGGGGTGTGAAGGCGGCTTCGCTCATCCATGCCGCGCGCGTGGCGGTGACGGGCAGATCGGCAAGCCCCGGTCTCTTTGAGGTCCTCGCTTTGCTGGGCCGGGCTCGTGTCCATGCGCGCCTCGTCGCGGCCAGCCGCCTGTTGTCGCCCTCCCCTTCCTGATCGTTCGCTTGCCGCTGGTGTCGGAACGGCTATAATCGCAAGTTCTCGCCGCTTCGAATCGCCTCGACTGGCACTGGGAGGTCGTCCAACGGTAGGACACGTGGCTCTGGACCACGGTATCGGGGTTCGAATCCCTGCCTCCCAGCCAGACTTCGCTCGGCCTTCGGCCGAGCTTCGTCTAGGCAGGCGAGTCTGGAGCGTGCCGAGCTTCGTCCAGGCAGGCGAGACGCTCGCGGTCACGCGAAGGCTGTCGCGCAGAAGCACGCGTAGCGTGCGGAGGCGGACCTCCTAACGTCGGCATCGCGAGCAACCCGAAGGAGCGACTTGATTGGCATAACGGCGGGCCGTGCGGCTACACGGTCGCGCACGTCCCTGGTCCCTCGCCGTTTCCATTGAGTTTCAAAGCGAACGAGAAGCGTGCCGCTTCGAGCGCTACCTGAAATCAGGATCGGGGCGAGCGTTCGCCAAACGGCACTTCGCACTCGCTCAAGCCTGACCTGTTCGGCGCTGCGCCAGGGCGACGCGTGAGCACCATCACCTCAGAACCAGCTACCGGCCGATCGCTGCGAGCCTCTCCTGCGCGATCGGACGCGCCCAGGCGAGTTCGGTCGAGCAGCAGATTGTGACGCGGGAACATGACCTCTTCGTCCGCAAGCAGCCGGATCGCACCGCCGGTATCGCCAAGCCAGAACGCGACTTCGCCCTCGGGCAGCACGAGCTCGCGGCCCGGGTTCAAAGATACCGTCGATCCGGTGGCCGACGCGAAGTTCGCGAGAACCTCGCCAATCTGCTTCGCCTGGGCCTCTGCTTCGGCCATGAACCGCCGCGCGTCGGCGGCCCGCCCGCGGCGCGCCGAGACGACCGCGTGCTCGGCGTTGTAGCGCATCCACAGGAGCTGCGTCATGACGGCGTGGGAATCCGGCGTTGTCGACGGGACTATCGCAGGCGGCTTCGCGATCGGCCCGTAATGCTGGTCGAGCATGCGCTCGGCTTCGTCGAAAGCGTCCCCTGCCATGGCGAGATCGAAAAAGGCCAGCGAGTCGTTTGGGTCGTACCCGCGCCGCTCGACCACGAGATCAGCCCAGCCCTGCAGTGCCGTGTGAGCGTCGTCGAAATGTCGGTCGAAGACGTAGGACGCTGCAAGGCTCCAGAGCAAAGGCGCGGCTTCGTACGATTGCCTCCTGCCTTCCAACCCCGCCAGGTATTCCGCGCGCGCATCGGCGTACCGCCCCATCAGGTCGAAGACCTGCCCAAGGCCGCGCCGTGCCGGCAGGTAGTCGGGATCGATCGCCAGCGCCTGACGGTAAGTCGCGATCGCTTCGTCGAATCGGCCGTGCACACGGTCGGCGTCGGCCTTTGCGGTGACGTACTCCGCTTCCTTCGGCCGCTCGCTTTGGGCTTGCGGGAGAAACAGTGTCATGGCGAGCGCGACGGCCCGGGTCAGCACTCGGCCCGACGACGCAAGTTCTGTGCTGCGGCCAAATGGCCGGTTCCCGTAAAGGGTCCGCCGAGCGCCGGTCACGGTAAATCGTGTTCGACAATGCCGGCTGGCTGGATGCGACGCACGTCATCGGGTTCGGTCAGAAGATCGGCGAGCGCTCGCAGGGCTACATTCAGGACATCAACGGTGGCCCGCCACGGCGTTTCACGCCCGAGGGAGCGACGGTCAAGGCGCTCAGGTGGTGGACGCTCCCATCTCTCCGGATGGCACGCGCGTTGTCGCGATGAACGACCGTGACGCGGCCGAGATCTACCCGGTCAACGGTGGCGCGCGTCTTCGGCACCTCAGCGGGATGTCCGCCGCATGCAGTCCAGCTTGTGCGCGCAGCCACGTAGAGTTTGCGCGATGGCACGGCCGTATTCCGCGGCCGGCAGCTTGCTGAAGGGTGAGGGACGCAGTCGGAAGGTGAGGCCCGGAGGACCAGGATGGGATGACGAAAATCAATCCCATTATTAGTATCCCCTCACACCACCCACTTTTCAAGACTGTTTGTTGGCCCGCAGGACGGGTATCATCACCGGCCCATGTCGACAACCACGAACCGCGAAACGGCGCCCCGCGATGGGGGCTCGGTGGACCATCGGCTCGCGCGTCTCCTGGACTCGCCATTCCTCGCGCGGGTCGTCCCGCACCTCGCGCCGGAGACGCTGCATCAGCTCATTCATTACCGCGGACTCGAGGCGTGCGGCGAGCTCGTCACGTCTGCGACGCCCGCGCAGCTCACCTCCCTGCTCGACCTCGATCTGTGGCGCCGCGCGCAGCCGGGACGCGACGAACAGTTCAATGTCGATCGCTTCGGCGAATGGCTCGAAGTGCTGGTGGACACCGGAGACTCGGTGGCTGCACGCACCGTCGCCGCCCTCGACAAGCACCTGGTGATCGTCGGCCTCTGCCGTTACCTGCGTGTATTCGACCCGGGCACGTTCGAACCGACAGAATCGAGTGATGACGAGCCGATGGATCGCAACGAGATGATGAACAGCGAGACCAGCGGTGACGTGCTCGAGTGTGAAGTGGGCGGCTATCTGGTGCGGGCGCGGAGAGCCCATGGCCGCCGCCTGTCCCACTCCAGGCCGGAGATCGACGGCCTCGACGATCTGCTGAGGGCGCCGGAGCAGCACCTCCACGACGCCGCGATCGAACGGGAGCGACGGCGATCGCGGCACGGCTACGCGACACCGGCCGACGCGCGCGCCTTCCTTCAGATGGCGCGGCAGCCGCGGGCGGCGTCGGCGCCGACGGCCCCGATCGCGACGAACCCCATCGCCACGGCCTACTTTCGCGCGGCCGAAGAAGAAGCGGATACCTCACCAGAAGGCACGTCTGCGGGTGCGCCTGAAACGGCGCCACACCACGCCGCGGCAGACGTCTCCGCGCCCGCCTTCGCCAAGGCTTCGGCGAGGCAGGGCCGCGGCGACGACGACATCCCCACGTCGATCGACGCGGTCATCGAGCTGCTGGCCGAGGCTGGCGTGATGCCGGAACGGCCGAGGGCGCTGCTCGAAGCCGCAGACGAGGACCCTCGGGCCGCGAGACTCCCGCTCCTGAGGCGGCTGATGGAGTTCGTGCTGCACCACGACGAGACCGCGTACCTCGCGCGCAGTCGTGATCTTGCGTTCCTCGCGAATACGCTGCTCGCGGGATCCTCCGTTCAGTCGCGGCCGTTCACGCCCCGCGAAGCGTCCGATGCGGCTGCCTGCATCTGCAACCTGGGTCTCGAATACTGGCCCGCGCGCTGGCCGGGCGCGACCTCGCAGGGTGCGTCGTCGCCGCGAGAACTCGACACGGCCATGCCTCCCAACGCGTTCCTCGTGGATCACGACCTCGTGACGGCGTTCGAAGTGGGCTGGTCGGTGCTGTACAGGGACGTGAGCCTGTTCGTGGCGGATCAGCTCATGTCGACGGTGGCCGATCTTCAGTGTGTCGACGCCGACACTCGCCGCGGACTCCGCGCGCTGCGGCGCACGCTCGTGAAGCAGCGCGAGGCCGGCGCACCGTGGCTCGCGCGCGACGCCGCCGACGTGCTCGCGATGCTCGACATGACCGCCTGGATCAGCGTGCTCGGATTGCTGGACGAATGCCCCATCCTGCCCGCGGCGCTGACAGCCGTTCTCGAACGCCGCAAGACGCCGGTCAGCCCGACCGCGTTCGAATTCATCTCGACGACCGCCCAGATCGGCGACATTCGCCTCTTCATGAAGACGCTCCCCGGCGTGTTGTCACGCTGAGCGCGCGCTCGAACCGCACAGTTGCAAGTCTCGGTCATCTTGACGCAGCAGAGCGCGGAAAGGCTGAGTGTGTGACGTCGATCATCAACCTTGGCGAAGCGTACTATCGCCTGGTTCGAGTCGACCGGCGCGACGAGGCGGCATCGCCGTGGCGGATGGCCCTTCGTCGCACGCTCGCTGAACGTCAGCTTCGTGAGGTCGCGCGCCGGCTCCAGACCGCGCTCGTTGAACGTGCCGTTGCGGACCGCACGGGCGCGGCTCGTCGAGCGCCGCGGCCGCGTCGGCCTTCGTCTGGATCTCAGTGGTTCCTCCACTTGGCAGGCTGACGCGCGCGCCTCGGAAGCTGCCCCACCAGGTGTGCTCGCACCGATCGCGCGCGCGTCCCTCGTGCTCGCAGATTGTGCACGCCTTCCGTCGGTCCAGCCTGGCCGGCGACGCGATCGCCATGGCCGTCGATGCAAGACGGAACGGCGAGCTGCTCCTGAATTCCCGCCATTATCGCCTCCGGGAACAGGCCGTAGACTCTCTACGTCTTAGGTAAAGACTCGATACCCCATGGCCCTGGACTCCTCGCGAGGCGACACGCGCACCGACCTTCCGCAATCGGCCCCCGACATGCCTCGGACGTTTGCATGGCTCGAGGACGATCGGCGCCCGTTGGACTGGAACGGGCCCGCGAATCGGCTCTTTACGCGCTTTCGCCAAGAGGATCTGCAGCGCCCGATCATCGAGCACTTCGAGCGAGTGGCCCGCCGGCAGCGAGGCCGCATCGCGATCAGGGACGCGGACACCGCTCTCACCTTCGGCGAACTGTGGGACGGTGTCTCGGGACTGGCCGAAACACTGGCCGTCGAGACACAGCCCGGCGACCTGATCGGCATCCTGATGCCGGCCTGTCCGATGTTTCCGCTCGCGATGCTCGCGTGCCTCGCCTCGGGACGCCCGTTTGTCCCACTCGATTCACACCATCCGCCGGAGTGGCTCGATCACGTGCTGCGGGATGCGCACCCGGCGCTGATCATCACGCTGGAGGATGGCCTCCGGGGTGTCGAGGCTCGGATGCCAACGGTGCGCGTCATCCGTCTGACGGGCGTGCCCGGATCCGGGCGCAAGGGTTGGCACCGGGCCACCATGGGCGTGGACGAACCCGCTTGTGTGCTGTTCACGTCCGGCAGCACCGGGCGGCCAAAGAGCATCGTGAATAGTCAGCGGAGCCTGCTGCAGCGCGCGGCTCAATCGATCAACGCCGCGCACATCAACCCTGCGGACAGATTGCTGACGCTCGCTTCGCCGTGCACGATCGTCGGCGTCCGCGACGTGGTGACCGCGCTACTGGCAGGAGCAAGCGTTCATCTCCTCGATCCGCAACGCGCCGGCGCGCGCGAGATATTGAACGTGATCCGCGCGGAGGCCATCACAATCCTGTTCGCGTTTCCGGCTCTCCTGCGATCCATCGTTGCGGCTCGTGAGGGACGCGCGGGAGCCTCTCTGAGGCTGGTCCGTATCGGCGGAGACACGACGCTGTGGAGCGACATCGAGACGCTGCGCGAGTGGCTTGCACCGGAGGCCGCAATCCAACTCATCTACGCCGCCACGGAAGCGCCGATGATGCAGTGGTTCGTTGACGACACGTGCACGCGTGACGACGCCCGCATTCCCATCGGCTATCCGCTGCCCGGCAACCGTCTCGCGTTAGTCGACGAAGAGGGTCGCGCCACGCCCCCCGGCGAAGTCGGCGAGCTCGTTGTCGCAAGCCCATATGTTTCGTTGGGACGTTGGGTCGAAGGGCGTCTTGCGGACGAGGGCGTTGAAAGCGGTAGCGGGCGCGGATGGCGGGTTTTTCGCACAGGGGACCTCGTGCGCCAGAGGCCCGACGGGCTGCTGGAGCGAGTCGGCCGCAAGGACAGGCAAGTCAAAATACGCGGGTCTCGCGTTGATCTCGACGGCATCGAAGCCATGCTTCGCGGGCATCCTTTCGTACGAGATGTCGCCGCAGTGGCACGGCCGAGTGGCGCCGATGGCACGATGACACTCGTCGCATACGTGAGTGCGCACGATGAAGCGCCTGCCGGGCTGATCGACGAATTGAGAGCGTTGCTGCGCTCCGCGCCCCCGCCGATGCGCCCTGCGTGCTTCTATCTTGCCCCCTCGATTCCACGGCTGCCGAGCTCGAAACTGGACATTCGCGCGCTCATTGCGCTCGATGAGACCCACGTTCAGAGCGAACGTGCCGAATCGATCGATAGAGCCGGGCTCGCTCCGATTGCCGGCGATCACATCTCCCAGACCGTCGCTCGCGTCTGGCAACACGTGCTGCTCGTGCCGGTTCGCGCCGCCGGGGATGATTTCTTCGACAGCGGCGGCGATTCGCTCAAAGCCATCACGTTCGTGATCGAGCTCGAACGTGCGCTGGGGCTCGAGATTTCGCTCACGCTGATCAACGAGGCGCCGAGGTTTGATCAGCTTTGCCAGGCGCTGAGAGAGCAGCGCGCACCCGGCTCGACTCCGCTGGTGACTCTCAAGGAAGGAGACGGCCTGCCGCCGGTTTTCTTCATCCCTGGCGTTGGCGGCAACGTCGTCACAATCCTGCCTGCGGCGCGGCGTGTGGCCTACCGGGGCGCGGTGATTGGCATTCGGGCGCGCGGTGTCGTACGCGGAGAAGGGCCGCACACGAGCATCGAGGCAATGGCCACGGACTATCTGCGGGAGATCAAGAAGCGCCAGCCGGACGGTCCTTATTACCTTTGCGGCTATTCTTCCGGCGGGATCGTGGCGTTCGAGATTGCACGGCGCCTGTCCGAGTCGGGCGATGACGTCGGCCTGGTCGGGCTCTTCGATACGACGATGAGTCCGATACGGTGGCCACTACGGGCCTGGCTCTCCATCATCGCCCGGCGCATTGCACTCCTCGCCGCGGCTTTGCGCGCCACGCCAATCCGCACCTGGCCCGCCAAAGTGCGCAAATCAGCCGGGCGACTTCGCTCGTGGCACGGCACTCTCGGCGCCGCGCCTTCAATCGCAATCAGGGTAGCGGCAAGCGCTCTCATCGCCTCCGCGAAGTATCACCCGGGGTTTTATTGCGGGCAGCTCACGCTGTTCTCGCCCGCGGAACGCGAGCCTGGCCTCCCCTCCCTCGAGTCTGTCTGGCGCAAGCATGCTCGAACGGTCGTTATCGTCGAAACTTCGGGAACCCACGCAACGATGCTCTCCACGCTGCATGCGGAAACGACCGCTGCATGTCTGACGCGGTGCCTGACCGCCGCAAATCCGGTCAGGCGGGCCCGCGCGGGATAATAGATTTCCGCGCCGAAGCCGCGAGCGAAGCGAGCGTTTCCACTCGTCCCAGGTATGCTCGCCACTGAGTGCGCAGCTACTGCTTGTCGTAGACCCTGACGTTGTGGACTGATTGCCCATTCGCGTTGACGCCCTTCGTCGTAATCGTCATTGTCTTGCCATCGTTCGATAGCTCGTTGATGGACGTCATGACGATTTTTCCGGCCCTCTTGCGGATAACCTCGTACTTGTTCGGACCGGCGGGCTTCCAGGCCGTCGTGTCGTAATCCACGTTCGCCGTCGGGTGGTCCCTGCCATCGAAAGTGATGGCCAGGTTGTTCATGTCCGGATTGAGCGGCTGTCCTGACGCTTCGACACCCTGCAATAGGGCCGTCCACTGTGGTCCTGCCGCCTTGAATGTCAGGGTTTGCCTCTGGGGCGGAGGCCCCGGACTGAACGTGGACTTTGCGAGGTTGAGTTCCCACGTGCCAACCCGAAGCTCTCCTTGCGCAGAGGCCACCGAGGCGGAGGCCGTCGCCAGGCCCAGCGCGACTGGGATAGTCCACGCGCGCGAGACCTTGAATGCTTTCATCACATGACCGTCCTGTAGTCCATCGAAGGAGGAAGCACGATGACACTCTACCTGTTTGCACGCGAAAGGGCCGCCTCAAACCGGAGACGGCCCAACGATCCGGGGCGATTTTCCTAACAAAACCGACGGCGCCCAGCCAGCTCATCCGCAAGTTCGCCGTGAAATCATCGCCGCGCGTTTGATCCTGCGCGTTTATCGAAATCCTTTGAAGCGTCCCGTGTGGTTTCCCACGCAACATGAGGGCGTCAAGGCGGGATCTTTGCCCTGAACTTTCTGGTTCGCGCTGCGAGCGTCGTCAACCACTTAATCTCCAAGTTCGTGCCAGTGCGGAAGACATCGATCCACTTCGGCGGGAGGCCCGAGAAATCAATCTTGTGACGGCCCCAATCGGGACGGCGGCCATCGTAGTCGGACAGTCCGTAGTCGCGTCCAAGTTCCCAGGAGCCGAAGAGCATTCCGGTGCGGTCCTGCACCTTCGGGTCCGCGGCGAGCGCGGCGACCGCGCGTCCGACGAACAACGGTGATTCCGACTGCAGGAAGTTCGGATCCTTCTTGCCCGCCTCGCGCCAGTTGTCTTCTGTGACGCCGAAGCGCTGCAGCATGGATTCCGAGCGCAGGAAACCGGGAGTAACGGCCATGACGGCGATGTCATGCGGCGCGAG
>QHWJ01000267.1 GCA_003222535.1 Acidobacteriota bacterium | reverse complement strand
GCACGTGAAGGTCAGCCTTGGCGAGCAGGTGGTTGACGAGTTCACGCTGACGCCGAAGCGGCCCGAGCTGCGGAAGATTGCACTCAAAGCGGCTCAGCTCGGCACGGCCGATGTGACCGAACTGACGATTACGGTCGATAAGACGTATGTGCCGGCGGTCGTGAGCTCGAGCAGCAAGGATCCTCGAGAGCTGGGCGTCCGGGTGTTCCACGCGTTCGTCGACTCGCGTTAAAACAGGTGATGATGTCGAACGCGCACAGAGGACACAAAGGGTACGAAGGACACAGAGGCAAGACCCGTCAGCCGACGGTTCGATCCTTCGTGTCTCGTCGTCTGTCCTTTGTGTCCTTTGTAACCTTTGTGTCCTTGGTGGCGAGGGCCGTCCCGGCGCGAGTTGTGTCCTTTGTAACCTTTGTGTCCTTGGTGGCGAGCGCCGCTCCGGCGCGAGCGGAAATTGTTTTTTTCAACACCGGCCGCACGCTCTCGGTGAAGGCGCACCGATCGGAAGGCGAGTCCCTCGTTCTCATCCTGAGAACCGGCGGCGAGATCGTGTGCGAGCCGTCGGTCGTCGCGCGAATCACTCCCGACGAAGTACCGTATCCCGAGCCCGTGGTCGAGCCGGCGGAACGGCCGGAAGCAGCCCTCGAGGCGGTCGAGACCGTTCCGTACGGCGAGATCATCGACAAGTTGTCGGCCGAGCACCGGGTGGACGCCAGGCTCGTCCGCGCGTTGATCCAGGTCGAGTCGGCGTATCACGAACGAGCGCGGTCGCCGAAGGGCGCCATGGGGCTGATGCAGCTGATGCCGGCCACGGCGCGCCAGTACGCGGTCGCCGATCCGTACGATCCGGCGTCGAACATCGAGGGCGGGATCAGGCATCTCAAGTCGCTATTGGAGCGGTGGTTCACGCCCGCGCTGGCGCTCGCCGCCTACAATGCGGGAGAGGCCGCAGTGGAGAAGTTCCACGGCATTCCGCCGTATCCGGAGACGCAGAACTACGTCTCGCGGATTCTGCGGCTCGCAGCGAGATAGCCCAACCGCGCAACCCCACCCAGCCTTTCGCTGAGCTGCACGGTCTAACCTTCAAGGGGATCGTGCCGAAGTTATACAATTGAAGGCTGATCTCTGGCTACGGAGGCATCGACCGCACTGTGGAGTTCCGCTGCCGGCTCGCGTCGCCCAACGGGGAAATCGTCGAAGGCGTGTACGCCGCCGAGACCGAGGCGCGGCTGCGCCACGAGCTCGAGGAGAAGGGCCTGTACGTCCTTTCGCTCCAGCCGAAGCATGCGATCGCCGGCGTCTCGCTTCACCTGCCTCAACGGCAGGCGATCAACACCCGCGAGTTCCTCGTGTTCAATCAGGAACTGGCGACGCTGCTCAAGGCCGGCATGCCGCTGGTCCAGTCGCTCGACCTGCTGAAGCGGCGCGTGACGTCGCCGACGTTCCGCAGGGTGCTCGACGATGTGCACGAGAAAGTGCGATCGGGCACGGCGCTCTCGGACGCGTTCGGCTCGCACGCCGACCTGTTTCCGCGGGTCTACACGGCGTCGCTCCTCGCGGGCGAGCGCAGTGGCAACCTCGACGCGGTGCTGCGCCGCTACGTGGAGTACACGAAGATCATCGCGACGGTGAAGCGGAAGACCGTTTCGGCGCTGGTCTATCCCGCGATCCTGGTCTCGCTCGCCGTGGGCCTCATCTCGATCATCGTGCTGAAGGTGGTTCCGGCTTTTTCGGACTTCTACAGCTCGTTCGGGGCGGACCTCCCTCTGGTGACGCGGATGATCGTGCGGGTCTCCGAGCTCATCCGCTCGCAGTTCATCCTGATGCTCGTCGGGCTGGCGGTGGCGGCCGCGGCCGTGGTCAGCTGGCTGACGCAGCCCGGACAGAAGGCGCGCTTCGATCATCTGGTGCTGGGGCTGCCGATGCTCGGGCAGGTGGCCCGAAAATTCGCCACGTCGCAGATGGCGCGCACGCTCGCGACGCTGCTCGGCGGCGGCCTGCCGCTCGTCAACGCGCTCGACATCGCGGCGAAATCGGTGGGCAACCAGTTCATGGCGGCGCAGCTCGAGGTCGTCAGCGCGCGGGTGCGCGAAGGCGAGTCGTTCGCCGCGGCGCTCGAAGCGCGCCACGTGTTCCCGGAAGTGGCCGTGAAGATGGCCGAAGTCGGCGAGTCGACCGGCGCGCTGCAGGACATGCTGAATACGGTGGCCGATTTTTACGATGAGGAGATCTCGACCACGATGGAACGGTTCGTCACGCTGATCGAGCCGGTCCTGCTCGTCTTCATGGGGCTGGTGGTCGCCGGACTGCTGCTGGCGCTTTACATGCCGCTGTTCCAGCTCAGCTCGGTCTTGAGTTAGCACGACGTTTCTGATCGGACAGACACAGCCATGGCAACAACATCGAACACCGATTCCCACCCCGAGCCGGTCTCGCTGAGCCCGGTCAGCGACTCCGACCACCTGGCCGAGCTCGATCACGCGCGCCGGCTGGCGGAGCGGTACCGGCTCGAATTCATCGACATGGACACGTTCCGCATCGATCAGGAGCTGTTCCGATCGATTCCGGCGGACCTCATGCTGCGCTACGGCTTCGTGCCGTACCGGCGCGTGGGCAAGGCGCTCGAGATCGTCGTCTCGGACCCGACCGACCTGCCGATGATCGACGAGCTGGGCGTGCTGCTGGCGACGCCGATCAAGGTCGTCGTCGGCCCGCGCTCGGCCATCGAATCGATCCTGAAGAAGAGCGAGAGCTCGCAGCGCGTGCTGGAAGATGCCACCGAGAGCTTCCAGCTTCAGCTCCTGAAGGAAGAGGAGAACGGCGACGAGAGCCTCACGGTCGAGCGGCTGACGAGCGACATCAGCCCGGTGATCCGGCTCGTCGACTCGACGATCTACACCGCCATCCAGCGGCGCGCGAGCGACATCCACATCGAGACGCAGGACGACGCGGTGCACGTGAAGTATCGCATCGACGGCGTGCTGCAGCCGGCGATGCGGCCGATCGCCAAGCAGTTTCACAGCTCGATCATCTCGCGCATCAAGGTCATGGCGGAGCTCGACATCGCCGAGAAGCGCGTGCCGCAGGACGGCCGCTTCAAGCTGCGCATGCCGGGGAAGACGATCGACTTCCGCGTGTCGATCATGCCGAGCGTCCACGGCGAGGACGCCGTCATCCGCATCCTCGACAAGGAATCGATCAGCGAGCAGTTCACCGAACTGCGGCTGGACATCCTGGGCTTCCCGCAGGCGGAGCTGAAGCGGTTCCGCAAGTACATCGCCGAGCCGTACGGCATGGTGCTGGTCACCGGGCCGACCGGCAGCGGCAAGACGACCACGCTGTACGCCGCGCTGTCCGAGATCAAGTCGATCGAGGACAAGATCATCACGATCGAGGATCCGGTCGAGTACCAGCTCCGGGGCATCACACAGATCCCGATCAACGAGAAAAAAGGGCTGACGTTCGCGCGCGGGCTGCGCTCGATCCTGCGCCACGATCCCGACAAGATCATGGTCGGCGAGATCCGCGACAACGAAACGGCGCAGATCGCCATCAACTCGGCGCTCACCGGCCATCTGGTGTTCACGACGGTCCACGCCAACAACGTGCTCGACGTCCTCGGCCGCTTCCTGAACATGGGCGTCGAGGCGTACCAGTTCGTGTCCGCGCTCAACTGCGTCCTGGCGCAGCGCCTGGTCCGCAACATCTGCCACCATTGCAAGCGGCCGGCGAAGGTCTCGCGCGCGCTGCTCGATGAGTCGGGGCTCGATCTCGGGCTCGAGACAACGCACACGTTCTACGAAGGCGTGGGCTGCATCGAGTGCGGCGGCACGGGCTACAAGGGCCGCACGGCGATCTGCGAGCTGCTCGACCTGAGCGATCACATCCGCGAGATGATTCTCGAGAAGCGGCCGACGTCGGAGATCAAGAAGACGGCGCGCGAGGAGGGGATGCGGTTCCTCCGTGAATCGGCGGTCGAGCGCGTGATGGAAGGCACCACGACGCTGCGCGAGATCAACAAGGTCACGTTCGTCGAATGACCATTCTCACCTCACTGCGTAAAGGCGCGGCGCCGGGCGTCGCCGTGGAAATCGCGCTGGGGCACGTGTCGGCGGCCAGTCTCGAATGGCGGGGCGGCCAGCCGGTGATCGCGGCGCACGCCGCCGAGGCCCTGCCCGACGGCGCGCTCGTGCCGGCGCTGACGGCGGTCAACGTCCAGGATCGCCCCGCCGTCCTCGGCGCGATCGGTCGCGTGCTCGATCGGGTCGGCCGCCCGCGGCGCATCGGGCTGATCATCCCGGACATCGTGGCCAAGGTGTCCCTCGTGCGGTTCGAGAAGGTGCCGCCGCGCGCGCAGGATCTCGATCAGCTCGTCCGCTGGCAGGTCCGCAAGACCGCGCCGTTCGCCATCGAAGAAGCCCAGGTGAGCTACGTGCCCGCCCTGCGCGCCGACGACGGCCAGGAATTCATCGTGTCGCTGGCGCGCCGCGACGTGATCCAGGAATACGAGCAGCTCTGCGCCGAGGCCGGCGCCCATGCGGGGCTGGTCGATCTCGCCACCTTCAACGTGATCAATGCCGTGCTCGCGGGCACCGCCGCGCCGTCCGCCGACTGGCTGCTGGTGAACATCGCGCCCGACTACACGTCGATTGCCCTCGTGCGCGGGCCGCACCTGATCTTTTTCCGCAACCGCGCCACGGACACCGATGGCACGCTCGCCGACCTGGTGCACCAGACCGCGATGTACTACGAGGACCGCCTGAAAGGCGCGGGCTTTGCGCGGGTCATTCTGGCGGGCGCCGGCGCCGCCGACGCGCGACAGGCGGGGGACATCCATCAAATCCGCCGCAGCCTCGAGGAGCGCCTGAGGACGCCCGTCAGCACCGTCGATCCCCGGGCGGCCGCCACGCTGGCCGACCGCATCACCGCCGCGCCCGCGCTGCTCGATGGGCTGACACCGCTGGTCGGGCTGCTGCTGCGCGATCGGCACGAGGTGACAGCGTGATCCGGACCAACCTGTCGACGCGGCCGTTCTACAACGAGCGCGCGGTACGCCTCTGGCTGCTCGCCGTCACGGTCGCCGTGGCCGCCGCCACCGCCTTCAACGTCTCGCGCGTCATCCGCTATTCGCGCAGCGATACGCAGCTGGCCACGCAGGCCTCGCGCGACGAGGCGCGGGCGGCCGACCTTCGCCGCCAGGCCGCGCAACTGCGGGCCAGCGTCGATCCGCGCCAGATCGATTTCGCGTCCGCCGACGCGCGCCAGGCCAACGACCTGATCGATCGCCGCACGTTCTCGTGGACGGCGCTGTTCAACCAGTTCGAGACCACGCTGCCCGACGAGGTCCGCATCACGGCGGTGAAGCCGCGGATCGATCGCGACCTCGGCATCGTCCTCGTGATCAACGTGGTCGCCAGAAATGTCGACGATGTGGCCACGTTCATGGAAAACCTGGAGGCGACCGCGGCGTTCAAGAACCTGCGCAACCCCGAGGAACACTTCGACGAACAGGGCAACCTCCAGTCGAGCCTCGAGGCGGGCTACGTGCCACCGGTCACGAAGCCGGCTGCCGGCGGAGACGCCCGAAAATGACGCTCTGGAAACGCATCCTCACCGAGAAGCGGGCGCTGATCATTCCGCTCGCGCTTGGCGTGATCGGCAACATCGCCGCGTACGCGCTCGTCGTGTACCCGCTCGGAGTGAAAACGGCGGGTGCGGCGGATCGCGCGGCGGCCGCGGCACAGGCGCTCAAGGCGGCCGAGCGCGACCAGGCGGCGGCTCGCGCGCTCGTCGTGGGCAAGTCGCGCGCCGAAGAGGAGCTGTCGACCTTCTACGATAAAGTCCTGCCCGCCGACCTGTCGTCGGCGCGCCGCCTCACATACGCCACGCTACCGTCGCTCGCGCGCAAGAGCAACGTGAAGTTTCTCGATCGCCACTACGACGTCGAGCGGAACCCCAACAAGAGCTCGCGGCTCGGCATCCTGAAAGTCCGCACGCAGTGGCAGTGCGACTACGAGAGCTTCCGCCAGTTCATCTACGAGCTCGAGAGCGCGCCGGCGTTCGTCATCATCGACGACCTGATGCTGTCGCAGAGCGATCCGAGCAAGCCGCTTCTGCTCATCATGCAACTCTCCACGTATTACCGCCTGGGAACCAATGGCAACTGAACGCCGCAGGCAGATGCTGCTCGGCGCCGTCGCCGTCGTGCTGGCGCTGGTGCTTTACCGCATCTGGCCGTCCACGTCCGCGTCCTCGGCGCCGTCGTCTAATGGACGGGGAGGCGCGACGGCCGAGAGGCAGCAGCAGGCGCCGGCGGCGCCCACCGCGCCCGACGTCCACCTCGGGGTGCTGAACGGCGAACGGCCCAAACCCGCGGCGCGCGAGCGGGACGTGTTCCGGTTCAAGTCGAAGCCCCCGCCGCCACCCATCGGGCTGATGGGATTGCCCTCGCGCGACGTGAAGATCGCGGTGCTGAGCGACGGGGTGAATCTGCCGTTTTACGGGAAAGAGGGCGAAGTCGTCTTGGGCCGGTACCGCATTCTGAAAATCGGCGTGGAATCGATTGAGATCGCGTACATCGATGGCCGCGGTCGCCAGACGATTCGGATCCAGTGAGATCTATGACCAGACGGCTCAAAGCGCTCGGTGTACTGCTGGCGCTGGCGCTGGTGGCGGGTGGCTGCGCCGCCGCCCAGGCGTTCCGCCAGGGCGACTCGGCGATGCGCGCCGGGAAGCTGGACGAAGCGGTCGCCGCGTACCGGAAGGCCGTACAGGCCGCGCCCGATAACTCGAACTACAAGATTGCCCTGTCGCGCGCGATGCAGGCCGCGTCACGCGCACATCTCGAGAAGGCGCGCGAGTTCGAGCGGCAGGATCAGCTCGAGGCGGCACTCGGCGAGTACAAGCAGGCGAGCGAGTTCGATCCGAGCAACCGGGTGGCCACGTCGAAAGTCGCCGAGCTGGATCGCACCATCCGCGATCGCATCGAGGCCTCACGGCCGAAGCCGCCGATTCAGCAGCTGCGCGAGCGGGCTCGGGCGGCTTCCGCCGAGCCGATCCTCAACCCGGCCTCGCGCGAGCCGCTGAACTTCCGCTTCAACAACATCAGCGTCAAGGACATCCTGAGCACGATCGCGGGCGTCAGCGGGATCAACATCAGCTACGACCGGGAAGTGCAGGATCGGCCCGCGACCGTGCAGCTCGACTTCGTCACGCTCGAGCTGGCCCTCAACCAGATCATGACGATGAATCAGATGTCGTACAAAGTCTTGAGCGACCGCTCGATCTTCGTCTTCCCGGACACTCCGCCCAAACACGCGCAGTACGACGAGCAGGTCGTGCGGACGTTCTACCTGTCGCACGGCGACGCCACCGAGATCTCGCAGATTCTCAGCACGATCATCCGCCTGCCGGGCATCGCCGTTCAGCCGGCCATGGTCGCCAACAAGACGGCCAACACCCTCACCGTGCGCGGCACGAGCTCGGTCGTCCAGATCATGGAAAAGATCATCGAGCAGAACGACAAGCCGCGCGCCGAGATCGTGGTCGACGTCGAAATCCTCGAAGTCGATCGCTCGCGGACGAAGAACTACGGCATCAACCTGTCGGAGTACGCGCTCGGCGCCATCTTCTCGCCCGAGACGTCGCCGAGCGGCACGACGACGCAGACCGGCGCCTCTCCGACGACGCCTGCCACCACCACGACGACCGCCGCCGGGACCTCGACGGCGCCATCGGGCGTAAGATCGCCAGCGCCCTTCAACCTGAACACGATTTCACGCGGCGTGAGCACCGCGGACTTCTACCTCGCGGTCCCGACGGCTATCGTGCACTTCCTCGAGTCCGACACGCGCACCAAGGTGATCGCGAAGCCGCAGCTCCGTGGCGCCGAGGGCACGAAGCTGACGCTGAAGCTCGGCGACAAGGTGCCCGTGATCTCGACCAGTTACACGCCCATCGCGACCGGCGGCGCGGGCGTGAACCCGTTGAGCTCGTATCAGTATCAGGACGTCGGCGTCAGCGTCGAAATGACGCCGATCGTGACGCTCGAGGGCGACATCCGCCTGGATTTGACGGTCATCAGCAGCACTCGCAAAGCCGACGTGGTCATCGGGGGCGTGAATATCCCGTCGTTCGGCAATCGCGAGGTGACGACGAGGCTGCGGCTCCGGGACGGGGAATCGAATCTGCTGGCGGGGCTCCTCCAGGAGAGCGAGCAGTCGGGCGTGACCGGCTTCCCCGGCGCCATCCACATTCCGCTCCTGAAGCAGCTGTTCTCGCAGAACACGGGACAGATCGATCAGACCGACATCATCATGCTGCTGACCCCGCACATCGTGCGTACGCACGAGATCAGCGAAAACGATCTGAAGCCGATCTACATCGGGTCGCAGCAGAACCTGGGCGTCGGCGGACCGCCGCCGCTGATCGCGCCGCAAGCCGAGGCCGCTCCGGCGTCGCCGCCGGTCGCACCGCCTGCGGCACCGGGCGTCGCGCCCGCGGGCACGACTCCGACGGGCACCCCCACAATCCGCCTGCCGGGCGGCACGTCCGTGACCGCGCCGCCTGGCTCCTCACCGGTGCCCGGCACCGTGCCGGCGCCCTCACCCGTGGCGCCCACGCCGCCCGTTGCACAGCCGCCCGTCACGCCCGAAGCCACGCCGCCGGCCACCCCGCCGCCCGCGCAGCCGCCCGCGCCAGCCGAACCGGCGCAGCCTCCGGCGCCGGCCGCGGTCCCCACGTCCAGGTCGGCGGCGGTCCCTATACCGTACCCTTGTCGGTCATCGACGCGCAGCGCCTGTCGACCGTCACGCTGACGCTCATCTACGACGCAACCAGGCTCCGCGTCCGCGCCGTGCTGGAAGGCAGCTTCCTCCGCGCGGGTGGCGTGAGCGTGGCCTTCGCGAATCAGGTGAACGGCAACCGGATCGATATCACGCTGGCGCGCGGCGCCGACGCCACCGGCGCGTCCGGCACCGGTGTGCTGGCGTCCGTGCTCTTCGACGCCATCGCCCCGGGTCCCGTCACGATGACGATGAGCGGCATGGCGACCGGGCCGGGAGGCGCGGCCATGGGGCTTCGCTTCACACCGGTCACGATAACCGTGCAATAACACCATGTACCGTGAACGTCGCACACCTTTAACTGCAGAGCGCTCATCCTTCGACAGGCTCAGGATGAGCGCTGGAGGCGAGCGTGTCGGCGCTCGTGGTGAGCGGGTCGGCGCTCGATGTGAGCGTGCCGGCGCTCGTGGTGAGCTTGTCGGCGCTCGTGGTGAGCTTGTCGAACCATGAGTGCCGGGCATGCTCCGCGGTCTCTTCTGTCTTCGTCAGGCTACACGTTCGTCGAGCTCCTCGTCGTCGCGACGATCGTCATGATTCTCGCTTCCGCGATCATGCCGCTCGCCAAGGTGACATCTACACGCACGCGCGAGGCCGAGCTGCGCCGCTCACTGCGCGAGATCCGCACGGCCATCGACAAGTACAAGGACGCCGCAGACCTCGGTCAGATTGGATCGCTCGACATCAAGGTCGGCAGCGAAAACTATCCGCCCGATCTGCA
>QHWJ01000266.1 GCA_003222535.1 Acidobacteriota bacterium | reverse complement strand
CGTCATAACCTCTCCTGTGTCCTCAGAACGAAAGGGAATTTGCGCCTGCACGGACCGCATCGCCTGCGCGCGTCACCGCACCGAAACCGGCGCTGTCGTATTCCGAGGATTCGGATCATACGACTGAAAGGTGCCTGAGCGTGGGAGCATAGCAGACGAAGAAGCGCCGATTTGTTGCAGATTGTGCGTCCCAAGCTCGCATGCGGGCGTCCGTGGTTGTCATGAGCGACGAATCGTGCCGATCAGCCGTTCGCAATACGCATTCGCTCGAGGGGCCGCACGGATCACTGTTACGGGACACTAGAAATCGAACTGCGCGCTGATCTTGAAGAACCGCGCCGACATGATCGACAACGGATCGTGATATGTCGACCGAGGTAGCGTGGATGGAGCCGAGTAGGTTCGCTGGAACACTTCCGTCGTATTCGAGTTGAGCAGGTTGAAGACGTCGAGGTTCACCATCGTCTTGGTCCTGCCGTACCTCAGGATCTTGCCCAACCGAAGATCGACAGAATTCAGGCGATTGCCGTACAGCGCACCGGGCTGGACGATTTGCAGGAACTCGACGACATTTCCACTGCCGAACGGCCGCCCGAGCGACGTCTGGTTGACGACGCCGGGAATATTGAGCGCAAGCACCTGTCCGCCGAGGCTCTGGCTTTGCACAGAGGGGAATTCGTTCCCGGCGTACGGCAGGCTGCGGAACGTCCCGCTGATCAGCACGTCGATCTTCGGCACGGCGTACGTCGCCAGCCCCTTCAGATTCGTCTGCCATCCCGACTCGCGATGGCAGAAGGCCTGCGGCCACTGCCCGATGCCACCGAGGAACGTGTCAAGGAACGCGCCCGTGCCGCCCCAGGGACCGAAGATGTAGAACTCCGGGTGCTTCGAGACCACGCCGCACTGGTCCTCGACGACGTTGCCGCTGCTGGTGCCGCCTTGGATCGTGACGTCGCGCAGACGCGCGTTCACGGTGACGTCGACGCCGTTGAACTTGTTGTAGGCGCCGCCGACGTTGTCGGCGAAGGTCAGGAAGTTATCGGCTTGCCCGAACTTTCCGGGTTTGATGTCGTAGAACGTCAGCGGGTACCCGCCGCCGCCCGGCAGCCGGCTGTCCTGCGGCACGGTGTACACGAACGGACCGAAGTCGGCCGGCGTCCAGGCACGGTTGATCTCGGCCGGGAGGTTTCCCCAGCTCCGGCGGATGTAGGCAACTTCGGCCGAGACTCTCGGCGCGATTTGATGCGTCACGCCCGCCGACAGATCCCAGCTGTACTCCCGTGTGTTCCATCCGTTCGTGGTCGCCGAGTCAGTCGTGAGCGGAGAGATTTGCTTGCCGAAGAACGGACTCCCCGGGCCGCACTCGCCGTTGGCGGCGGGATTCAAGAGATTGCAATCGGGCAAGATGTTGGCCGTCAACGGTCTCGTGGTCGTCCAGCCTCGACGGTATTAAACGTCGTCACGTACCGGCCCAGGAAAAACTTTGCGGCCGTCTTCCCGTTGCCGAACACGTCGTAGGACACGCCCAACCGCGGCTGCAGGTCCTTCTGCTTGAGCGGGCCGTCCTGGGCTGGGAACACCACGGCGTTGGTCAGGAAGATGTTTGGCCCCATCTGCTGCTGAGGGAAGTAATCGGCGAGGTGCTCGAAGCGGAGTCCGCCCTGCAGCGAGAGATGCCCGACCGTCCAGCGATCCTGCGCGTACAACGCGAACATGCTCTGCACCTGCTCCTGCTGCGATGCCTGGTCGGCGTACACCGTCACCTGGTTGGGTTGGCCGTTCTGGAAGATGTACTTGAGCTGAGAGTTGTTGTAGTAGTTTTTCGGAAACGTCGAGTCGTTGTTGTGGTACCGGAAGCCGAACTTCGCCGAGTGTGACCCGGTAACGTACGAGGCGGCCCCTTGCACGATGTTCGTATATCCGGTGTGCCCAGACCAGTTGGCCCCACGGTAATTGATGCCCGGAAAGGCGCCGGCACTCTCCTGCACCGGAATAAGCGTCGCATCGAATTGCATCCTTCTGACGGCTGCCCCACCAGAAGTACGGCCCCAGCTGAGCGTTGGCCTCGAGCAGCAGGCGCGGGGTCACCGGCGACTGCCAACTCACCTGAGTCAGCGTGCTCGGGTGGTTTTCGTTGGTCATACTCCCTTCGGGCGAGCTAATCGACGCACCAAAGCCAAGCCCGGTACCGTCGCCGCCCTGGATGCAGTTGATGCAAGAGTACTGGACGCTCGACCAGACGTTGATCTTGTTGCGCGTCGTCGGCTGCCAGGTCAACCGCAGGTTCCCCTGTTTCCACGTGCCGTCGTCGACCGCCTGCTGGCTCTGGTCCGGGTCGTAGGTCCATTTCGTGGGATCGCCGGCGTTCTTGTTGACAAACATGCTGGCGACGTTCTGCCGGCTGATCTGGTGGCGGTATGTGCCGAAGAACCACAGCCTGTCACGGACGATCGGGCCGCCTAACGAGGGATTGACCTCCCACAGCTTCTGGATCGAGTTCGCTGCCGTAAGCCCCTTCGCCTGCACGTCCGACGTGAGGTTGTTGCCCTGGAACGAGCTGCCCGTGCCGCTGACGAAGAAGGTCCCGGCGAACCGGTTGCCGCCCTGCTTGCCGACGAGGTTCATCTGCGGGCCGCCCGTCGTCGCCTCGCCAAGCCCGCCGCTCAGGCTGAACACCACTTCCTGTGAGTTGCCGACTTCGGGCACGTAGCCCGACACGCCCATGCCCTGATAGCCGCCGTTCATGCCGTCGACCAGGACCTGTCCCTCGTTCCGGCGCCCGCCGTGGATCTGGAACACGCTGTAGAGCGCAGGGTTGGAGCCTTCGAAATCATTCTGCTGAACGTTGATCGCCGGGATGAGATGCGTGAACGCGGAATACTGGCGGGACGACGGAATCTCGGCCACCGTCTGGCCGCTGATCACCTGCTGGTTGCGCGTGCTCGCCACGTCGACGGTGGGCGCCTCGCCGGTGACGGTGATCGTCTCGGCCACGCCGCCGACTTTCATGTCGGCGTTCACCGTCGCGATGAAGCTGCCGGTCAACTCGATGCCTTCGCGCTTGACCGTGGCGAACCCGGTCAGCGAAAACGAGACCACATAGGTCCCCGGCCTCAGGTCTTCGATCGAATAGTGGCCGACACTGTTGGCGACCACCGAGCGCGTCTTTTCGATGAGCGCCGGACTCGATGCTTCGACGGTGACCCCCGGCAACACGGCGCCCGAAGCGTCTTTGACGGTGCCCACGATCGACGCTTGGGCGTAGGCGGCGGTGGGAATCACGAGGAGCGATACCATGACCGCGAGCGCTTTCAAATGTCTGAGCATAGTGACCTCCGCACACTGACAACGGCACACCAGCGTTCAGCGGGGACTGCACACGTGTTGATTCCGGCTATTCTCCTGTCCCATTCAAGACTTTGCAATGTTTTCGAACTTGCCGCTGATGGCGCCCACCTGCACGATTCACCACTCCGCCGGTCCTGCATGCATATGGCCGAATGTGCTGGTCGGGTTGAAGGGGCCCGGACCGGTACCCCCGCCCACGTTTCCGCGACCGCCGCCGGGACATTTGTTGTCGCCCAGATTCACATAACCCAGCGACCTCATCGTGCGCTTCGCTGAGCGCATTCTTCCCATCGATCGCGCGGTTGCAGATCGCTGGGGTCGTCTCACCGCTGACGCGGCATCCGCCAAATCTCCGCTGCCGGTGATCGACGGTCTACTTGCGGCCACGGCACTCGATCAGAACCTCACGCTCGTGACGCGGAACACGAAGGACATCGCCGCGACTGGCGTTTCGTTCTTCGACCCTTGGAGCAGCTGAAAGCTTTCTGGAATCACACATCCGGGGAGCCTTACAACCATGACCCGCGCACGTTCCCACCTCCATAGTTTCCCGAACCCGCGGCCTCCCGCGTAACAGTCATGAGTCAGTGTCCACAATATCCCGCCACAGAAGGCATACAAGGAACGTTCGGTGCCACGGTGGGTGCCACGCTTTGTGGCGAAACGGCCACTCGATCATACGATTCGCAGGGCGACCGGCACTCACTGCAGCAGCGAGATGTGTCTGCAAATTCTGGGTCTGTCATGACTTGGCAGGCTGACGTGCGCGTCGCGGTCCACGACCTCCGGCATCTCGCCGGAGGCCGTGGCATTTAACTGAAGTGTGGAAGTGCCTGAACTGCAGGTAGTTGGTGGCGGGGTCGACGGGACTCGAACCCGCGGCCTCCGGCGTGACAGCCATAAGATTCATTCGGCCAAGACGCGCATTCTCAATCACTTACAGCGGGTGCCACGCTCGGGTGCCACGCTTCTTCACCACGTGCTGGTGCGCCGAATCATCCGTTCAGCGCTCGAAGAACTCGCGCGTATCAGTGGGGACTCAGTGTAGGCGCGGCGTTGGATCGGGGTCGGCGTCCACATCGGTTGCTCGGAAACAGCTGCTTCCCAGCGTCTGAACGTGAGATCGTTACACCTGCGCACGGTGGAGATCGGCTTCAATCCGCACAATCTGGCGCCGTATACGCGTCGGCCTGAAGGCGGCCTTCTCGAATCGTTGACGCTTCGATGCGTGTGAGACATACTTGTCTCACGCTATGGCGGCGACTGCCAGCATCCGTGACCTGCGTAACAACTTTCCAAGGGTCAAGAAGCTCGTCGAGGAGGAAGGCGAAGTCGTCGTGACGGACCAGGGTACTCCCAAGTACCGTCTCACCCGATACCGGCCGAGCGGCCGACGAACGGCGCCGCCGCCCAAGGACTACCTGAAACGGTTGTGCCGCTATCAATCGCGGCCCATCAGCGCTACGGCAGCGAAAGCACTTCACGACGCGAACCGTGGCGAGCGCTGAGCGGACGTACGCGGATCCCAGCGCGCTGCTGAAGCTGTACGTCCACGAACCGGAGTCGGCCGCGATGAGCGCGTGGCGGACACGAACCAAGGGCGCACTGCCGGTCACACATCACGGCCGCCTCGAGATCATCAACGGCATCTGCCTGGCCGCGTTTCGGAAAGCCGTCAGCGTCGCGGCCCTGACCGACGCGCTCGCCTCCTTCGACGAGGATGTGGCCGAGGGACGTTATGCCCAGACCGATGTCCTGTGGCGCGCGACGCTGAGGCGTGCCAGCGACATCAGTCGCACACATACGGCGAGGCTCGGGTGCCGTTCACTCGACGTCCTCCATGTTGCCACGGCGGTCGAGCTTGGGCTTCGCGACTTCGTCACGTTCGACCGCCGTCAGCAGCAATTGGCCCGGGCCGTGGGGTTGAAGTCGATCACACCGCGAAAATGAGTCCCCCGCCGATCGGAAGACGCGCGTCTTCGCTGTTCGGTGCCGCCGTCCACCGGCCGTCCACGAAGTCAGTCGCTGAATGTCGGCTTGTGCCGTCAAATCGCGAAACCAGACGGGATGCGGCCTCGTCGACTCGCGGCGCGTCTAATCAACCGGTCGACTCGAGAGAAAGCATGGGCACACATCCGGCGACGCGGCAACAGGAGGGCCGTCTATAGCCGTTGGAGCTGGGCTCTTTGCTTCAGAACAGGGAGTGAAAGAGAGACCTGACTCAAGGAAATGCGACTCGTCCTCGAAAGCCGAAAAAAGATATGCAGAGCCGTTCATCCCAGCCCGACGTCCGCACCCCGCGGACTCTGCGAGGTGCAGTGGAGCCCGAGACGATCGCCCTCACCGACAGCGAGACGTATCAGACGCTGCTCGCGCGGGCGCACCGGCGGACGTCCTATCGGTGACGCGCGGAGGCGACTGGCCGGTCGCGCGTGATGCGCTCGACGCCGTGCTTCGCCGCTGCGCGTCCACTCACACCGACGACATCCAGATCGCCGGCCGGCCCCGAGGCCGGCTGCTGGGTCTCTACGCGACCCGTGGGTTGCGCGCACGTCCGTACCGCACGCTGCTGCGTCGGATCGAGCCGCTCGACGGCAGTTGCGAGTGCGCCGATTTTCTCCGGAACTCACTCGGCCTGTGCAAGCACCTCGTCGCTGTCGTCGAGGAGGTGGTCTCGAAGGGGCCTCGCGGGAAGGTCGAGCGCCAAGCGGCCTCCGACCCGGCGCCGTTGCGCTGGGATCCGGTCCGGCCGCTGACCGGCCCGGGCGACTGGCTGGCGCGCGTGCGCTGGATGGACGGCACACCCGACCGCGATCTCCGGCGCTGGCTGCGTCCCGCGCCTGAGGGCGGCTGGTCGGTCGTCGCTCCCGACAAGCCGTCGCGGCGGCTGGCGCTGGTGGATCGGTTGCTCGGCGCGCTCCGTGACGGCAAGAGCGAACCGGCCTTGCATGCGCTGCTGCGGGAAGAGCGCGCGCGCCTCGCCCGCCAGATCCAGACGCTGAGTACCCGGAAACGCCTGCGCCACGCGCTGCACTTCCTCAAGCAATCGCTCTATCCCGACGACCCGTCCTGCCGCGTTCTCTTCGCGAGCGATGCCGGCGGCGTCGGCCTCAACCTGCAGCGCGCCGCGAGCGCCTGCATCAACATCGAGCTGCCCTGGAACCCCGCGGTGATCGAGCAGCGCATCGGGCGGATCTACCGCCTCGGGCAGCGCCTCCCGATTGACGTGTATAACCTGGTCAGCGAACCGGGGATCGAGTCGCGAATCGCGGACATCGTCGGGTCCAAGCAGGCGCTGTTCACCGGACTCTTCGACGGGACGAGCGACGAGGTGGCATTCGAGCGTTCTGGAACCTTCCTCTCCCGCCTCGAGCGCCTCGTCACGCCGGCGCTCGCGCCCGCACAGACCCGCGCGGCGGACGTCGCCGCGCCCGAGGACGCTGCCACCGAGCGCGAGATCGACGCGGTGGTGGCGGCGGGCGACGAGTCGCGTGACGCGCCCGGCATAGCCGGCCCGCCGCTCGAGCCGATGCCATCGGCTGCTGAAATCCAGCGCCTCGTATCCGGTGTGACGGTGCGGCGCACCGCGCAGGGCGGTCTGGTCATCGAGGCACCGCGCGAAGCCGCGTCAACGTTGGGAGCGCTGTTTTCGGGGATGGCGCAGCTCCTCCAGGCCGCCGCCGCGCGATGAAACGGGTGTTGAACGTCCCAATCAACCGACATATCGATCACGTCGTCGGGCCACGCATCGCGAGTGTCGTCGGCGATGTGCTTTGGACGGTCCGTCTTTGGTCGCCGCGTCTTTTTCACGGACGGTCATCCGCGCTCCGAGTGTCTTGGCCGCCAGCAATCTCCCAGCCGGCAGGTCTCGTTGGACCTCCTCGTCCCGCCGGTTCGTTGCCCGCTCATGATAGACGAGTGCCTGACTGACGCGAAGTCCTTACAAACCCCACCACCGAGTCAAGGTCCAGACCCTTTGGAGATCCTGGGATCGACAAGATCAATCAGGTCACCGCGCGCGTGGTTGCCCGGCAGCACCGATATTGCGCCTCGCCCAATAACCAGGTCGACGGCTTGTGTGTGCGAGCGCGAACTTGCCGCTGATGGCGCCCACCTGCACGATCCACCACTCCGCCGGTCCTGCATGCATATGGCCGAATGTGCTGGTCGGGTTGAAGGGGCCCGGACCGGTACCCCCGCCCACGTTTCCGCGACCGCCGCCGGGACATTTGTTGTCGCCCAGATTCACATAACCCAGCAGCGGGCTCGCAAAGATGTGATCGTCCAGCACTCTGGCGCCCGCCGGCGCGCATTTGTTGATCCCATCGTCGAACAGGTTCCAGTGCAGCTGGTTGGGAGGTGTATATGCGCCCGGAGTGTGGCCGAATGACACCTTGACGATCTGTCCGCCGCTCGTTGCTGTGGGCGGAGTGCCGCTCGCCGGGAACGCCGTTTTGTAGTTGGCGGGATTGACCTCGACCCACAGCGCGTTCTGACTGCCCGCGGCGTCGTACGAGAAGATCGTCGTCTTCATCCACCCTTCAGGTTCGAGACAGGCCTCAGGCAGGCGCGAGCGGCGCCAGAGCAGGAACAAGAAGGCGGAAGGAGCCAACGCACGGGCGAGCCCGTGTGGTGAGAGGCTACTGCTCGGAGTACCGCTTAGCCACCGCGAGGTCTCTTCGGAGTTCCTCCGCCGTGCGACGTGGGCCGTAACCCGGC
>QHWJ01000265.1 GCA_003222535.1 Acidobacteriota bacterium | reverse complement strand
GCGTTCGTGAGGCCCGGCGACAGATGTACATTGAGAACGGCGAGCTTGTGCGACACACGGAAGTAGGCGTCGGCGGCGTGCGCTGCCATCTGCTCGTGACGGAAAGACACGTATTGAATTCCGAGTCGGTGACACGCATCGATCAATGCGTAATTCGTGTGGCCGCACTGCCCGAACACTTTCGTAACGCCTTCCTGCTTCAGGCACTCGGCGATGTACATCGCTCCGGTCATCAATCTAACGCTCCCTTCATCGATCCACTTCAGCCCTTCGGCACGGCCACGATGCGCGTAGCCGCGACCATTGGTCCGGTCGCCGGTCGTTGCAGCAGCGACACGGCCGCCGCCCCGACTGCGGCAATCGCGCACGCCACCCAGAGCGCCGATCCGTAGCCGGCCCACGCCGCGGCGAGCGCCGCGATCAGGTTCGGACACCAGTACTGAGTGACCGTGTCGCTGGGCAGAATCGCCGCCATCGCGCGAGCGAGTGAAGGCAAGCCGAACAGATCCGCGGCCATCAGCGGGATGAGCATGTAATCGGCACCCATCGCGAACCCGAACACGACGGCGAACACATACGCGAACTGCGGCTGTTCGGGCGTCACGAGAAACAGCAGCGGGATCGCGGCCGCTACGAGCACGTAGGTCGCGACCATCAGGTACTTGCGCGGCCAGCGATCGGCGAGGTACCCGACTACCAGTCGGCCAGCAATCGCAGCCATCAGCGACATCGACGAGGCGGTGCTCCAGATCGCGTTGCGCGCTGCCTGATCGTGGAAGCCCTGCTCCTCGAGGACAAACTTCATGAGGAAGTTGACGGCCGCAATCGAGCCGATCGACGCGGCACTGCCCACGAGCAACAGCCAGAACGCAGGCTGGCGCGTGAGGAAACCGTAGGTCGCCGCGTCGCGCTCGAGTTCGCTGACGGGGACGGGCGGCTCTCCATCCGGCGTCTGGTCGACGTCCTCGGGCCGATCCTTCAGGATGAAGATCGCGAAGGGCCAGGCCAGCAGCAGCACGGCGCCGAGAATGGAAAGGGCGGGACGGTAGCCGAGCGTGCGCACGAGCCACGGGTCGACCCAGTTGCCAATCGCGCCGAACGCGGCGCCTCCGACGTACGCGATACCCATCGCGCGGCCGCGGCGGCGCCGGTACCAGTTCGACAGGATGATCTGATGCGGGATCGGACCCGCGGTGAAGTACCCCAGCATCCAGAGGCACCAGGCACCGTAATACCCGAAGCGCGACGCGCCCATATGAGCGAACCACTGAAACGCAAGGAAGATCATCCCGGTGCCGAACACGATCAGTTTCCGCGGGCTGACGCGAGGGACGATGAGTGGACCGGCCCAGATCGTCAGCATCACGGCGAGCGGCGCGCCAAACGTGAGGATCTGCGGCGACCAGCCGTGGTCGTCGCGCATGTAGTCGTAGAAGAACGCGATGTTGTAGTACGGGAAGCCGCTCGCGATCCGAACCGTGATGAAGCAGGCGGCAACGATCCACGGCCCGTCGAATCGCGGCTTCAGAGCGTCGGTCATCGACCTGTTGGCTCCCCCGGTTCGACCGGAGGCGAGCCGTCGTACACGACCGGCATTTTGATCCGCATCGGCTTCTCGCGCGTGTACTCTTCGGTCACCTGCGCGGTGAGGCCGGCAACACGGCCAATCATGAAGATCAGCTTCGCCATCAGCGGGGGAAACCCAAGATCGTGCAGCACACCCGCGAACGCGCAATCGACGTTGGCCGGTAGCGGCTTGATCCTCGCGGCGATAGCGGATTCGAGCGCGCCGATGAACCGCACGCCATCGCCGGCCAGGCCCGACTTCTCAGCGAGATCGAACAGGATCAGCGTTCGAGGGTCCCGGCTATGCGTGCGGTGGCCAAATCCAGGCAGCCGCCGTCCGGCAGCGACCGCCTCGTCGACGATCTGTTTCGCAGCGGCATCGATCGAAATTCCCTCGCGCTGAACGCGGCCCAAGCCGTCCACGATCAGCGTCATGCAACCGAAGCCGGCGCCGGCATGCGCATCGCCAATCGCGAGAATCCCGGCGGCAACGGCCGCCTCTGGCGCCTGGCGGTTCCCGCTGGCCACGGTACGCGCCGCCATCGCTGACGGCGCGCCTGGACCGTGGTCGGCGATGGAAATCAGGATAGCGTCCATGACGCGACGCTCCGCCGACGTCGGCAACCGTCCGGCGTGGAGGAGGAACACGACGTCGGCAAACGTCGCACCGGTCATCAGCGACGCGAGGTCGTGTCCTCGAATCCACACATGCGCGTCGTCCGAATCGGAAATCGCGGTGCGCCAGGGTTCCACGTGCGCCTCCATGCAGGCCCTTAGATGATGGCGTCCGCCGAGAGCCGCTGGACGTCGTCGCACGTCAGCCCGAGCTCTGTGCGATAGAACGCATCATTGTCACGGCCGAGCGCTCCTCCGGCCCACTCGATCGCGCCGGGCGTCTGGGAGAAGCGTGGCACGACGTTGTGCATGCGAACTGTCGCGCCGTCGGCGGGCACATCGATCGTCAGCTGTCGTTCACGCCAGTGCGGGTCGCGTTCGATGTCCGCAATCGTCTGTACCGCCACCGCGGTCAGCGCGGTCGCGTCGATAATGGCCAGGTTCTCCTCGAGCGTGCGGTCCGCAATCGCAGAGGCAATCGCCGCGTCGAGCTCCGCGGCATGCTTGACACGCGCTTCGTTGGTCGCGAACTTCGGGTCGCACAGCATCTGGTCGAGACGGTACGCACGCAGGAACCGCTCGGCCATGGCTGGAGTCGAGCCACTCACCGCGACCCATCGCCCATCACGCGTGCGGTAGCAGCCGCGCGGGCTCGAGTTCCTGGAGCGGCTACCCTCGCGGCTGCGGACGCGACCGTGCGCCGCGTACTCGGCGGGCAGCGGACCGAGCAGCGAGAACAGCGAGTCGAAGAGCGCCAGATCGATGCACTGGCCCATGCCGTGTTGATGGTCGCGATGGTAGAGTGCCATCATCGTGGCGTTCGCCGCGTACACGCCCGCAATCGTGTCCGCCAGCGGAAAACTCGGTACGATCGGCGGACCGTCGGCCTCGCCGTTCATCGCCGCGAAGCCGCTTGCGGCCTCGACGAGAGTGCCGAAGCCGGGCCGCCGGCTCGCGGGTCCGGTCTGGCCCCACCCCGAGATCCGCAGCAAGATCAACCCTGGATGAAGTTGGTGCAAGAGATCCCAGCTGAACCCGATACGCTCGAGCGTACCCGGGACGAACGACTCCACCAGGACATCAAAATGCGGAACCAGTGTGCGTAGAATCTCCTGCCCTCGGAGGGACTTCACGTCGAGTGTGACGAACCGCTTGTTGCGCGCGTATACCTTCCACCACAGTGCATCGCCGTCCGTCGTCCATTGCCGTAGCGGGTCGCCGACCGCGGGCTGCTCGACCTTGACGACTTCTGCGCCGAAGTCGGCTAGCAGCATCCCAGCGACGCCGCCCGCAACCATCCGCGACAGGTCGAGAACTCGCACTCCTTGAATCGGTTTCACGCTGCAGCTCCGCGAAGACGGAACGCTACAGCAGACCGCTCTCGGTCAGCGCGTTCGTGTAAAAGGTGACGTCGCGCTTCAGCAGCGACACGTATTGGGCTTTCGGCATCTCGAGCTTCCATCTGCCGAAATCCGTGCCCAACATGTTTACGGGCTCAGCAACACCCGGCACGTTGACCTGATATTCCTGGTACAACTCGACCGGACCGGCAAAACCGACCGACTTGAAGTACGAAAGCATGCCTGAGAAATCGACCATGCCCTCACCGCCTGGGACCATTTCTGGCGACCACGGCGGTCGCGGCGATCGTTCGGCCGGTGGCCCCCCGCGTCGACCGCGGGATCCCGTTGCAGAACCGCTGCTCTTGACCCAACGAAAGTCTTTCACGGAGAGTCCATGGACGAACTTGTGCGCGATGTGACTCGTTTCGATCCAGCCGGTACCGCCGCGAATCGTCGCGTGACCGAGGTCGTAGTTCAGACCAACAAACTGCGGATTGAAATCTTTGACCGCGAGCCACAGATCCCAGACTCCGCCACCGACGTTTCCATATGCCGAATGCGTGTGATACATGGCGGTCGTGCCGTACTTCTCGTTCAGGCGGACGAGACCGGCGATGCGAGGCTTGAGAGCTTCGATCTGTTGCGCGAGATCCGCTGAATAGTCGTACCGAAATGGCGCGGCCCGATAGTAACGAATGCCGACGCCGCGCATGGTGTCGAGAACCGCCTCGGCGCGCTCGGACTTGCCTTCGTTGAGCG
>QHWJ01000264.1 GCA_003222535.1 Acidobacteriota bacterium | reverse complement strand
CGTTCGCATTGAACTCGCCGTCCATGTACCCGCCTACCATTTCGCCGAATTCGGGCCAGTTCGTAAACGCAACGCCGGTCGCATGCCCAACGATCAGTCCCTTACCCTCGTCGCGAACGAAAGCCAGGAGATCGGCTTTCTGCTGATCGCTGAGCGTGCCGAAGCCGCTCGGCAGCATGAAAATGGCATCGTAGTAGCCGAGCGTCCGCGCGTTCACGCCGCGGCCTTCGTACCGGCCCTGTCCGGGAACCTGTCCCTTCGTGATCAGCTGCGAATCGGTGCGGATCATCGTCATATAGGCGCCGGACTTGCGACCGATCTGTTCGACTGTCGCAAGCGCGTGTGAGATCGAATCGTGGTGGAACCCCGTCAGCACGTCAGCGACGGCGAGCAGGTGTTTCTGTCCGGGCCATGGATCGGGTTGTCCCGCTCCACCGCCTCGACCCTGTCCGCCGGCGCCGCCACGACCGCCGCCGGCACCGCGCCCTTGCGCGGGCCCCAGTTTGAACGCCACGACTGCGTCGGATACCGCCATCCCGCGCGCCGCGGGGCCGCCGCCACCAGCGGCGATGACGACGTACTGAACGCCGTCTTTGCCCATGTACGTGATGGGCGTCGCATTGCCGTTGGCGGGAAGTTCAGTGACCCAGAGCTCCTTCCCCGTCTTCGCGTCGAAGGCGCGGAAGCGCCGATCGACGGTCGCACCGATGAACACCAGACCGCTCGCCGTTGCGATACTGCCGCCGATGTTCCGAATGCCGCTCTTCAGCCCGACCTCGCCGAGTTCTGCTAATTCCTCGTTGATGCCAAGCGGCACGCTCCACGCGATCTCTCCCGAGTTCATGTCGACTGCAACGAGTCCACCGTAGGGTGGTGCGATACACGGCACCGTTTTGCCGCTCGGCAACCGATACGAGAACGCGCCGGTACCGCCGCCGCTCCCCCCGCCGCCGCGCCCGCCACCAGCGCCACCACCCGCACGACCACCGCCTCGTCCGGCGGCGGGAGGCGCATCCTCACCGGCGTTACCCAGGCCAAAGCCGCGAGCGACGGGTGCGCCCGCAGGGTGATAGTTGCCGGAATTCGTCACGTTCAAAAAGACGTACCCAAGTTGCGGATTGAATGACAACGGTCCCCAGCCGCCAACCGGTGCGCCGAAGGTGACCATCGCCTGGTCCTGCGACGGCCGATCGAACGGTCCGCTCGGTACGATGTGGTTTTGATCCCAGAAGTCGGTGCAGAACTTCTCGATTTCCGGCGTCATTTTGTTGATGTCGGCGCGAGTCATGCCCAGTCGACCCGTCGGCGGTGTCTTCACCGGGATCGGCTGCGTGGGCCAGTTCTCGTCGTCAGGCGTGCCACTGCGGTGGACGGGTTTCTCGACAAACTCGTACAGCGGCTTTCCTGTGACACGGTCGAACATGTACACAAAGTGCAGCTTGCCCGTTTGCAATACCGCGGGAACCGGGCGACCGTTGATCTTCACGTCGACGAGAATTGGCGGCGTCGGCATGTCCCAGTCCGATGCGTCGTGATGAACGAGCTGGTGGAACCATTTCAATTTGCCAGTCTGCGCGTCGAGCGCGACGATCGAATTGCAGTACAGATTGCTGCCGTGGACTGCGCGGTTTGCGTCGCCTGTCGCGCCGAACACCAGACCCGTGGACTCGTCGGCCGTGAGATTCGACCAGACGTTGCAGCCGCTTCGATCCTTCCACGCGTCTCCGGCCCAATCCTCGTGGTGTGGCTCGCCCGGCCACGGAACGGTGTGAAACGACCACACGAGCTTTCCGGTCGCCGCATCCCACGCGCGGATGTCACCGCGCGGTTGCGGCGGCGGCAGTTCGCCGGGCCGCGCGCCGGAGATCAAAAGATTCTTGTAGACCGTTACCGGATTAGGAACGGTGAACGTGTCCCGCCGGTTTTCCGGAACGGCTGGAGACGTGACGCCCACGTACACATCGACTTCGCCGCCCTTTCCGAATCCATCGGCGAGTTTACCGGTCTTGATGTCGAGCCCCATCAGATAGCCCTTGTCCGTCGCGAAGAAGAGACGAGGGCCGAGCGTATTGCTACCTTTCCAGTACGCGAGACCACGGCCGTGAATTCGCCGCGGCGACTTGTACTGCCAAATGACTTGGCCATTTTCCGGCTCTAGAGCCGTCACGGTCGATTGGAGGTTCGGGTCGCGTTCTGAGGCCGGCGTTGAGAAATACATCACGTCGTTGATGACGAGTGGCTGCACCTGGAACCGGTAGTCGAGCGAGACGAATGGGACGCTCTCGACCGTGCCGGCGCCGTAATTGAACGTCCACGCTTTTGTCAATCGGCCGACGTTTTCAGGTGTGATCTGCGTTAGCAGCGAGAAGTTGGAATTGTGTTGATAGTTCGGCCACTGATCCGCTGGTGCCTTTGTTGCCGCCTCCGGTGTCTTCTGCGCGTCGAGATGCCCAATCGACAGCGCGATTCCGAAGGCAAGACTGGAGAGGGCGAGAATTCGACGCATGCTGATCTCCAAAACTACCCAGCGCATGATCACTGGCTGGCGGCGGTCCCCAACTTGAATGCAACGAGTGAGTCCGATGTCGGCAGCCCGCCGCCGATCGCTGTTCCACCGCCTGCGGCGACGACGACGTACTGCACGCCGTCTTTGCCCATATACGTGACCGGGGTGGAATGTGCGCTTGCGGGCAATTTCGCGGTCCACAACTCAGCGCCGCTCTTCGCATCAAAAGCTCGGAACCTGGAGTCATTGGTCGCGCCGATGAACACCAGGCCGCTGGCTGTCGCGATGCTGCCCCCGATGTTGCGCGTGCCGGATTTCACCGCGGCATCGCCGAGTTCGGCGAGTGATTCCTGAATCCCCAGCGTTGAGTGCCAGGCAATTTCACCGGTGTTGACATCTAGGGCGACAAGTTCTCCGTACGGCGGCGCCCAGCAGGGAATCGTCGCGCCATTTTTCAACACGTACGAAAACGGTCCGCCGACGCGCCCGTTTGGTCCTCCCCTGCCTGGCTGACCGCCGCGGCCTCGGCCTGCTTCCGGCGCGCCCGCTGGTTGCTCGTCGCCTCCAGAGCCACGAGCGGCCGCACCGGCGGCACGATAGACACCGCTGTTGTGAAGGTTGATAAACACGTATCCCAGCTGCGGGTTGTATGAGAGCGGTCCCCAGTTGGGTCCGCCTACGGGTGACGGAAAGGTGACCGTGGGCCCCTTCCTCAAGGCCACCTGATACGCCTCGGATGGCTGAAGATTGTTGGTATCCCAGAACTCGGTACAGAATTTCTCGACCTCTGGCGTGATCTTGTTGATGTCTTTTCGGGTGATTCCCACTCGACCGATTGGACCCGGCTTCTGCGGGAACGGTTGCGTGGGCCATGTGAACGTTGCGGGATCGTCGCTCTGGGGCACGCTACGTTCGTCCATCCCATACAGCGGCTCGCCCGTGTCGCGGTTGAAGATGAACACCAGGTTCATCTTTCCGGTCTCCAGTACCGCCGGAATGACGCGTCCGTTGCGGCGGACGTCAATCAACAGCGGTGGTGTCGGCATGTCGAAATCCCAGATGTCGTGGTGGACCAATTGGTGAAACCATTTCAACTTGCCCGTGTTCGCATCCAACGCCACGAGACAACCGGTGTACAGGTTCATCCCCTCGGGTCCCGGACGATTGGCGTCACCGAGACCGGCGAACACGATTCCGCGCCGCTCATCGACGGTCATCGTCGACCACATGTTGGCGCCGCTGCGGTCCTTGACCGCATTCAGCGGCCACGTACCAGAGTTTGCTTCGCCCGCCTGAGGGATGACGTGGAAGTCCCACACCAGTTTTCCGGTCACCGCGTCCCACGCGCGAATGTCCCCGCGTGGCTGCGGCGGACCTAGTTCGCCGGGCCGCGCGCCGGCGATCAGCAGGTTCTTGTACACCGCGACTGGATTCGGAACGGTGAAGGTGCTGCGCCTGCTCTCTCCGACTTCGGGCGAAACGACGCCGCTGTAGACGTCGACCTCACCGTTGTCGCCGAAAGTTGAAACAGCCTGGCCGGTCTTCATGTCGACCGCTCTGAGGTAGCCCAGGTCGGTCCCGAAGTAGAGGCGCGGTCCAACAGAACCGTTTCCTGGCCAGTACGCGAGCCCCCGACCGTGGATTCGCTTCGGTGAGGTGTATTGCCAGATCACCTTCCCTGTTTCTGGTTCGAGTGCCGTTACGGTCGATTTCAGAGCCGCATCAGTTTGCGATGCCGGGGTCGAGATGTACATCACGCCGCCGATGAGCAGCGGCTGCACTTCGAAGCGATAATCGAGTCCGACGAATCCAGCGTTGCTCGATCCTGCGCCGTAGTTGAACGTCCACGCCGGCGCCAGGTTCTTCACGGTCGCCGGCGTAATCTGTGTGAGCGGCGAGAAGTCTGAATTGTGCTGGTAGCTCGGCCACTGATCGGTCGGCTGTTGACCGCTGGGGGTCCCCGAGATGACGAGGGCGAATAAGATGACGAGCGTGAACGATGAACATTTCATTGCAGGTTCTTCAACCAGAGATTTCGAAATGAAGCGACGTTGTCGCCGCGGCCTTCTAGTTGGATTGAGAGCACTCCGTGATCGACGAACATGGTGGGGTGATCGTCGATCAGAACCGACATCAATTGGCCGTTGATGAAATACAACATCGTTCGGCCACGAGCGATGACGTGAATCTGGTTCCAGTCGCCGACTCTCCATAACGCTTTCAACGCGTCGGGATCACCAATCGTGGCGAGCAGCGATGGCTTCTGACCCTCGCCCACCGCCGTCCGCACCACCTGACCGCGAAAAGCGCGATCCGGTCTCGGGGGCACACCGCGACGTGGGCCCGCACAGCACTCGATGAGCGCGCCGGTATTAGCATTCGCGTTATCGAGGTCGGCTTGGTAACCCCGCGTCTCCCATTTCGAGCGCGGATTGCCAGGAACCTCGCCGAGCTTCACGGCGCGGAACTGCACCCCACTGTTCGCGCCGGCGCCTTCGAGCTTCAGCTCGCACTTGAATTCGAAGTCTTTCGGCTCGCTACTCTGCCAGAGCAGGTACGTCGGTCCTGTCGGTGGGTCGGCTTTCGCTCGCACCACGATCATGCCGTTTTCGACGTGCCACAGATCGGCAGGTCCGTCCCATCCTTTCAGCGTGGTGCCGTCGAACATCTGGATCCAACCTGCGTGATCGTTGAAGTCGAGAGCTGACGCTTCGACGTAACGACCGCTCCCCTGCCCACCCGGGCGCTGTTGGTTCGGCGGCGGCGCAGCTGCCGATGGCCACGGGATCTCGCCGGGCTTCGTCGGCACAATTGGCGGTGCGACGGCGCGTCCCGGCGCCATCACCGTCATCGGAGGCAGTTTGTCCTGAAGCGCTGTTTCCACGATCTCGGTCCGCGAGCCATCGGGGTCAAAGAGGTGCACGAGCCAGTGTCGGTTGTTGCCGACATGCGCCCGCACCTGCAAATCGGTGAAACCGCCCCGCTCCTGCACCATATCGCGAGTCGCGCGCATGTCCGCGACTTCGAGTCCCACGTGCTGAACGGCACCCATTACTTCACGTTCGTATTGAGAACGAGTCGACGCGTTATTTGGATCCAACGGTGGAAACTTCGTCTCGAGATTGCGATCAGAGCTGGGAGTTTCGATGTAATCACCACGAGTGCCCGGCAGATCCCGGCCACGCGCAAACCCCAATTTGTCCTGATAAAACGGCACGACGGAGTCGCGATTCTTCGTGTAGATGCCGACGTGCTGGAGGTGAGTGGAGATGCGGCGCGGATCGAGAAACTTGCCGCGGGCGAGGGTCTGTTTCGACCCGTCGACGTATTGCACGAAATCGAGTTGCGCATCGTCGGGACCGATGACTCGGAACACAGGGTTGCCATCAGCTCCACGACTGATCGACGTCGGATTCACGCCACGCGCGGCATAGACGTCACGCAACCGGGCCAGATCGGAGCTCTGGAACATGACCCGCACTTCACGGCTGATCGTGCCCGGAGCCAAGCCGGGCACGACCTCGATGTACTGCTCGTCGTTGACCTTGAAGAAGACCGACGCGACCCGTCCCGCTGAATCCGTGGTCGTGAACGCCTCGGCGAGACCGAGCACCCCCTGGTAGTACCGACGCGCCTTGT
>QHWJ01000263.1 GCA_003222535.1 Acidobacteriota bacterium | reverse complement strand
GTCCGTTTCAGGTCGCACGTTTCGCGGGCGACGCGAGTCCGCCTAAAGGCGGACACTACCGAACCTGTTGGGCGTCCCGAATTCGAGTGAATTTTCGCATTTGGTAGTGTCCGGCTTCGGCCGTCGCAAAAGCTATGGCCGACCGCCGTAGCCTTGGCGAAGGCGGTTAGCCGGACCGGTACTCCGACATCTCAGGCTCCGAGTCACACGCGGTGATGCGGGTCAGCACGTCGGTGATAGTTTATCGGCGCTCCGCAAAGGATCTCTATGAGGCTGACGCTGATATCGGCGCTGATCGCTGTTGCTGTCGCGGGCATTGTCGCCGCGCAGCAGGGGCCGCCGCAACTCTCGCCCGAGACCGCGGAACTGGCGAAGCGATTTCCGTACCCGGTGATCCGCGATCTACGCGGCGTCATCCCGCCAGGTCCGCGGCCCCTGCCCTCGCCGCCGCTCGCCCGCGGCCCCTGGGTCTACGCCACGTTCGAGCAGCGTGACATCAAGGTCAGCGTGGTCACAAACGGGCTCTCGCACCCGTGGAGTCTTGCGTTTCTACCGGACGGCAGCATCCTGATCACCGAGCGCGTCGGACGTCTTCGCATCGTCCGCAACGGCGTGCTCGATCCGGCGCCGGTGGCCGGCACGCCGCAAGTGCTCTCGCGCGCCACGATGGCGGGACTGATGGACATCGCGCTCCATCCAGACTTCGCGCAGAACAAGTGGATCTACATCTCGTATCACAAGCCGCTCGCGCCCGGCATCGCGGCGAATTCGGTCCTGCGCGCCACGTGGGACGGCAAGGCGCTGACCGATGTCCATGACGTGTTCGTGTCCGACGACGTGGATACCGAAGCGTCGCGCATCGCGTTCGGCACAGACGGGATGCTGTACATGGGCATCGGCGGACCGGGAACCGGACCGCGCGTCAGCGTCGACCGCGCGCAGCACACCAACGATCTCGCCGGCAAGGTCCTGCGGCTGCGAGACGATGGCGGCGTGCCATCGGACAACCCGTTTGTCGGACGGACCGGCTACAAGCCGGCGATCTTCACCATCGGGCATCGCGTGCAGCTCGGGCTCGCGCTCAATCCGTACACCGGCGAGATCTGGGAGGACGAGAACGGTCCCAACGGCGGCGACGAAGTGAACGTGCTGAAGCCGGGCCGCAACTACGGCTGGCCGATCGTCAGCTACGGCCGCGACTACAACGGCCCGCGCTTTCCGCCGTCGGCCCCCGGATTCGAGGAGCCGGTCGTCTTCTGGGTGCCGTCGATTGCCGCGTCGGGGCTCACGTTCTACACGGGCGAACGTTTTCCGGCCTGGAAGCGCAACGCGTTCGTTGGCGGCATGCGCGAAGGCGAAGTGGCGCCGAGTGGACAGCTCCAGCGGATCGTGTTCAACGACAAGTGGGAGGAACTGCGGCGCGAGCCGCTGCTGCGGGACCTCCATCAGCGTATTCGGGACGTGCGGCAAGGGCCCGACGGCTTGCTGTATCTGCTGACCGACGAAGAATCGGCGGCGCTGCTCAAGATCGAGCCGATTCTTGCGAAGGACACAAAGAGCACAAAGGACACGAAGGTTCAATCCTATCGGCGCCAGTTTCGACAGTGACTCAATCTGCGCGTGACACCGTATTGATCGTCGCTTCGACTCGTCAGTACGCTACTGACACGAAGGTGAAACCATACGGGACCGAACCTTTGCGTCCTTTGTACCCTTTGTGTCCTTCTCCTCAACTCACCAACTGAACTCCGCGTTCAGGCGCACGACCCGCGGGTTCATGTAGACGGTCGGCGACTGCCACCCCGCCACGTTTGGCACGAACGTCGCGTTGAACGCGATCGTCACGTTGTTGTTCGCCACGTTGTAGAAATCGGCGCCCAGCGTCAAGCGCTGACCACCGAAGCGGATGATCTTCTTCGCCGACAAATCGAGCTGGCGAATGCGAGGGCCGTACAAGTCGCCCGGCGTGATCACGTTGACCGTAATCGCCCCGGTCGTCGTCAGCGGACGGCCGATCTGCGCCGCGGCCGCCGCCTGGTCGGCTGCGATGAGCGTGTAGTTGGCGAGCAGCGAGACGAGCTGGTCGGTGCCGACGTTGGGCTTGTCCTGGTAGACCGAGCTCACCAACACGTCGATGCGCGGGATCGTGTACGTCGCCAGAGCACGGAACGACGTTTGGACAGGCGACTCGACGTGGCAGTACGGATTGAGGAGGTAACCATTCGGTCCGGCGCCGGTGTTTTCTGGAACCGCCGCACGGATGGCACACCAGTCGTTCACTACTTTGCCCGTGCCGGTGCCGCCGGAGAACGTGAAGCCGTGGGCCGCGCGCACGTTCACGGTGACGTCAACGCCGTTGAACACGCGCGTGTCGTCGCCGACGTCCTTCGTCGACCTGACCAACAGATTCGACTGACCGAACACGTTCGGGTTCACGTTGTAGAGCGGACCGACGGTGTTGCCGCCGCCACCGGGCAGGCGCGTGTCGCTCGGCAGCTTCACGGTGTAGGTTGCGAGGTCGCCCGGCGAGATCGCCAGGTTGTCGGTCACCGTGCCGCCGGTGGTGTACATCGTGAACGAACGGTGATAGTAGCCGACCTCCACCGACGCGCGCGGGAAGATCTGCTGCTGCACCGACGCACCGAACGACCAGTCCGAGGGACGAAGGCCCCACCCGTGGAACAGGTTCGGATCGTACTGAGCGCCGATGAGCTGGTTGGAGCCGAACAGCAGGGTGTCGATCTGTCCGCATTCGCCGTTGAGGAGCGGGTTCGTCAGGTTGCAGTCCGGAACGAGGTTCTGGTTGGTGTCTCCCCACGAGCGGCTGGTCGACGGCGGGAAAATGCCGCCGCCCCCGCCCGGAATCCGCAGCGCCGGGTTCGCGGTGTATGCGAGGTTGCTGACGCTGGCGCCCTGCAGGTACTTTCCGAGACTCACCTTGAGCGCGGTTTTGCCGGTGCCGAACAAGTCGAACGCGGCACCCATCCGCGGCGTGATGTCGTTGTAGCCGGTTACACCGTCGGTCCGCGCGAAGCTGGCGCCGGGGAAGAACCGGGACTGGGGCTCGGTCTGCGCGGGGAACCAGCTCCACGGATGGTCCCAGCGGAGCGCGCCCTGGAAGGTGAAGCGATTGATCGTCCACTGGTCCTGCGCGTACAAGGACAACTGCATCGCGTCCGCGTTCACGTTGTACGCGTTGGCATACTCGGTGATCGACAGAGGAAGAGTGCCCAGGAACGTGTACCGCAGGTTCTGATCGTTGACGTGGATTTCGCGGTCGTCCCGCCAGTAGTTGCCCTGGTACCCGAACTTCATGTTGTGCGAACCGGTCACGTACGAGGCCGACGCGTACCAGGTCGAGCCACGCGTCCTGTTGTTCAACCAGCTCTGCGAGCGATACACCATCGGCGTGACCAGGCCCGGCACGATGCTCTGGGTGAGGTTCAGCACCTGCACCAGGTTGCGAGTGGGGTTCGGGTCGAGCTCGCGACCGCCCCACTGGTAGTACGTGGTGCCGAGCCCGGCTTCGAGGAGCAGCTTGTTGGTCAACGTCGAGGTCCAGCGCGCCTGCTGGACGTGCTGCGGGCTGAACTCGCCGTGGCCGTCCGCTTCGGGCGACGTCGGGAAGATGAAGTTTGGCGAGCCCGTGAGCGACGTCGTGCCCGAGCACTTGCGGCAGACCGGCTGTTCATCCCACATGAACGAGAACTTGTTGCGCTGCGACGCCTGCCAGGTGATGCGCGGCGTGTAGTTCTCCCACGTGCGATCCGAAAGCGCCGGCCTGCTGAGATCGGGCACGTAGGTCAACGCGTTCGGGTCGCCCGCGTTCTTGTTGTAGTACACGTTCAGCGTGTTCTGCCGCTGTCCCTGCTCGCGGACGCTCATGTAGTACCAGAGCCTGTCCTTGACGATGGGCCCGCCGACCGCCACGTTGACGTCGTACACGTGGAACACCGGAGTCGGCTGCGTGGCGCCGCGCGCCTTCAGCTCGCCGGTGAAGTTGTCTGCCTGCATCCCCTTCGAGAAGCCGGAGACGAAGGCCAGACCAGACACGCGGTTGCCGCCCTGCTTCGGGACGATGTTCATGGTAAGGCCGGCCGTCTCGGACTCGCCCAGACCACCCGACGTGATCATCGTCACTTCCTGCGCGTTGCCGATGTCGGCGACGAAGTTCGGCGGCTGGTTGCCGCCGGGCGGGTTGCTGATGTTCAGGCCGTCGACCGTCAGACGCGATTCGACGCCGCGCCCGCCGTGGATCGGGAAGATCGCGAAGACCGGGCCGGTGTTGACGTTGTTGTTGTGCGTCTGCAGCCCGGGAACGGTGGTGAGCAGGTAACTGTAGCTGCGGACGCTCGGCAGGTTTCGCATCGTTTCGTTGTCGAGCGTCACTTCACGTTTGGTACTCACCACATCCACGACTGGTGATTCGCCCGTCACCGTGACCGTCTCGCTGACGGCGCCGACGCGAAGCTCGGCGTCGACGGTGGTCACGGCCGATCCGCTGAGGATTACGCCGTCGTGCTTGAGCGTGGCGAACCCCGCCAGCGCGAACGTCACGGTATACGTGCCGGGTCGCAGGTCCTCGATGCGATACCGGCCGCTGCCGTCGGTCACGGCCGCACGCACCTTTTCGATGAGCGCGGGGCTGGCGGCCTCCACGCCGACGCCTGGAAGTACGCCGCCCGACGTGTCTCTCACGGCGCCGGCGATCGACGCCTGTGCCCAGGCAGCCGTGGGTGCCAGGAAACATATAACAACCGCTTTCACCACTCCTCGCATACCGTCACCTCGTGCGCTACCGTTACTGTTTTGGCTTCTGCGCCCCCTCGAACTGCGAGCATCGGATGAAATTCGGAAGTGCGTAACTGGAGGCTTCGTCGAGTCATTGCCGGATCTCACTCCGGCGCCCCGACGTCGACGGCATACTACACCCGTGAGAGGCCGGGTGCGACGACAAACGCGAGCCCTTTCAAATTGCCAGCTTCGCCGAGGTCGAGGGAGCGATATCATCCCCCGCCTTCCGTGTGATCATCGGGCGACGGAGACACAGTGCTGTCGCGAATCAAGACGACAGTAGTCGGCCGGGAACTGATCTGGGAGTTTTCAGGGCGCTTCCGAAACAGTGCGCTCGAAAAACAGGAGCAGGCGAGGTTCAAACCGCCGGCGCGCATTCGGGTCGAGCGCCAGATGCGCGCCGAATTCGGCGAACGCCTCGCGATAACTGTCGAGGGCTTGCACGGACGGCAAACGTCCCCTCAGCGAGACAATGCCGAACGAGCGGCTCGCCTCCCAGGCCGCCTCATACCGGCCCTCGCCGTTGAGCCGCTCTCTCTCGAGATTCACGCGATCCGCGTCCCGTTGCCGGGTGACGGGCATCCCAAGCCGGGCGACTCGTCCGAATTCGGCTGTTCCGGAATACTGCTGCCGGAGATCGACGGCGTGCACGAGCTCGTGGGCCAGAATCTCCGTTGTCAGGAGATAACCGGGCTCGCCACTGAAATGATCCCGCGCGGATTCCCGTTCAAAGAACCGATCCGTCAGATCGATGGTTCGTGTGTCGTGACCGGCATCTGTATGAGTCGTCGCGACGATCATCGGCTGGACACCGTAACGGCCTTCCGCGTCGAGCTCCGCCGCGTGGGCAAAACGTCTCAGCGTGACAAAACCGTTCCGCCGGGCGCGCAGCGTGATCCATCTGCCCAGGTCGCTGGCCGCAATCTCGTCCAGCGCCGCGCGGACCAGAGCGATCTCGGCCGGTGCCCACGCGCGCGGAGTTGCGAGGGCGCAGAATTCCGGACCCTGCTCGCACGTGCCGGGTGAAAAGCGGAAACCGTTATGTTGAGGCGCGTCGCTCGGCGCCGGGTCATTTGGTGGCGCGCTCCCGCCTCGAACTGCGGCAACGACCATCACCGCGGCAGCAGACCGCAGCCAGAAGACTCGCCGTGCAGCGCTGCCGGACGGTACGGGCGCGATCATGAGGCGCATCAGGGCCGACTCGTCATACCGAACGTTACTCTATCGCATCGCAGGGGTGCCTGCATCCCGCATCCTTGATTTCCACATGCCTCGATTCCGTACGACCGGGTTGTGTTGTGTCGAAGACAAGTGACACGTCCGCTTCCTGTTGGTATGTGATCTGTCCGCTTGACAACGCTTCGACGACGATGGCATCGTCGTCGTCACGCGAATTGGCGTCGGATGAAGGTGGATCGATGGCTCAGATCACGATCAACGAGGGGCTCGCCTGGCTCAAGACGTTGAAGAAGCGCCACGAAGAGCTCCTGTCTCTCCGTAACGACAACGCTCACCGGGAGCGGCGTTTCTACGGCGCGTCGGCCGACAAGGAAATCGTCAAGGAACCGGTGTACGACGTGAAGGTACTCGACCGCCTCGTGACGCGCGTGGCGCGAGAGATTCGTCTACTCGAGCAGGCGCTCAAGACGACGAACGCGAAGACGACGATCGAAGCCTACGACCAGGATGACGCCGCATTGGGCGAGCTATCCTGACACGAGAACGGTTTGTGGGGAAGGCCGGAGGGGCGTGCGGTCTTGTGGGTCTGGCTCTCAGCCCACGCTAAATATTGATGAGACTCCAACCGTCCTGGAAACGGACCCTCGTTGATCGTTCGTTGTGGATGGTAGGTCATGCGGAGGCGCGCAAGCGCCGAGGCAATTTGCAACTCTCGTTGGTTGTTTCACCTGACCGTGGACCTTTGGCGTTCCCCTCCAGGCATGTCGAATGACGCGGTTGACGCGTCGATGTCGGCGAACATCCCCGCGCCACGATGGGAGGGCAAGGCCACCACGTCGTACGTCACGAGCTTCAGGTTGATCCTTCAGAAGGGCACGCCGCACTGATCGATCTCGTGCGCCAATGCGACGAGTTCGACGTCCGCATGGAGCACCTGACCGTCGGCGATTATTGCCTTGACCGTGGCATTGTCGTCGAGCGGAAGACGTATGCGGATTTCGCCGTCTCGCTTGCAGACGGGCGTCTGTTCTCTCAAGCCGCAAAGCTCGCGCGATGCCCTCATCGCCCGGTCATTCTCCTCGAGGGACCGCGGCCGCCGCGCATGCCGGATGTTCACCCACATGCGCTCAAAGGCGCACTGGTGTCGCTGGCTGTCATGTGGCGGCTCCCCGTGCTCTGCGCGCGCGATCCGGAAGACTCGCTCAGAATTCTGCGCCTTCTTGCACATCAACTCGGCACCTCGGATCATGGTCTTCTGACACGGTACGACCGGAAGCCGAGGCGTCTGGCTTCGCGCAAGCTCTACATGCTGCAGGGTCTCCCCGGCGTGGGTCCGGCACTGGCGCATCGGCTGTTGCTCGAGTTCGGTTCCGTCGAACGGGTCGTGACGGCGGACGAAGAAGAGTTGATGCGCGTACCCGGCGTCGGAAGAAAGAAAGCGGCGCGGATCCGGGAACTGATGAGTTGATCATTTCCATTTCGCCTGCTGGCCCGGTTCGAGCAGAGCGCGAAGTCGTTGGTGACGCTGTTCGAGCCTGCGGTCAAGATCGGTGTGCGCGTGGTGCAACAAACCGATCGGCTCGCCCAGGGGCGGGCATCGGCCGAAGGGACCACGTCGCCCCGAAGGTGCCCGATATGTAGTCGTAGTCGGCGGCCATGAACTCTCTGGGTGTCGGGGCTCCCCGCGCCTCGACTGACGCGCAAAAGCTCAGAACCGCCTGCGTCAACCGCCGCAACACTTCTTGAATTTCTTGCCACTCCCGCAGGGACATGGTTCATTGCGTCCGACTTTTGGCGGTGCTCGATAGGGCTCCGCCGCGGACTCCCGCGTGTCCTTGAAGCGTCCCCACCATGCGGTGGCCCGGACGACGTCGTCAATGGGCGGGTATCGGTCGCGCGTCTTTTCGAGCTCACTCCCCCGAGACGCCGCTTCGACGTCATCCAGTTCGGAGGGATGCATGAACTGCCGGTCGATGAGACCGTCGGCATACGCACGCCGGAGCTCGGGAAACAGCACCAACGCCTCGATGTCGGCGCTGTCGGCCGCCAGACTGCTCCACACTTGACTCGGCTCACGCTCGAGTCCCTCGCGCGCCAGCCACAGAAAAGTCGTGACGATGGATTCGCGGGGCACCTCCGCCCATGCGGCCAGAAGGGCGAGCGCCGTCACGCCCGCGCCACGAGCGTACTCATTCGCGCTCCGATCGACGACCAATGCTTTGATCGGCTCCAGATCTCCATCGCAGACTGAAGCCAGAATCCGCCCGCCGTCCTGCGTGACGACATCCCCGGCAATGTGAAATGGTGTCTCGCCCGGCAGCGACAGCCATCGGAGAACGTATGGGTATGCGCGAGGCTCACGCCACTTGGCGAGCAGGTACAGCGCGTAACAGAAGAGGGTCGCCACTTCCGGCGAAGCGTCCGACGGATTGGCGAGGCCACAATCGATCGCGCGGAGCAGCGGCTCGACGAGCTCAGCCCGATGACCCTCAGCCGACTCCAGCGCTTCGCGAGGCGGCTCGGGTTCGTCGGACGACAGATCGGCCAGGATCTCTGCGGGTGCCATCGTGGGCACTGGCGGCGTCACCGGTTCGTGCGTGAATCGGTCGATGCCAGCCCAGAATGGGCAGCGGGGGCAGGTCCGGCCCATCGGATAGTCAATCCCCTCCTCGTGCGGACACCCAATGACGCGGTCGGAGGCTACACTTTGCTTCGCATGATGCTGCTGCACGAAGCTGGCAACTTCTGCTGCAATCTCCGGATCATGACGAACGTCGCCCGCATGCGTCGTCCACGTGTGTGTTGCGGATGGATCGCGCTGGCCCGGTCCATCGAGCACCGAGACGACAAGCTTGGTGGCGAGCTTGCTATCAGGACCGTACGTGGCGATTGTTGCCAGGGGATATCGCCCCGGAGGGCTGGAACGCGATCGCGAAACGTTCTTCATGACGGTTACACACCGTCGGCGTTGGGCTTCTGCATCTGCAGGACAATGAGCGGAAGGAGCTTCCGGGGAGCCAACCGCGTGGCGACGGCCAGCAGCTTGTTTCGAGTTCCGGGAATGATAACCGTCTTGTTCTTCATGAGGCCGCGGTATCCCGCTCTGGCGACTCTCTCGGCGTCCATGACTCCGTAGTCGAACAGCTTCGACCGTGTGGCTCGCAGCCCGTGGTCCTCCCCAATCTCGAGCCCGAATCCATACGGGCTGTCAGCTGATCGCGTGAATCTCCGGACTAAGCCGCTGCCGCGAAGTTGGACTCTCTTTCGAGCAGCGCCTGAATCCCATTATATTGTGCTCCTCGAGCAGAGGCCGGGTCTGCTGCTGCTCCGGAGTCAACTCCAGATCCACTGTTACACGACTCCCGTCGGCATTCAGAATCCTCGAAAGCTCGCTGAGCTCGCAAGCTTCTGCAGGACGATGGGACGCGATGCGCGCCAGGGCGAAATCGGCTTGGTGATCGGGGCGAGTATTTCTCGCCGTCCGAGACTTTGCAGAGGAGTAGAGGGATGAAGACGCACCCGAACATGGACAGATCGGGGCGGCACTTGGCGCCGAGCGCAGAGGGAAGGTCTCCGCGACCGCCGGCTATTTCGGGGCAATGCCGTTGCTGTCGGACATCGAACGCCGGTTTCGCGTGCCGGCCGGTGGCGGACGGCCAACGGATCCCGCGGTGGACGCAGCGACGGCTCCTTCCGCTGGGCCCTCGAACCCTCGAGCGGCTGGAAGCGATTACGCCCAGCGTTCGTGAACATGAGGGTGTGAGCGTCGAACCGATGCAACTGGCGGCCATGTTGCTCGAGAAGACCACCGAACAGATCAGCGAGGATGAAGTGAGGGCGGTTGTGCGCCGCCGCCAACGCGCGAGCCGATAGGCCGCGCGTCAGATCGATGGTGATCCGCCACGAAAAGAGATGGCAGCGCAGGAGGTGAGGTGTCTTTCGATGACCGCGGCAACGCAAGCGCCGAGCGGGCATTGTTGGGAGTCGTAAGCCAGCTCAGCGAGGCGACCGGGCAACCCACGGCGGGCGGATGAGCAGCTTCGGGTCCGCGCCAGGCTTCGGGACGAATTTCTGCGTGCGTCCGTACTGGTTGTCGCCGCCGTAAAGAATGCCGCTCGAGTCGACAGTGAACGTGTGCACCTCGAGGTACCCATCCGGCAGATCCTTCGGCACCAGCCACGTGTAGAGGTGGTTCCCCTGGAAGTCCAGCTTGGTGAACCGGAGCGGGTTGAGGTCGGTGACCCAGAGGCTGTCGTCGTTCACGATGATGTCCAGCGGCAGTGAGAAGCCCGGAAATGCCTCGACGAAGTCGATCTTCCCGGGATCGGCCGTGGTTTTGAAAACGTTGATGCGGCCGCCGGAACGATCGAGCGCGAAGATCCGCCCCTCGGCGCCGACGCCGAGCGCGTGCACGCCGTTGAACTGACCCGGACCCTTGCCGAAGCCGCCGAACTCCGAGATGTAGTTCATCTCGCGGTCGAGAATCATCACGCGGTGATTGTCCAGGCCGTCGGCAATGAGAATCCTGCCATCCGGCAGAAACGCCACGTCTTGCGGCTTGCCGAAGTGCGTGCCGTCCGTGCCCTGCACGTTCTTCTCGCCCAGGGTCTTCAGCAGCCTGCTGCCATCATTGGAGAAGACGTAAATCGTGCTGAACGTTTCGTTGACGACCCACACGCGATGCTCGGGGTCGTACGGGCTGATGCGCAGCCGATGCGGCCCCGGGCCGGACGAGCCCTCGCACAGGGAATCCCACTGCGTCCACCGCTCCCTGACATTGCCGTCGGCGTCGAGGGTGTAGAGGCAGTTGCGCCAGACGCGGCCATTCGTCGCGCTGAGCACGTTGACGCCAATCGAGCCCGCAAACCCCGCGAACCCGGGAGGCACCGGGCTGGGCAGCCGGTACTCACCGCG
>QHWJ01000262.1 GCA_003222535.1 Acidobacteriota bacterium | reverse complement strand
CCTCGTGAAGGCACCGCCCCGTATCTGCGGCCAGGTCGGCACGATACGCCCGCCTGTGCCGGCGAGTCAACGCCGCCCCAAGACATGCCTGGGACCTCTGTTCGTTGAGCTTCACGGACGAGTAAACAGGAGCGCTGCCACCGAGGCACGGAGAAGACACTTCGAACGCAGAGCTCGCAAAGCACGCAGATCATAGCGCGCGAAAAGTGTTCCGCGGGTCGGCCTGCTTTGCAGGCCGTTGAGCGCCGCCGGATCGGGACGTGCGCGAGCCACGAAAGCCACGAAGGGAAACCAGCCTGATCTTCTTCGTGTGTTCGGGTCTTCAGTTTTTCGTGTTTTTCGTGTTTTCGTGGTTGGCTCTTAATCTTAATCCGCTCTCAGCAGAGATCCCGACCAAGTCCGTCAAGCGGAACGAGCCGCATCAACGGGCCTCGAGCACGCCTCTAGCCAGCAGGACCGACAAGCTGCCGAGCAGGCTCGGCAGCGGCACCGCGCCGTAGGCTCGGCAGTAGGCTTCGAACAGGTCGGGCACCTGACGATGGCGGCACGCCATCTCGCCAAGCTTCAGCAGGTCGACACCCGCGATGAACCGGACGCCATCAGGCGCCTCAGGGAGCGAGATTGCCTCGTCGATCACGATTTCGCGGTCATGGATCAGCGCGCACTGTCTGACGCCGATTCCCCCCGAAAGCGATAACTCGATCGCGGGACTTTCTTTCAGCCGCCGGAAAGCCGCCTGCACGTCGGGAGCGCGGAACAGCGTGTCTTCGTCGATCTCGCCGTTCGCCGGCGGCACTGTGGTCCCGGCTCGCTCGGCCCAGAACGGGTGCGGATGCCGTTCGTACGCTTCCCGGGCGTAGGCGCACGATCGCCGGAGACTGGCGGCGTAGACCTGCTGTTCGCGATTCGAGAAGAAGTCGAGGGCCACGGCTTGTCGATCGGGATGCGTCAGGCAGGTGTGGACGGCGACCGCGCCGACCCACGCGGACGCGAGCGCTTTCTTGACGCCAAAGGACGACAGCGGATCGATGGACGAGGCCGCGTCGCCAATCAGCAGGAACTGAGGACCGGCGTAGGCGTGCGCCGAATACAGCGAGGCATCGCACGCCCACACGCGCCCGAGCGTCGCGCCGGCCATCAGCCCGCTGAGCTGCCGCGTCTTCCCGATCTCGGCGCGATAGGTGCCCTGCAGCGTTGGACCGCGTCTGACCCTCGTTGTCGCGCCGTCGACCGCGACGCCCACGTGGCGAATCGTCGCGGACAGTGGAACCGACCAGGCCCATCCCGCGGTGCAGGTTTCGACCAGCGTGTGCGAGTCGTCAGGCAGATCCCAACCGGCGTCCCGTTTCCATTCGCCGACGAACGCCTGCGTGAGGAACCCGGGTTCGTGCCGGCGGAATCCACGTCGTGCGACGACGCCGGCCCGGCCCGACGCGTCCAGGGCGAATCGGCAGGTGACCGCGTCTGACCTCTGCCCGTCGCGTTGATACTCCACCTGCGCGCACGCGTCGTCCTCCAGCTGCACGCGCCGAACACGCGCATCGCAGAGGACCTTGGCGCCCGCGTCGGCCGCGCCGGCCAGCAGGATGCGATCGAGCTCGGGACGATACACCTGGTAGCCCGACGCCTCGCCCGACGCGTCGAACCGTTCGACATGTCCTTCGCGCATCCCCCACCAGACCGTGTTGCCGGTCGTCCGGTAGAAGCCGGCGCCATCGACCGATTCGAGCACGCCGATCGTCGCGAGCAGTTTGCGCGTGCTGGGGGGAAGCGATTCGGCGGCGCCGCGAGCAGCATCGGCAGCCATTGTCAGGACCACGACGGAATGGCCCCACAGGGCGAGCAGACGCGCGATGGCGGATCCCGCGGGACCACCGCCGATTACGACGGCATCGAAGGCAGCTGACATCGGCCTTTCTCGCGTTGCGGCGGCTTCGCTCGGCTGGGTGCTCGATCGATTCGATACTACCATCGGCTACGAACCGGCAGAGGCGGCGGCACGGATCGTCTGAATTTGGAATTGGGAATTTGGAATTTGGAATGCGTACCACCGCGGGCGTGCCTGTCGCGGTATGAAGGCCCGACCGACTGATGGCACCGTCACAGACCTGGCGTACATTTTTCGCGAACCACCTCGGCGACTTGGCGTTCATCTCGCCGGTGACGTCATCAGGTTGACGCTTTGGTCCACCCAGTGCAAATTGGAAATCTACTCATCACCTGAGTGAGTCGGCTGAGCGCACAATTTGACGGGAGATGTCGACATGTGGCGCTGGACGATGCGCATTTTTGCCGTGCTGGGCGCGTTCCTCATCGTTGCCGCACTCTCCGGCGCCACGTACCAATGGCTTGCGACGCGAAAGGAGCTCGCGGCGACTCCGCCTCCCGGACATCTCGTCGACATCGGAGCGTACAGGCTGCATCTGTGGTGCACCGGGGACGGCGCGCCTGCCGTCATCCTCGACACGGGACTCGGCGGCTCGAGTGCTGACTGGGGCTTCGTCCAACCTGATGTTGCTCGATTCACGCGTGCCTGCTCCTACGACCGGGCAGGTATGGGTTACAGCGATCCCGGCCCGTCGCCGCGGACAGCACGCCGCATCGCGAGCGAGCTGGCCGAACTCCTCGTCCGCAGCGGAATTGGCGGACCTGTGGTGCTCGTCGGGGCCTCCATCGCGGGTTTCGACGTCCGCGTGTTCGCTTCCGATCACCCTGAGCGCGCCGCAGGTCTCGTGCTCGTGGATGCCTTCCACGAAGATCAGGCACATGAAGTGCCCCAGATGGCGCGATTTGTTCCTCTCCTGTCGACAATCGGCGTCCTCCGACTGTTCGGCGTATCGTTCGGCCAGAGAATCGAATCGCTGGCTCCAGCAGCGCGGCAATTCGCGCGGGCGACGAGTTTCCGCCCAGCCGGATACCAGACGGCGGCTGACGAAATCATTCATATTCGGCAGAGCGCGTCCGAAGTCAGGAGCTCGCGCCGCAAGCTCACCATCCCTGTCCTCGCGTCACCGGTGGCCGGGGAGCCGACGAGAATTGGCGACGGTTGCAACGCGATCAGCCTCGCTGTCAGAACGAGGATGTCTGATGATCGCTCAAGAGTCCGGTCACGTCGTGTCGGTCGACCAACCAGAGGCGGCAATGAATCTGCGTTCAGGCAAGAGACCGACCGGAGCGGCTCCGCCCGATCTACCCAGCCTGTCGCAGCGCTTGGATCCGGACCAGCCGACCGAGATCATCGCGAAACGAGGCGCAGGGGGAGCGAGATCTTCTGCGCATCGCCGAGCGTGACGCTCGACGCACGAGGCACGAGCGATTCGAGAAAAGTCGGATCCTGCCACGCGTCTTCTCCTTCAGTCGGCAGCCGCGCGACCGCGACGGCGTAGTAGGCGCCCATCGGCAGTCCTGAGAGTGTGAACGCGCCGTCGGCGCCCGCCGTCGTCGTACCCAGAAACCGCGACGAGGGATACCAGCGATCCCGATTCATGGGAAAGACGATAAGACTCGCACCGGCCGTGGGCGTGGCGCGGTCGTCGGCGATCGTCCCGCTCAATTCGGTCATGCGATCGGTCAGTACCACCTCGACATCGGTCAACGACTGATCCGGTCGCCCGAACGGCAGCGGCCGATCGGTCGCGTCGAGCCGGTGAACCAGGACCTGTTTGAGCGTCCACCCGCGCGGGACGCGCGTGAGCTGCAGCCGGCGCGGACCGTTGACGCCCTTCATGTCGAAGCTCCAATCGTCGTGAATCTCGGCGATCGCCAGGCTGTTCCGAGGCGAGAGATCGAAATCGGTCGGGATGGGCATCAATTCGATTGCGGAGCGCGCGGGCGTCTTTGAATCGTTGTAGGTGTCGAAGGTGATGCGCCCTTTGATTGACGATCCGGACGACGTCTGGAGGATCAGATCCTTGATGTCCGTGCCGTTGACGGTGACCGGGATCGATACGAATTCGCCCTCGATCCAGCGGTTCTGACGCCCGCGATACACCTGGATCACGTACTGACCGGGCGGGACATTCGCGAATTCGAATTGACCGTCCGGCAGAATGCGCGCACCAGCGGGCACGCTGGTCACCGACGTGGATTGTGCGCTCGGCAGCAGTTGAACGGTTCCACCGGTCGTCGGCTGGCCCGCGGCGTCGATCATCTTTCCAGAGATGCGCGCGGTTCGCGTCCGTGACAGCGAGAAATCGATGCCGGTCAGGTCCTGCGAGACACCCATCGACACGAACTGCGCTTCGCCGGCATTCGGTGTGCCCGGAAAATAGGAGCGCGTGTAGCCGGGCAGGTCCGCGACGTCGCCGACCGTCGCGCTCACGACGTACCGGCCGGGCGCGAGCGCGTAGATCCGGTAGCGGCCGAGATCGTCGGTGGCGTGCGCCGCGCCGCCGGCCGGCACCAGCCGTCGCCGTCCGCTCTCGTACCGTATGTGAAGCAGCTGGACGCTGGCGCCCTGTATCGGGTCGCCCAGCTCGTCGAACACGCGCCCTTCGAGCGTGCCCCAGCGCTGCAGCCGCAGGTCGACCTTCTCGTGCGTTTCGCCTTCGGCGAGATCGAGCGTCGAACCCGAATTCAGCAGCAGTCCGAGCGGTGCGTCGTCCGATCCGATCGGCGAGTAGCCCATCTTGGACGCGATGACACCAAACTTTCCTGGCGGCAAGTCAGTGAATTCGAAGCTGCCGTCTTCGTCCGCGGTCGTCGTGCTCCGGACGCCAAAGCCGGTCTGCATCAGCCTGACCTGTGCGTGCGACAAACCTCGCCCGTCGGCGCTCACGATACGCCCGCGAATGATGCCCGTCGTCCGGACCGCGGCGTTGGCCGGCTGAGGCAACGGACTCGGCGTCAGCCTCATCACGCTGAACGGATTGCCGATGGCGTGACCCGTAGGGACGACGAAGTCGATGTCCGGTCGCTCGTCGCCGAACTGAAGATCGAATGTCTGGGCCTCCGCAGGCGTCGTCGCACCCGGATAGTAGGTTCGCTGAACCTCAGGCCGGCTGATGAAGACCTGACGATTGCCGACGATCTCGGGCGTTGTCGTCATGCTCATCGTCATGGCGACGACGACGAAGTGTCCTGCCGGAAGACCGGCGAGACGATACTCACCGCGATCGTCGGACTCGGCCACCGCGACCGACGCGGGGTTATCCTGAGCCCTCGACGGCGCTTGCGCGGCGACACGCGCTCCCGCCACGGGATCGCCGAATCGATCCACGACGCGGCCGGAGATGGTCGCGCCGCGCCGCAGTCGAATCTCGATCGGCTGTCCCGTGGTCGCTGACGGCTCGCTACGCGCGTAGCCCGATTTGCTCGCGACGACGCGTTGAGCGTCGGCTGCACCCGGAATCGCGAATCGTCCGTCCGCGTCGGTCAGACCAACCGGCGCACCCAGCGTGGCAACCGCCGCCGTTGTCGTCAACGTCACGCGCGCGTTCGCAATCGGCTCGCCCGTTGAGTCGGCGACGACGCGGCCGGTAAGGCCCGGCGATTGGGCATGGCCAACCAGCACGACCGCGGCGAACATCGCCACGCCAACCGCTGCACGTCTCATGGGACTTCAGACGATGAAAGCGTACTCGCGGACGTAGGTCAGGCCGGCTGGAGGACCCCCGCGTCGTGAACGACTGTGCCGCCCACCACCGTGAGCACTGCCCGGATCTTCTTCACCTTCTCGTCCGGCACGGTGAAGTAGTCGTCGCTCAGGACGACCAGGTCCGCAAGCTTCCCGGGCTCGATGGTCCCGATCTGGTCTTCCTCACGCAGGAACCAACCGTTGTTCGCGGTGTAGAGCTTCAGCACCTCCTGGCGCGTGATCTGCTGGCCGGCGTTGATGAGGAACTGCCGGGCGTTCAGGCCCGTGGTCGCATAGTACATGTGCAGCCACGGGTTCATCGGTGCGATCTGCATGCCGTCGGAGCTCATCCCGGCATGGATGCCGTTGTCCACGATCATGCGGAAAGGCGGGCCGTTTTGCTCAGGCGTCCCGGCCAGGTAGCGCCAGCCTGTCAGTGACAGCCCGCCGCCCAGTGCCTTGAGCCGGTTCACCCAGGGCTCGGTGATGAACGGCGCGTGGGCGATCACCCAGCGCAGATCGGTAATCGCGAATTCGGCATGGGCTGCCTCGTAACCCTGGATCTCCTGCTGGAAGTCGGTCGCGGACAGCGAGTGGACCTCGGCACGCCAGCCGGCCCGGGCCACCCGCCTGGCGGCCTCGACGAATGGACTGCCTGGACCGAACGCGGCAATGAACTCGCCGATGGCTCCGGTTCGCACCATGTCGTCCCCGAAGAACTTGAAGCTGTTCTTCAACCGCTCCGTCAGGGTCGGCAGGTCGGGTGTGCTGTCCTGGTGGAGGAAGTTGATCCGCAGCCGGGCGGGCAGCTTTCCTTCGTCGCGCAATGCGAGGAAGGGCACGTGCATCGTGTAGTTGTCCTCGTGCGCGGCACCGTCAGTCGCGGTGTTGGTGGCCTGGAAGGCACCCTGATCGAGGTGCGTCGTGACGCCCAGACCGAGGCCGTAGGTCATCGCGTCGAGTGCGCCTCGCTTCCGCTGTTCGAACGTCAGCAGCGTCTGCCGTAGTGCCAGCGTGGCGCGGCCGGTGCTCTGGGATCCGGTCGCGATCGAACCGTCTTCGCCGACCGGTACGGGCGGCGTCTGGCGTTTGAAGAACCCCTTCCCCAGGCTGTTCGTGGCCGAGGGACCCATGAACGATTCGGAGATGTACACCGGATGGTCGGGCGCGGCCGTATCGAGCTCCGCAAGCGTAGGCAGCCGGGGATTCTGGCCGCGAGGGAACAACTGGTTCCGGTGAAAGCCGCCGATGGTGGTGACCCATGCGCCGCGAGGGATGGCCTTCGCACGCGCGGCGACAGTTTCCTGGACGTCGGCGATTGAGGAGGCGGCCTCGAGGGGTGTGTGGTGGCCGGGGCGATTCCCCATGAGCACGATGTGATTGTGGTTGTCGATAAGGCCCGGGACTGCGCTGCGTCCTCTCAGGTCGATCACCCGGATTCCTGGACCTCGTGCGGGAGCTGCGCCGCCCACGGCGGAGAAGCGACCGTTCCGGATCGACACTGTGTTCGCGATGGTGTTGTTGCCGTCCATCGTGTGGATCCGGCCGTTGACGAACACGAGCTCCTCTGTCGTCCGAACGGCCGCGCCGCTGGCGCCTTGCCCGGCGACCGCACGAGCGGTTGGCAGTCCGAGCGCCGCCCGGACGCCCGCGCCGGCGATCGCACCGAGCAGCTGCCGGCGTGACAGGCCGTTTCGTCCCCCCATTGGTCACCTCCTTGTCGCTTCCTTCGCCCGCGAAACCACCGCGCGTTCGCCTCAATGTTCTACTCGAATGCTTGAATGTTCGCCGGACTTGCACGATGATACGCGGTGCACGACTCGACGCTCGCCAATGCCATGGTGATGTGAGCACATGCCAAATCAGGTGAGGAGGTCATCGATGAAATGTCGAATCCTCATTCTCGTGTTTTGTCTCGCAGCGCTCATCGGCTCCGCCGCAGGTCAGACGAAAACAGCGGCACTTCGCCCCCCGAGCACCCCGGACATTCAAGGCATCTGGAATTTCGCCACGATTACGCCTCTCGAGCGGCCCGCCGATCTGGCAGGAAAGGAATTCTTCACGGAACAGGAAGCGGCGCAACATGAAAAAGAAGTGCTCGCGCGAACGAACATGGACCGGCGGGACGGCGGGGCACAGGCTGACCTGGAGCGAGCGTATAACGATTTCTGGTGGGACCGTGGGACGAAGATCGTCAAAACGCTGCGAACGTCGTTGATCGTTGATCCCAGGAACGGCAGGATTCCTCCACTCACGGCCGGCGCAAAGGAGAGACAGGCCGAACGGCAAGCGGCAAATCGGGGCCATGAGTTCGATGGCCCGGAGAACCGCCCGCTGTTCGAACGGTGTTTGATCCTGCAGGGCGCCGGGGCCCCGACCACTCCGACCGCCTACAATAACAATACCCAGATTGTTCAGACTCCTGGATTTGTCGCCATCCACAACGAGATGGGTCATGAGGTTCGTATCATCCCGCTCGATGGCAGACCCCATCTTCCCCAAACCATGCGTCAGTGGAAGGGAGACTCGCGCGGTCATTGGGAAAGTGACACGCTCATCGTCGAGACGACGAATTTTTCGGTGAAGAACTCGTTCCGGGGTTCCGGGCCAGACATGACGCTGACGGAGCGCTTCCGTCGCCTCGATGCGGACACGCTCGAGTACCGATTTACGGTAGACGACCCGGAGACTTTCACACAACCCTGGACGGTGGAGATTCCTCTGACGCGCGCCCCGGGACCGCTTTTCGAGTACGCGTGCCACGAAGGAAACTACGGCATGCGCGGCGTCCTCAGCGGCGCCCGCGCACAAGAGAAAGATGCAGTGGAGGCGAAAAGGCCATCGAAGTAGGTACAGCCCGCCATGAGACGGAAGGTCATGTCTTATCGATTGCGGATCTGGGTTCTCGCGTCCGCGGCGTTCGTGGCTCTTTTCACGGCGATGCCGGGCAACGGCCAGACTTCGCCCAAAACGACTTCGCAGATCCCGCGCATGCCGGATGGCAAACCGAACTTCACAGGTCTGTGGCAGACGTTGGGTACAGCGCATTGGGACATTCGAGATCACAGCACGCAGCCCGGACCGTTCTTTCAGCTTGGCGCGACCGGCGCGATGCCTGCCGGCCAGGGAATTGTCGAAGGTGGCGAGATTCCGTACACGCCGGCGGCCGCGGCAAAGCAGAAAGAAAACCTGCAAAACCGGATGAAGCTGGACCCGGAAATCAAATGCTACATGCCCGGCATCCCGCGCGCGAATTACATGCCTTTCCCATTTCAGATCATTCAGTCGCAGCGGGACATCGCGTTCGTCTACGAGTATGCGACGTCAAATCGCGTGGTCAACATGGGCACATTCAGAGAAGCCGCCGTGGATACATGGATGGGAACGTCGAACGGCCACTGGGAGGGCGATACGCTTGTCGTCGATGTCAGCGGGTTGAATGGCAATAGCTGGTTCGATCGATCGGGAAATTTTCAAACCGATAACACCCACGTTGTTGAGCGCTTCACGCTGGGCGACGCCGATCACATCAGCTACGAAGCGAGCATCGAGGATAAAACAATATATACGCGGCCCTGGAAGATCGGCACGGTCATTTACCGGCATAAGGAAAAGAACGCGCAGCTGAACGAATTCAAATGTGTTGAATTCGCGGAAGAACTGATTTACGGACATCTGAAGAAAAAGTAAGTTCGTCCCCCTGGAGAGAGGGTGTAATCGACAGCTCGGTCAGTCGTCTTGGAAGGAGAGTCGCATGAGACACCGACTTGCTGTGTCCATCAGTCCAATGGTGGTCCTGGCTGCCATCTTTGCGCTCGCAGCGGAGTCGGCAATCGCGCAGCCCGCCAAAGCCGCGCCCGGGGCCAGAAACTGGAGACCGTCGAAGACACCGTGGGGCGACCCGGATTTGCAGGGAACATGGACGAGTGATGACTGCATCGGCACGCCCCTGAACCGGCCCGCCAATCTCGGCGAGAAACGCTACTATACGGAGCAGGAGCTCGCTCAGCGCGAGAGCCAGCTTGCCAAACAACAGCAAAACGATCTGCAGGAACTGGTGGGGCCCGATCAGCGTGTGGGCACGGGCCCCCCGAGCCACTGGGTCGAGCGGGCGCGGCGGCCCTGCAGGCAGACGTCGCTCGTCGTCGATCCGCCGAATGGCAGGACACCGGACCTGCTTCCGGAAGCCCAGACGAGAAGGATCCCGGAGGGAGCCAATAACAACAACCCGAAAGCCGACTCGTGGGAAGACTTCAGCTATTACATCCGCTGCATCAGCCGTGGCGTGACGGGCTCGATATTCCCGGTTATCTATGGAAATGGACAACAGATTATGCAGGCGCCCGGCTACGTGACGATTCTGCAGGAAATGGTCCATGAAGCCCGCGTGATTCCCGTGGACGGCCGTCCTCATGCGAGTCCGAGCGTCCGTTCCTACATGGGCGATCCGCGCGGCCACTGGGAGAGCAACACACTGGTCGTCGAGACAACGAATTTCCTGAGCAACAGGACGGGAATCGGCCTCAATGGCGGCGGCACCCCGACGAGTGATGCGCTGAAATTGATCGAGCGCTATACGCGTACAAGTTCGAGCGAGCTCCAGTACGAAGTGACAATCGACGACCCGAAAACGTTCACGAGACCGTTCAAGGTCGCGTTCCCGCTTACACAGGAGCCCGGCTATCAGAATTTCGAATATGCGTGCCATGAGGGCAATTACGCCATGTCCAACTCCCTCAGCGGCGCCCGTGCTCAAGAGAAGGCCGCGGCCGAAGCCGCGAAGAAAAAATAGAGGCATCCAGGAGACCAGGTATGAGAAAAACACTTGCATTTGCTTTTGTCGCAGGCGTTTTATCTTTGGCCGCGGAGCCCGTATGGGCCCATCATGCGTTCGCTGCGGAGTTTGATTCATCCAAGCCGATCAGGCTCAAAGGAACCGTCACGAAGATGGAGTGGATCAACCCGCACGCGTGGATTCACATTGACGTGGAAGGCGAGGATGGCAAGGTCTCGCCATGGATGATCGAAGCCGCAGCGCCAAATTCACTGCTGCGGCGGGGCTTTACGAAGAACTCGTTGCTCATCGGCACCGAAATCGTCGTCGAGGGTTACCAGGCAAAAGATGAAGCGAAGCGCGCGAACGGCAGCATTATCACATTCACCGACGGACGGAAGTTGTTTATCGGTTCCTCCGCCGGTGATCCAGGCGCGGCCCCCCGGAAGGACAAATAGCGTGAAGGACCGCGCTGAAGAACCGATTCAGTTTTCGCGCTCCGGCTCGATTCGGAGCACGGCGCCATCATCCGCGTCGGTCAACAGATACAAGAGCTCATCGGGTCCCTGCCGGACGTCCCTGATTCGCTGGCGCATCTCGGCGAGCAGCGATTCGCGGCGCAGCTCCTCCATCTTCTCGTTGAACAGAATCCGTTCGAGGTGGCCGGTGCCGGGAATCTCACCCGTGCGCATGCCGCCGACGAACACATCGCCCTTCCATTTCGGGAGTCGATTCCCCGTGTAGAACGTCATGCCCGACACCGCGATCGATGGCACCCAGAAGACGATCGGCTGCTCGAACGCTTCGCGCCACGGTTGCTCGGACTGCTTCGGACCCGGGTACGTGCGGCCATAGCTGACGAGCGGCCAGCCATAGTTGCGACCAGCACGGATGATGTTGATTTCGTCGCCGCCATTCGGGCCATTCTCGTTCTGCCAGACGTCGCCGGTGCCCGGTTGAACGGCGAGGCCGAGCGAGTTCCGGTGGCCGAGGGAATACACTTCCGGTTTGCAGCCGGCGCGTCCAACGAACGGGTTGTCGCTCGGCGCCGTGCCGTCGTCGCGCAACCGCAGCACTTTGCCCGCGTAGCTGTTCGGATCTTGTGCGCCATTGCCGCCTCCGCCGCCGGTCGTCATGAAAAGGGAGCCGTCGAGACCGAACGCGATGCGGGACGCTCCGCCGGTGCCGGGACCGGCGACGAAGATGTCGCGCACGTCGGTCAGCGCGCCGCCGTCGAAACGTCCCCGCGCCAGCGCGAGCGTCGCCTGTTGGTCACCAACGGGTTTGGTGTACGTGAGATAGACGTAGTGATTCTCCGCAAAACGCGGATGAAGAGCCACGTCCATCAGACCCGACAGCCCCGTGGCTCGCACGGTCGGAACGCCGTCAAGGGGCCGCCGATCGAGAACACCGCCGCGCACGATTCGAAGTCGTCCTGGACGCTCGGTCACGAGGAGGCCGCCGTCGGGGAGAAAGGCGAGGCTCCAGGGGTGGACGAGTCCCGCGGCGACGACCACGACAC
>QHWJ01000341.1:38787-42934 GCA_003222535.1 Acidobacteriota bacterium | reverse complement strand
TTGTGCCGTCAGACACGATGACCCGCCGCTCGTCGGCGAACCAGCATGGCAGACGGCGACCGCTCCCGATGCCGCAGTTGACGAGATTGCGCGCAATCAGATCCGCGCGCGCCTCGGCGGCGCGCCCGAGGAATCGCGGCCACGGCATCGATTCGCCCCGCGAGCGCGGGATAGCCGTGGCCAGCAACGGCTTCGCGACGAGCAGGGGCAGGTCGATGAACAGCAGGCGATCCGTCCAGCCGAACACGGCCACGCGAGGAAACCGCAGTTCGACCCGCTCGCGCACGACACCCTCGGCACCTATCCGGATCAGCACACGCGGCGTCGCGAGCGACCACAGCGTGCCGTCGGTCAGGCAGGCTAGACCCCAAAGGCGATCGTTGGTGCGCAATCCTTCGAGCCGCTGGACGGTGACCTGACGTGCCGGATGGGTGACGAGAATTAGATCCCTGTGCTCGGTCAGCAACCAGGTCCCGTGAGAACAGACGGCGCGGCCTACGATGAGGCTCGACGGCATCCGCGTGCTCGAAGTGTGGACGCGGAGCTGGCCGGCCGCTCCAGCCATCGACAAGGCGATCACAACAAGGGCTGGCATAAGAAAGCCTCGAAGCCGGGCGAGCCATGCTCGCCCGGCTGGAAGGGTCTACCGACCGATCAGCGCTCGCCGCACGCAATCGGCCAGTTCCAGCTCGCAATCGGCGGTCGCAAATACCGAGCGCCAGTAGCTGGTTTCCGCGGCAGCGCGGACTGCACAGTCGGCGAATGCAATCATGCATCCGGCATGTGCGGGCCTGCTGCTGCCGAGCAGGAAGGCCATCGCCAGGACGATCGGCGTGTGGCGCAGCAGTCGTTTGAGGTGAGTTGTCATACCCGACTCCTTGGACCCGAGGTCCGCGGATAGCCGCGGTGGGCTCCGCATGAGGCAAACGTGCGACCTCGCAGCGTGATGCTGCCCTGTCTCGTTTCCTGAGTTCGCCGGAGACACCCGGCGCATGCGACGCCTATCGGGCGCCGCGAGTTCGAATCACACGGGCGACTCCGCCTCCACGCTCGCCGCTTCGTACGCTTCCCGCCACGGCTCCTGAGTGACCGGATCGTGGATGGGAAATCGCAAGTACGACTGGAGCGTGTGGTAGCTGATATCCAGCGCGCGGCAGGTCTCGCGCTTGTTACCGTGACAGCGATCGAGCACCAGCCGCGCGTACCGGCTCGCCCATGCTCTGAGCGTGTCGTTGCGCCGCAGCGAGGGCCCGAGCGCCGTGGCGTAATCGCCGCGGACTGTTGGCGGCACATCGTCGAGCTCGAGGGTGTCCGACTCGGCGAGCGTGACGGCGCGCTCCATCAGCCGCTCGAGCTCGCGGACGTTGCCCGGCCAGTCGTGCGACGTGAGCGCGTCGGCCGCGCCCGCCGACAGCCGCAGCGCCCGCGTGGATCGGTGTCGCTCGAGAAAATAGCGGGCCAGCTCCACGACGTCGGTACGCCGCTCGCGCAGCGCGGGAACGTGGACGTCGACGCCGCTCAATCGGTAGAACAGATCCGGACGAAACACGCGCCGCTCGACCAGCTCCGAGAGGCTGCGATTGGTCGCCGCGACGATTCGGATGTCGACGCGATGCGTGTTGTGGCCGCCCACGCGCTCGATCGCGAGGTCCTGGACGGCGCGCAGCAGCTTGGCCTGGGCCGCGAGCGAGAGGTCCGAGACCTCGTCGAGAAAGAGCGTCCCTCCGTCGGCGGCCTCGAACTTGCCACGCCGGCCACGGACGCCGGTGGCCGTGCGATCTTCGATGCCGAACAGCTCGGCCTCGAGCAGCGTCTCCACGAGCGCCGCACAGTTGATTGCGACGAACGGGCCGTTCCGGCGCCGGCTCAGATCGTGGATTTGACGCGCGACGAGCTCCTTGCCCACGCCGCTTTCGCCTTCGATGAGCACGGTGAAGTCGGTGGCGGCGACGCGCTCGATCGTCGATCGCAGCGTCTGCATGATCATCGTCGATCCAATGAGCGGCGCCGCGCCGTCGCGCCGCACGCGACCGGAATTGAGCAGCCCCGCGCGGATGAGCTGCAGGCGCGAGCGTTCGATTTCCAGCACGAGGGCGCCGACGTGCGCGGCCAGCCCGAGCATCTGAAAGTCCCATTCGCCGAGGCAGCAACCTGGATCGAAGGTCGCTTCCAGTAATCCCGGCAGGGCCGGATCGGTGCCGGGGACCTCGAGCGCGATCGACTCGGGCTCGCACACGACGCCGGGCCGATTCGCCCACCGGCTGCCGGCTTCGCGCAACTGGATGGTTCGCACGGCGACGATGTGTCGAAGCGTTTCTTCGAAGGCGCCTCGCATGAGCGAGATGTCGCTGCGCCGATCGAGCGACCGTGTGAGAGCCGCCAGCAACTCGGCGAACGCCTGCCGGCGGTCGCGCTGCCGCGGCGTGTGTGAAAGCATGGGCCCCGGCTGCGGGCACGAAGCAAGCGCCGTCATGTCGTGACTCCTTCTTTGTGTGGCGGCGCACAAACCAAATTGAGTGCCAACGGCCGCGTCGGCGCCAGTCTCGAGAATGCAGTGAAAATCAGCGAGGCCTGGCGACATGTCAAAGCACCTGGGGGGTAGCGTCTCCCCGATAGGGCTGCGCGGAGCGCATATTGACCGAGGGCACGGCATACCCAGCCTCGTCGACGAACCACGGCACATGGTGATCGAAGCCGATCGCGCCTTCGTAGCACATCCACGTCGGTCGAACCCTGACCACGGCGCAGCGCAAGACGCGGCCGCGAAGACTGGTGCGGCGACTGTTGGTTTCCACATGAAGCTCCACTGAAGAGCCGGGCAACAAACGATGACTCGTCTCGATCAGCGCGCCCCCGGCGGAGACGTCGATCAGCCGTGCGCGTTGCCCCGGCTGGACGCGAGCCGCTATGATGCCGTGCTCGTCGATATGGCGGCGACGGCGCGTCTGGCGACGGTTGGCTATCGAGTGACTCATAGCGGCCTCCACTTGCGTGTGCCGAGGTCGAATTTCAGCATCCGCGTCTTGCCGGTTTCGCCAAAAATGCGGACGGCGTATTGCGCGCCCCGGCGACTGCGGATGTACACCGTGCCCGAGGACGAAGTGCCGGCCGCAGAGAAGCTCGCGAAGCTGCCGGCGCCCAGTCGAATGGGGTCGGTGCCTGGCGGCGTGCCTCCCGCGTCGACGGGCGGCAGTCCCGGTATCGCGCCGAAATCGACGCCGGAGAATTGCTCCGGCAACTGCTCGATCGGCGCGATGAGGCGATCGATGCCATCCTGAATGTCACGCGTGAGCACGCCATTGCGATTGCCGTCTCGATACACCGCATACCCATAGCCGCCGATCGTTTCGGCGAACTGCATCGCCACCTCCGTCGAACGCACAACGGCTTCCATTCGAGCGCGCTGGAGCCGGGACGAGATGTAGCGCGTCGCCCCGGCCGCGCGGAAGTCGTCTATCGCGGCGAAGTACTGCGGCACCGCGACCGCGCTCATCGTGACGCCTATGCCCGTCGCGAACATGAGCTCCATCAACGAATAGCCTTGGCAGGCCGGATCGTGTGTCATGACCCTCGTGGGCCGGCGAGCCTGAAAAGGCTCGCCCTACATCTGTTGACTCCAAGGGCTGATGGCTGGAAGGCCCGGCCGCGTGCGGCGGCCGGGCCTCGCTCCATTACTGCTGGTCCTCGTGATCGTGATTGGCCTTCGCGGTGCCCACGGTGAGCTGCGGCTTCAGCTTCAGGAAGTTCTTCTCCCCGACGCCGCGGACGTTCATCAGCTCCTCGACTTTCTTGAACGGCCCGTTCTTCTGCCGGTATTCGAGAATGCGCGCGGCGGTCTTGGCGCCGATGCCGGGAAGCCCTTCGAGGTCGGTGGCGGACGCCGTGTTGATATTGACGGTGATGGCCGGCGCCGGCTTCGAGGCCGCACCTGCCGGCTTGCCCTGCGCCGAAGCGAAGGCTGACGGCAGTGTGGCGAGCAGCGATGCGGCGGCGACGATCGTCAGAGCGTTTCTGAGCATCGAATCCTCCTTGAAAATCGGGTTGACTGAAGACCACGGATTCAGCGCGCCTCTCTGCGGAGCGATCGCGTCCGCGGGAGCGATGCGATCCAGGGACGCCCGTGGCAGGGCAAGCCGTGGGCCGAACA
>QHWJ01000341.1:0-38720 GCA_003222535.1 Acidobacteriota bacterium | reverse complement strand
TGTCGCACGACGTTCGTTATCAGGGAAAAAGGTCGCTGCGCGGCGCAACTGCGGTCACCTGGATCGAGCGGTCAGTTGCGTCAGCGCTCGGCCCAGGAGCGTGTTCACAGTTCTCGGACACGCTCATAGCCAAACGCACCGCGATTCCTGAATGATTGTGATGACCGCAAGCGTTGACGCGAGACGAGCCGAAGGCGTGAGACGCCAATACCCGCGACCCGGTAATATTCACTGTCCGCCTTCATGAGACCCAAGCCAGAGATTCCAGCGGAGATCGAAGAGTACCGCGATGAGCGCTGGCGCCGCGAAGGGACGCGGCAGGTCGAGACCGCCCTCGACGCGGAACGCTTCATCGAACAGATCGGATTCGCCGCGTGCCTGACCGATTCCCGGCGACCAGGCCCGTCACTCTACGTGGCGGTCTGTGGGCGCCGCGATGCCGTGATGCCACGCAACGTGCAGAAAGACCCCGAGGCCTCGCTCACCTGGGTGTTGAAGGACGAGGTCGTGGGACGCGGCAAGGTGTACTACGCCAAATTCGCCCGCGGCAAAACCATGTTCCTCGCGCCTCGCATGATCCCCTACTTTCACGCTGTCTGGGGGGTGCGCCGATCGGAGGAGAAACGGCGACTGAGCAGAGACGCGCGGGCGATCCTGAGCGTGCTCCGCAAGGAATGGGAGATGAGCACGTCGGAGCTGCGCGATGCATCCGGTGTGAAAGACCGCAAGGCGTTCACCAGAGGCGTGGATGAACTCCAGGCCGCCATGATCGTGGTGCCGAGCCAGGTCTTCTATCAACCGAAGTTCACTTACATCTGGACCGTTGGCGTCGGACGGTTTCCGGAAGCGCTGGCCCGGCGCGTGAGTCGGGACACCGCCCTACGGGAAATCGCCCGCTGCTTTCTGGCGGGAGCGGGAATGACGATTCCCGGCGAGATGGCCCGCGTGACAGGCCTGCCGCGGCCAGACGCCGGACGTGGAAACCGTGCGCTGGTGGCCGAAGGCTACGCGACCATGCGCGCGCCCGGCGTGTATCAGTTGGCCGCAAGCCGGGCGTTGGAGGCGGGGTCGCTCTAAAGCGGTGTCAGGATTTCGCCATCCGTCAGAAGTTGACCATCATCCCGATCCGCGCGATCCGCGGCGCCAGGATCCCGAAGACCTGGTTTGCGTTCGCGGCGTTCTGATTCGTCCGTCGCCCCATCACGGTGTTCGCATTGAACAGGTTGAACATATCGAACGACGGCAGCAACTTCATCCCCCCAACGTTGAAGGCTCTATCCAGCCGGAAGTCCATGGTCGCGAAGTTCGGGAACCTTTTCGAACCGACCGGGTCGAGCAGCACGGCGATCGCTGGGGCTCGATTGGGTCGCGAGGGGATGTTGACGGCTTGCGCGAAGGGGTACCCCTGGCGCAAGTCGCCCGTCGCGGCCACGTTGACGTCGTACGGCAGCCGATATGACCCGCTCAGCTTCGCAATCCACTTCGCGTTGATCGGTATCCCGGCCAGGTTGGACCCCCCACCACCGCCGATTCCTCCAGCGGGCGCGTACTGGAAGCCATTGCGCCGAACGATGTTGGTCGGGTCTTCATAGGCCGCCGTTGAATCGTAGGATTCGATGGTGGTGTTGTAAGAGTAGCTGCCGTTCAGCATCCAGCCGCGCGACGAGCGCTTCCGGATCACGAGCTCGAGGCCGTTGTAGACATGGCGAAAGTCCGGCTGGTTCGTCACGACGTAGGCGCTCGGCAGCGTCGCGTTCGGGACGTAATAAGTGACCGTCTCGCACCGGGCGCCGGATGGGCAGGCACTCGCCGGGGGCGTGAACGGCACCGCGGAGTAGTCGGCGGAGCTGAGCCCAACCGTGTCCTGCCAGATGAAGTTGTCGTACTTCCGCCAGACGTAGCTGGCGTTGAATCCGAAGCCCCCCGCCATCTCCTTGCCGAACCCGACGACAATCTCGTTGGTGCGAGGCGCCGTCACTTCCGAGTCGACCGTGTTCGCGCTCACCAGCCGCGCCGGGTTGGCCGGGTCAAATCCGGTGACCGACCGGATGAGGCTCTGGTTGATTTCGTTCACCTGCACGACGTTGTCCCCGTTGAGATCCGACCACCCCAAGTCAATTCGGGCGGAGCCGGCCGGATTCAACGCCTTGGACAACTGACCGGCCGATCGCTGATCGAAATAAACTGCGTACGACCCCTTGATCACGTTCGTGGCATCGCCGGTCAGATCGTAGGTGAGGCCCAGTCGCGGGGCCACGGTATTCCAGACCACTCCGGCCCGGACGGTGGGAACTTCGAGAGCCGGAAACAAGTTGAATGGCGTCCCGTCAATCGTCCTCTGGCCCTGGAAAGCGTGTGCGGGGACGCTAACCGCGGCCACGTGGTCCACCTGCCGATCCCATCGGACTCCGAGAATCGCCGTAAACCGCTTGCGCGAATACGTGTCCTGAAGGTACGCAGAGTTCTGGTCCAAGAATGCCGGGGTGATGAAGTCCCGGATCACCCGCGCCGTGAAGGGTGTGCTGAACAGCGGAAGAGGACGCGGACTGTTGAAGACCGCCTGCGCGTGGCCGCTATAGGTGCGGTCGTAGACCTCACCAAAGTGGCCGTTCTTGTAACCCGCCTTGAAGGAATGATCGCCCCCCCATCGTCCCGGCAGGAAGTAGCTGGTCGTCGCGTCAACCGTGTTGTTTGTCACAAGCATGATGCTCGAATCAGACCACGACCGTCCCCAGGTGCCCGTGGTGAGATCGAGCATGGGCTGAACCAACCGTAATTCCTCCGTCTGCGGCACGATCGAGTCGCACCAACAGTGGTGCCCAAAGGACACGTCGACCAGCCACCGGTCGCTGATCGTGTGTTGGTCCCCGAATTTCCAGCTGGGGTCCCAGATGCCAGTGTTCCAGTAGCGCAGCCCGAGGTCATAGGTGCTGTCGCTCTTTTTCACGAACGTCATCTTGTTCGTCGTTTCGAACGTGGGATGCAGGTCGTCGGCGCCCCGTATCGTCTCGACTCGCTGACCGAATGAATTGGCGACCGTGACGAGATTCCCGGCGAAGGGCCGCAGGTTGAATTTGGAGCCGAGCGCGGGCACATCCTGTTTGTTCACGTTCAAGCAGTCGATGACATTCGCGAAGGAATGCGCCAGCGGGCTGGCTTGAACCGGCGCGCAGTCGGCGGTTGGCTTGTAGTAGTTGAGGACACCCAGGCGAACGTTCTGCATCCCGTAGGTCCCCCAGAACCAGGCGCGGCCCCGCTTGATCGGCCCCCCTAACTGCCCGCCGTAGTCGTTCGTGTACACGAGTGGATTCCCGGAGTTGGCCCCCTGCAGCCGGAGGTCGTCGGTGACGTTGTTCGACCCGAGGGCGCGATCGGTCCGGAAGAGCCATGTGGCCCCGCGGAACGCGTCCGATCCACTCCTGGTGACGACGTTGACAAACACCCCGGGGGTCTGCATTGTGACATCGGCGCCTCCCGTCGAGACCTGCACCTCTTCGACGGAGTTGAAGTCGACGACAAACGGACGCCCGTTGGCGATGTCGTTCCGGTCGACGCCGTCGACGAACCACCTCGCCTGCCCGTTACCGGCGCCTCGGGAGAACATGCCGGTTTGTTGGCCGTTGTGGGTCCCTCCGACGTTCTGACGATCGCCGGCGATACCTGGTGTCTGGGTCAACACCTGGAACACATCACGGGCCGAGGGAATCGCCTGCAGTTCCTCAACGTTGAAGCGCGTCCCCTGGGTCGTGCTCCGGATATCGACGATCGGGTTCACGCCCGTTACGACCACCTTCTCCTCCAGGCTGGCAACCTGGAGCTCCGCGTTGACTTGTGCGTTGAACCCACCCTGAAGCTGAAGCCCCTCGCGCACCTGGGTTCCGAAGCCGGCGAGCTCGAACCTGACCATGTACATCCCAATCCCGAGCCCCGGAAACTCGTAAGTCCCCGTCACGCTCGTCAACGCCACGCGCGGCTCGAGCAACGCGGGACTGGAGAGTGTGACCGTTACGCCGGGCATCACTCCGCCGGAAACATCGGTGACCTTTCCAAACACCTGACTGGTGTTTTGCGCGCCGGCGACTCCGCCAAGCGCGAGGAAGAGCGCCAGCCCCGAAACGAGTGGCCTCATCATTGTGGCCCTCCTAAACAGCATTTCCACTTTTGGCGTCCCGAGTGCGCCGACTATACGCCCGCGGAGGCCAGGCCGCCATTAATTCAATTGATTCCTTTTATTCCGAACCGACGCCATCGACATTGACATAGCGGCTGTCGACGTCGAGCGCGCCGTTTCCGTTCGCCGCGTCTGTCGCTTGGATGATCCCCTCGAAAGTTCGAGCCGCTGCATTTTGGTGATTAGTCTCTAACGGCGGGAAACCGCCCAGTCTTCCCATTTCAGACCGGTGACCCGGTCGAGCTCGCCGACATCTGATGTGACGATCGTCGCGCCGCGGCGTCGCGCTTGACCGGCAATCAACACGTCGTACGCGCCGATCGGCCTCCCGGCGATCTCGAGTTCGGCGCGCACCGCTCCCGCCTCTCGCGCATCTTCCTCATCGAACAGCGTCCATTCCAGTGGTCCGGCCAAGAATGCTTGCAGCCGCTGCGTATTCGCTTCCTTGCGCCGGCTCCTGGCAACCCCGTACCACAGCTCGAACGCGACCACGGAAGAAACGAGCATGGTCGCCTTCCTGGCGATGGCGCGCTGAAACCGGCGACGGACATCCTTGGGCGTGCCATTGATCAGCGCAATGCACGCCTTCGTATCGAGGAGATACGTCATTGCGAAAAGATCGCCCGTTCAGGTGTGGGCGGTTGACGACGCCCATCGGCCATGAATGGTTCCGCTCCGAAGCGATCAAGTTCCGCGAACCACTCGACGACGCTCGCGAACATCGGCTCCACGAGAACACCGCGGCCGGCTCGACGCACCCGAACGCGGTCGCCCTCGAACCTGAACTCGCGAGGCAGTCGCACGGCCTGGCTCCGGCCATTCCGGAAGAGTTTCGCAGTCGTGGCCATTGCATTGGCTCCCCGTCTCGATATATACCATTAGTATATATCATCATTCTGGGACGTCAGCCGGAGCCCTTCGGAACGGTTTCAAGGGCCTCGCCTTCCCCCGCCGCGAAGGCGAGTCCCCGCGTCACCAGACCACGGGATCGAACGCCGCCCTGCGGCTTTGCAGAGCGTCCGGCTAGTGAGGTCATGCACGTGCGCACACTCATGCCGTTCGTCGTCGCCGGGTTTCTTGCGGCTCATCCTGCGCGCGCCGCCGCAGGGGACTCGCCCGTCGAGCGCGCCAGCCTGACGGGCCTCACCGTGATGAGCGTGGTGGTCGAGGACCTGGGGCCGCTGGTCGGAAACCTGGGTCTCGCCACCGAGGCGCTGCAAAGCGATGTCGAACGCCGGCTCCGCCAGGCAGGGCTCTCCATCACGCCGGACGCGGACGCGTATCTCTACGTCCACGTGACCGTCGCCGATCCCGGAGCGTCGTTGCCGCTGCCGTATGTAGTGGACGTGTCGCTGATGCAGGAGGTGACGCTCCCGCGCGGCGTGAAGACACGCACGCCGCTGCAGTGCCCGACATGGAGCGTGAATCGTCTCGGGCTGGCGACCTCCAATCGCTTGCGCGCGCTCCTGAGCGATCGAGTCAGCGAGTTCGTCGATCAGTTCGTGACGGCGTACCGATCGGTCAATCCCCGCGGGTGATCCTCAACCGCGCATTTAACGACGTGAACACTCTATCGGGAGTGAACATCGAATCCTCCCTTGTGAAACGAGGACCCTGGCCGGCAGGCGCGCACGGTGCTGAGAGGTCGAGTCCCGCAGTGAACGTGGAGCCGATCCAGGGCCGCACGGCACACGGCAAGGGCCGCACCGGGCGCGCCGATCCGCGATGCGGCCGGAATCGGTTGCCGAAGCGGGAGATGCCGGCGCCTCAGGAATCGACGCGGCTGCAGGAAGAGACGAGCGGCGAGCGGCGACACCCGCGGTTGTCACCATCACCGCCGACCGCGGGAACTGCGTGCGAATTTACGGCAACTTCGGTCGGCGCCGATGCGCCCGGCGTTCCGCGGTCAGGTCCGGGCCAAGCTGGTGAAGAAATGCCACGCTTAACAGCCGAGCACGCATCCTTCGAGCTCAGGATGAGCGCTCATGGTGAGCCTGTCGAACCATGCGGTCTCCGCACCTGAGCGAGACGCTCATCCTTCGACAGGCTCAGGATGAGCGGTGAGTCGAAGGGCCCGTTCCGGCGAGATCGGCGACACTCTGCCCCTTGCCCTTTCCTCACGCCGTCCTGCTAGAATTCCCGGCAATCCGGCGATGGATATCGATCCGTTGGAATCGGCGAGCGATGCGGCCGAGATGGCAGATGCGTCGCGCGATCGCGCGAAGGCGCGGCTGAGCACGCGGGTCGCGATCACCGTGGCGCTCCTCGCGACGTTCCTCGGCGTGTCCAAGGTCAAGGACGACAACATCGTGCAGGCGATGCAGCAGGCTCAGGCCGACAAGCTGGATCACTGGAACTTCTACCAGGCTCGGAACATCCGCCAGGAAGTGGCCGCGGCGAGCGTCGCCCAGCTCAAGCTGGCGGCCGCCGGCGCTCCGGCCGGACAACAGGCCGGTTACCGCGACGCGATCGCCTCGTTCGAGCGGCTGGTCGCCGATCAGGCGCAGAAGAAGGAAGAGCTGCGCGTCCAGGCGGAACGCGATCAGCAGACGTACGACGCGCTCAACTTTCGCGACGATCAATTCGATCTGTGTGACGCGCTGATCGCGCTCGCTATTTCCCTGCTGGCGTTGACGGCGCTGACCCACAAGCCGTGGCTCTTTTGGCTGGCGCTCATCCCGACCGCAGGCGGGGTCGTGATGGGCCTCGCCGGATTGCTGGGATGGCGCTTGCATCCGGATGCCTTCGCGCGCCTGCTCTCCTGATTGATTGAACCTCGCTCTCACCTGACCGATCCCTCCGGAAGATTGAGCCCGGCGCGAACAACTTCCTCCTGAAGAGTTGCGAAACGCATCCTTGGTGTTAGACTCGCACGCGCTTCGCCTTGGACGCGCAAACTGCGGCGGAAACGTCGTCAGGAATGATCTGGCGCAGGGCCTGGTGAGTCGATCCGATAGTCGATGCGCCGGCAGGGCGTCGTTCCCGGCTGCGCCTTCCACTTCTGGAGTGAAGCACGAGGAGGCCGTTATGATGCGGTTCTTTGTTCTGGCGCTGCTGCTTCTTTCGCCGGCGATGCTCCACGCGCAATCCCGAAATCTGGACATCTATTGGATAGACGTCGAAGGCGGAGCAGCCACGTTGATCGTGTCTCCGTCGGGGGAATCGATGCTGATTGACACCGGTTTCGAGGTCGATGACCGGGACGCCAAACGAATCCATGCGGCCGCGCAACAAGCCGGCCTGAAGAAGATTGACCACCTGGTGATCAGTCACTACCACGCCGATCATGTGGGCGGGCTTGCTGCGCTCTCGAAGATGATGCCGATAGACAGGTTTTATGGTCGTGGGGATGAGATCGAACCGGTGAACCAGAAATGGCTCGACAGCTACAGAACGGCCGCGGCAGGTAAACGGACGATCGTGAAGCCCGGAGATCAGATTCCCATCAAGGGTCTTCAAGCGCTGGTTGTTGCATCGGATGGAAAGCTCCTCGCAAAACCGCTTGGCGGCGGCGGGCCGAATCCGCTCTGCGCCGGCACGGAACAGAAGGCTCCCGCCGGCCCCGAAAATCAGAACATGGTTGGCACGCTGCTCACGTTCGGCAGATTCAAGCTCCTCGCCCTGATTGATCTCGACTGGGAAAAGGAGATGGAGCTCGTGTGCCCGGTCAACAAGCTCGGTACGGTGACGGTCTATCAGACAGGCCGTCACGGGGCCTTTGACGGAGCGGGATCGCCGGCTTTGCTCGATGCGATCCGCCCTCAAGTTGCCGTCGTGAACAATGGGCCTCGAAAGGGCCTCGGGCAGGTCGACACGACGGTCCGCTCGACTACACCTGCGGGAACGAAGACAACACCGTACGAAAAAAATGGTTACGCAAGGCTCGCGAAGATCCCGGGAATCGAGGGCATCTGGCAAGGGCATCTTTCGCTGTTGGATAAAGCGCCGAACCACAACACCTCGGAAGACATGATCGCGAACCTCGAGGACACCGCGGATTGCAAGGGGCACTGGATCAAAGCGTCAGTGGAACCCACTGGCAGGTTCACCATCGTGAACGGCCGCAACGGATTCAGCAAGACCTACACGGCTCGACGAGGGCCGTTGTCAGACGCGCGCTCCCTGCGTCCCGGTGCACTGACACAGTGACAAGCAGCGTCCGGCACGTCAGCATCTCACGTCTCATCTGGCCCGACCCGAAGGAGTGACAGATGGCGAAGTCCAATAAGGCACCCGTGAACCGGCGTGGTTTTCTCAAGGGCGCGGCCGCAACCGCGGCAGCCGGCGCCGCGGCACTCGTGGCGGATGTTCCTGGCGTCGAGGCTCAACCGGCTGGGGCGGGAGCGGGCCAGCCGGGTGGCGCTGCGGAACAATCCGGAAGCGCGCCGCCGCCGAGCGCCAGGCAGATCGAGCGAGACGCCGGGAATGCGCGACCACCCTTGTCGGTGCGCGCGATCACCCGTCCGGGATCCGATCTGATGGTCCAGGTCCTCAAGGACATGGGCGTCGAATACGTCGCCGCGAATCCCGGCTCGAGTTTCGAAGGGCTCCAGGAATCGCTCATCAACTACGGCACTCCACCGAACAGGATGCCGGAGCTCATCACGGCGCTGCACGAAGAATCCGCCGTGACGATGGCGCATGGGTACGGCAAGGCTGAAGGCAAGCCGATGGCCGCGTTGCTGCACGGCACCATCGGGATTCAGCACGCGGCGATGTCCATCTACCAGGCCTACTACGACCGCGCGCCGGTGCTGCTGCTGGCTGGACGAGACGAAGGCTTCATTGCGGCGCACACCGCCAACGATATGGCGGGCATGGTCCGCAGTTTCACGAAGTGGGACGCGCAGCCCAGGACGCTCGAGGAGTCGCTGGTTGCCCTTCAGCGCGCGTACAACGAGGCCATCACGCCCCCTAACGCGCCGACGCTCGTGGTGCTCGATATCGAGCTCCAGAAGGAAGAGGCCCGTGGCGTCAGCGTGCCGGGCTACAGACCGCCGCAGACGACCGGCATCGACTCGGGCCAGGCGCGAGAGATCGCGAGAGGTCTCGTCGAGGCGCAGAATCCGAGGATTGCGGTCGGGCGGCTGCGGACGCCTCGTGGCGTACTACAGGCCGTGGAGCTGGCCGAGCTCGTCGGTGCGACGACGAGTACCAGCGCGACCGGCGGGCCGATGAGCTTTCCGCAACGTCATCCGCTCTGCGGCCCCGGCGCGAGCGCGACGTACGATTACACGCTCGGGTTGGAAGCGCCGGGCGCTCAAGTCGCACTCAACGGTCCGGGCCTGGCAACGCTGCTCAGTCGCGATACCACCAACATCGGGTTCGGCGGCATCGCGGGACGTGGGGCCCGGGGCGGGAGTGGCGGATCCGGTCGAGGTGGACGGGGCGGTACGGGCGACCTGGCAGGACTTGTCATACAGGTTGACGCGGAAGCCAGCCTCCCCTTCATCATCGAAGAGGTCAAGCGTCAGTTGACGGCCGACAAGCGCCACACGATTCAGGATCGGTCCGCCAGGCACGCCGAGGCGAACCAGCATGCGCGCATCGAGGCCATCACGCAGGCGGTCGAGAGCAAGCGAAGCGGGTGGGACGGCAGTCCGGTCAGCACCGCTCGGATTTACGCGGAGCTGTGGCCGCTCATCATGAACGAAGACTGGTGTCTGTCGTCGCCGAGCGGTTTTTCCGGCGGCCACCACGCGCAGTTGTGGGACCACAACAAGCCCTACAGCTACCTCGGCGGCCAGGGCGCGGGCGGCATGGGCTATGGTGCTCCCGCCTCGGTTGGCGCGGCTCTCGCCGCCAGAAGCCGCGGGCGCATCGTCATCAACGTGCAGACCGATGGCGATCTCAACTACGCGCCGGGCGTGCTGTGGACGGCCGTACATCACAAGCTGCCCATGCTGACCGTGATGCACAACAACCGCGCGTGGCATCAGGAGCTCATGTTCATCCAGTACATGACCGGCGTACGCGGCCGTGGCGCGGACCGGGGACACATCGGGTGCTCGTTGAGAGATCCGTACATCGATTACGCCAGGATTGCGGCCGGATACGGCATGGCGGCTGAAGGGCCGATTTCCGACCCGGCGAAGCTCGCGGCCGCATTGAAGCGCGGCGTCGATTCGGTCAAGCGCGGCGAGCCGTACCTGATCGACGTCATCACGCAACCGCGGTGAAACGCCGGCAAGCGCGAACGTCAGCTCGCGCGTTTGGCCGGTTGAATCACCACTCCCGGTCATGAAGGAGACATCACGTGAAGGGTCGTTCCAGAATCGTGCTCGTCGCGTTGGTGCTCGCGGCGCTCGTCACGCCAATGGTCACGCGTGCGCAACAGCCCGCAACGGCTCAAGAGCGCGGGCGAGGCGGCGCGCGCGGCGGAGGGACTGGGAACGCCCAGCCGCCGACCAGTCCGGTGACCGGCAACGCGGTGAACGGCAAGACGCTCTTCTACAACTACTCGTGTTACGCATGCCACGGCTTCAACGGGGAAACGGGCCGGGCGTTTGTGGGGAACTGGTCGTTCAACCTGGCGACCGAAGCGAACTTCGTGTCGTTCCTTCGCTTCCGCGCCAACGTCGCGCCCGCCACGCCGTCGACCGGCATGCCGAACTACGCCGAAAACACGTTAAGCGACAGGCAAGCGAAGGATATCTACGCGTATATCAGGACGTTCAAGAGTCACGCGCCGGAACTGAAAGACATTCCGACGCTCACCCAGATCGTCGGCGCGGCGTCGAAGCCGTACAAGCCCTAAAAAAGGGAGGACGCGATGAGATCATTCACCAGGCCCCTGGCGGTCGTGGCCCTTGTCGGATCATTTGTTCTGCTGTGGAGAGCGCAGACGGATCAGGACGCCGTCGTCGCTCAGACGCGCAAGCCGATCCTGATGACGCGGATCTACACGGGTCCGGATGGCCTGAGCCACGCCCAGGAGATCGAGATGAAGCTGACCGGCGGCGGGGTATCCGACATGATGAAGGCGACCGGCGTGCAATTCAGCAGCAGGCCGCCGGCGCCATCCGACGCCTGGCACACCGGTCCGCGGCGCCAGTACGTCATCACGCTCAGCGGCCGCGCGGAGATCGAGGTCGCGGGCGGCCAGAAGGTCGCCATCGGTCCAGGGCACATCAACCTGATCGAAGATACGACCGGGAAAGGTCACATCACCAGGAACCTGGGTCCTGACAATCGCGTGGTGATCACGATCCCGCTCGAAGACCAGACAGTAAATGCTGGCGTCCGATAGCCGCCTTCCGCATCCGAGCGGGTCGCGTGGGAGAGGCAGGGCTGGCCGCCCTGCCTGGTCCTCATGTCTCGGGAGCCCGTGAGGACTCCTGGATGAATGTGCCACGAGGCGTCGGCGTCAGCGTGACGTTCTCCCCGGCACGGTACGTCCGCCTCCTACCACGGCACGTCCGCTTCGAGTACAGCCGGCCGACCTCGGCCGCCTGCTGGTTGGCGGAGCCGATCATCACGCCTTCCTTGATCATGTCGACGCGTTGTCGGCGTTCATGCTGTTCAGGAAGAAGATCTTGCTGGCCTTCGTTTTGAGACCTGAGAGTTGAGAGTTGTTCAAGTGGCCTCGAAGGAATGGCGTTCCATCGCGCTATAATCCGCCCACATCAAGGGGGTGATCGATGCACGACCGTCGCAGCTTTCTCAAGCAGGCATCGCTGTTGGTTGCGGGGACGCAGGCTGGCCTCCTCCTGCCGTTCGACCCGGTCACCACCCGTCGGGCGGCCTGGTTTCAAACGAACAATGGTGCGAGCGCGTCCGCGTCTGTTGCGGAGACCGCGTACGGCAAGGTCCGCGGAACTTCTGTCGAACACATCAAGATCTTCAAAGGGATTCCCTACGGCGGACCGACGGACGGGAAGAACCGTTTCATGCCGCCGACCAAACCCTCACCGTGGACCGGCGTGCGCGATGCGCTTGCGTACGGACCGAGCGCACCCCAGACGAATCCCGGCGCACGGCCCGCGCAGGCGTCGACGTCCGGCCAGGGGCTTGGCAAGGAGAGCGAGGACTGCCTCGTCCTGAACGTCTTTACGCCGGGCGTGGCCGCCGATCGCAAGCGGCCGGTGATGGTCTGGCTGCACGGCGGCGGCTTCGCCACCGGGTCGGGGTCCTCCCCTCTCTACGACGGCACCAACCTCGCCCGCCGCGGCGACATCGTCGTCGTCAGCATCAACCATCGGTTGAATGCGTTCGGGTACACGTATCTCGGCGACGTCGCCGGCGGAGATTTCGCGCTGTCCGGCTGCGCCGGCATGCTCGACATCGTCGCCGCGCTCGAGTGGGTGCGCGACAACATCGCCGGGTTCGGTGGCGATCCGAACATGGTCACGATCTTCGGTGAATCCGGTGGAGGCCGAAAGGTGGCGACGCTCATGGCGATGCCGGGCGCCGCGGGTCTGTTTCACCGTGCCGTCATCGAGAGCGGGGCCATCCTGCGCCTGCCGGCGCGCGAGGACGCCACGAAGGAAACCGAGATGCTGATGGCCGAGGTCGGGTTGAAGCCGGACCACGCGCGTGAGCTCCAGAGCATCCCCGTCGAGCAGCTGCTGCGGGGCTACTACGCGGCGGCGGGCAGATTCAAGTCGAGCATCCCGGGGACACTGCCACACTCACCGACGATCGACGGCAAGGCGGTGCCGGGCCACCCCTTCGACCCGAAGGCGCCGTCGGTGTCGGCGGACATTCCGCTCCTCATCGGCTACAACCGCACCGAGGAGACGCTTTTCCATCGCGGCAACGAGATTCTCGACCTCGACGAGGCGGGGCTGATGCAGCGCGTGAAAGCCGTCATCGGCGGGGAACCGGATCGCGTGATCGAGGTGTACCGCAAGGCGCATCCCGAGGCGTCGCCGTGGGACCTCTACATGCTGATCGGCACCGATCATCCGCGAGGGACGTACACGAGGGAGCTGGCGAGACGGAAAGCGGACCTCGGCCGCGCGCCGGCCTACCTGTATCGGTTCGACTGGGAGACGCCAGTGGCGCCGCACCTGAAGACGCCGCACGCGATCGAGATCCCGTTCGTATTCGACAACATCAGCAAGTCAAAGGCGTCGACGGGAGACGCGCCGGAAACGCACGCCCTCGCCGCCAGGGTGAGCGCGGCATGGGTGGCCTTCGCGAAGACGGGAAATCCGAATACGCCGCAGCTTCCACAGTGGCCGGCCTATTCGGCCGCCTCGCGCGACACGATGGTGTTCAATCACGTCAGCCGCGTCGTGAAGGATCCCGATCGCGAGCAGCGGCTGATCATGGAGCAGGTGTTGAAGCTGACCTGACGGAGTTTTCCCGTAGGGCGACGCCTACGTGAGGCGCGTCAGGCTGTCTCCATCGCCGCTCGCCTGAGACTGAGGGAGGGCAGACCCGAGCAGCTGACGTGTAGTCACATAGGCGCCGGCGACATCCTCGAGACCAACACCCGGTCGATCACGTCGAACAGGACGGCGGGATTGATCGGCTTCGAGACGTAGTCATCCATACCTCCGGCCAGGCACCGCTCGCGGTCGCCCTTCATCGCGTGGGCCGTCATCGCGACGATTGGCGTGCCGTCGCTCGATGTGCCCTCGGCCGCGCGGATGGCGGCGGTCGCTTCGAAGCCGTTCATTTCCGGCATCTGCATGTCCATCAGGATGACGTCGAACTTCTGCTGCGCGTGCGCCGCCACGGCCTCCCGACCCGTCTGCGCGAGGACCACGGCATGGCCCCAGCGCTCGAGCAGTCGCTTCGCCACCATCTGATTGATCCGGTTGTCCTCCGCGAGATGGTCTGACCATCATCTTGAGCCTCCTCAACCCCGACGGTCACCGTCACGCCGCCGAGACGAGTGAACTTGATCGCGTTGTCTCCCGTCAGGCCGGAGTGCACCGTATAAACGGAGACGACACGGCCGTCCTTCACGCGATTCAGCCCGCCGTTCTGCGTGCCGATCCAGAGGCTGCCCTCCGCGTCTTCATGCGAATGCTCTCCAGGATTGTTGTAGGATGGCCGCGAAATCCGTCTCCGAAAACGGAGGACGACATATGAAGCGGTGCATCCTCTTCGCATGCTTGCTCTGCGTGTCCGCGAACCCCGCCGTCTCTCAGACCGTCAGCAGCACGGCCGGTGCCGTCAACGGGACAGTTTCTGACAGCACGAAGGCCGTTCTTCCGGGCGTCACCGTCACACTCTCCGGACCCGCCGTCATGGGAGCACCCGTCACCGTGACCGATCAAAGCGGTCTGTTTCGTTTTTCGTCGTTGTCACCGGGCGACTACACCTTGACGTTCGAGCTTTCCGGTTTCGCCACCTCGACGCGCGAGGGGATCCACGTGAGCCTCGGCTTCACCGCGACGGTGAACATCGAGATGAGCCCGGCCTCCGTGGCCGAGACCATCACCGTCAGCGGCGCATCACCCGTCGTCGATCTCCAGTCGACGAATGTCACGACCCACTTCGACACCGAGAAGCTGGCGGCGCTGCCGGGATCGCGCGACTTCTGGGCGGTCGTCGCTCAAGCCCCGGCCGTCGCGATGTCGCGCCTCGACGTCGGAGGCAGCGGCGCCCTGACGCAGCAGCCGTACACGGCCTATGGCCTCTCGAGCGCCGGGGGCGTGAATCGAGGCATGGTCGAAGGGATGATGGTGAATGAAGGCGCCGGCGGCGGCGGCAGCGACATGTACTACACGGACTACGGGTCGTATGCGGAGATCGCCGTCAACGCCGTCGGGAACACGGCGGAGATGCCGGCCCCTGGCGTGCTCAGTCAGTTGATCGCCAAGTCGGGTGGCAACAGCTACCACGGGACCCTCTACACCGACTACGAGAGCGACTCGATGGAGACGCACAACATCGACGCCGCCCAGCTGACGGCCGGTGTGACCGGCAGCACCGTCCTGGCGGCAGTCGACACGAACCGCCTCACCGCCTTCAAGGACTTCAACGCGGATCTCGGAGGCTTCATCAAGAAGGACAAGCTGTGGTGGTACGGTGCGTACCGGCGCACGAGCACCGGCCAACGCTATCCGACGCTTGTCGACGACGTGCAGGACACCTGGGTGCCGGTCGGCACCGGCAAGATGACCTACAACATCACGCCGGCCCGGAAGGTCATCGGGTATTTCCAGCACGCCGACAAGAATCAGCCGGATTATCTCGGGGCGATTCAAATCGCGGGCGGACGGACGACACCCGCGATCATGCACGCGGACACCGTCTGGAGCTCTCATTTTCCGACCGACGTGTGGAAGCTCGAATACAACTCCGTGCTGACCAACGCGCTGCTGCTCGAAATCCGCGCGGGCACATATCATTCGGTGTGGTGGCGGACGGGCAAGAGCTCCGCTCCTCGAGTGGAAGACACCGCGAACAACTTCGTCTCCGGCGGCGTCTACGGCATCAACTTCGACCGCAACCGCCCACAGGTGAACGGGTCGCTCAGTTACTCCAAATCCGGATGGGGCGGCAGCCACGACTTCAAGTTCGGCGGCGAGATCATGCGTGACGCTGTCATCAATCCGTTCTATGGATTTACCAGTGCGACCAACTCATTGTCGCTGTTCGTCAATGGCGCGCCGAGCCAGGTCTACGTGTACCAGTCTCCGTCGTTCTCCCAGAGCGGCGTGTTGAGCGACGCACTCTACGCGAACGATACGTGGCGGGTGAACAAGCGGACGACGCTCACCCTCGGCCTTCGCTGGGATCGGCAGCAGGCCTTCCTCCCGGCGCAGGAAGGGCCGGGCGGGCTGCAGTTTGCCGAGGTCGGCGACGTCATTACCTGGAACAACAACTGGGGACCGCGTCTGGGTCTTGGTTACGACGTGACCGGCGACGGCAAAACCGTCGCAAAGGCGAGCTACGGCCAGTTCTGGCTGTACCCGGGCGCCGACTTTGCGAGCAGCATCAACCCCAACGCCGCGACGTGGTATCGCCAGTACCGCTGGACGACCGATCTGAACCGCAACGGTGTCTGGGATCCGGGCGAGGAAGCCGCCTTGCTCGGCGTCTCGGGCGGCAGCGTGTCCACGGCGCTCGATCCCGGCCTGCAGAACACGTTCACGCGACAGGCGACAACCTATGTCGAACGCGAAGTCGCCGCGAATCTCGGCGTTCGGACCGGGTTCGTCTGGAACGGCCGGCGTCAGGTCCGCGGAACGATCCGCGCCGATCGGCCATTCGGCGGGTACGGTGCGGCCGTGCCGGTTCGCGACCCAGGTCCTGATGGCCGCGCCGGCACCGCGGACGACGGCGCGACGTTCACCGCGTACAATTTGTCCCCTGAGTTCGTGGGCCTGCCGGCGGTCAACCTCACGACGAACCTGCCGGACTCTGCCGACAGCGACTACTACACGTGGGAGATCACGGCCACCAGGCGCGAGATCGGACGCTGGTCTCTGCTCGCGAGCTTCGCCGAAACGTGGAGCCATGAGACCAGCCTGGGTGGCGGAGCATCATTTACTCCGAACGCGCTCATCAACACAGACGGCGGACGCAACAGGTTCAAGGCCTGGCAGGGAAAGATCAACGCGACGCTCAGATTTCCCTATGCCTTGCGCGTCACGCCGATCTTCAGGCATCAATCAGGAACGCCTTTCGGAAGAACCTTCGTCGCAACCCTGAACTACGGCAACGCGACGATTCTTGCCGAGCCGTTCGATGCGGAGCGGACACCGAACGTGAACGTCTTCGACCTCCGTTCGGAGAAGGTGGTGACCCTGCAACGCGGCGCGCGGCTCACCGGCTTCTTCGACGTGTACAACGTCTTCAACACCAATGCCGAACAGGCGCTGACCACGAGCTCGGGCAGCGCCTTCCTGCGGCCGGTGGCGATCACGCCGCCCCGCGTCGCGCGAATCGGGCTCAAGTTGCAGTGGTGAGGAGAATATATGCAGGACCGCCAGGTCCGGCTGAAGCCGGACACCACGTGGTATCTGCCGTCAGGCGGACGAAGGAGCTGACATGAACGCGAACGACCGCGGCCTCGGGATGCAGCGGAGGATCACGCGCCGTGATTTCGTCAACGGCGTGAGCGTGGCCACCGCCGGCGCGCTCCTGATGCCGAAATGGGCGCTCGCCCTCGACCAGGACTATGCGCCCGAGCAAGCCCCGGACTATTACCCGCCGGCGCGAACCGGCATGCGAGGCGACCATCAGGGATCGTTCGAGGCCGCGCACCAGTTGCGCGATCGAAAAAGCGTGGACCTCTCCAGCGCCGCCCATACCGGCGAGGCTTACGACCTCGTCATCGTCGGCGGCGGGATGAGCGGGTTGGGCGCCGCGTACTATTTTCTCAGGAAGGTCGGGCGCGGTGCCCGAGTCCTCGTGCTCGACAACCACGACGACTTTGGCGGGCACGCGAAGCGGAACGAGTTCCGTCACAACGGACGTCTGATCGCCGTCAACGGCGGCACGCTCAACATCGAAGCGCCCAGCCGCTACAACGAGTTCGCGAAAGAGCTGCTCCGCGACATCGGCGTCGATCTGGAGCGGTTCAGCGCCAGCAACACGAAGAATCGCGAGCTCTACCGCTCGCTGGGTCTGGGCAACGCCCATTTCTTCGACAAGGAGACGTGGGGCACGGATCGGCTCGTCGTGCGGGGCGCGGCGCCCGGAGTGGCCGGCCGGGGACGCGGTGGGGCCGGTGGCTACACGCCGGAATTCCTCGCGCAGACTCCCCTTTCGGCGCGCGCGCAACAAGACATGCTGCGGCTCTACGACGGGCAACAGCCCGACTACCTGGCGGGTCTCCCGTCGGCGGAGAAGAAGAACCGGCTCGCGCGCATGAGCTACCAGGACTTCCTGCTGAACAGCGCCAAGGTCGACAGACAGGTCCTGTGGTTCTTCCAGCATTTCGGCGAGGGCAACTTCTGCGTGGGCGCCGACGCGACGCCAGCCCTGTTTGCATGGCAGATGGGCCAGCCCGGGTTTGCGGGCCTGCATCTCGATCCCACGCCGGACGGCGTGCTCGCCGATCTGCCCGGCGTTCAACATGGCCGGCAGGTCGAAGCCGGGGAGCGGGCGGTGCACTTCCCCGACGGGAACGCGACGGTCGCACGGCTGCTCGTCCGCTGGTTGATCCCCGAAGCGGTCCCCGGCAACACGATGGAGGACGCCGGCGCCGCGCAGGTGAACTACGCGCGACTCGATAGATCCGGACAACCGGCGCGCATCCGGTTGAACAGCACGGTCGTGAACGTGCGGCACGATGGCGCTGCCGCGTCCGCGAAGGAAGTAGTGGTCACCTACAACCGCGGCGGCAGGCTGCACGACGTGCGCGGCAAAGCCTGCGTCATGGCGTGCTGGAACATGTTCATCCCGTACCTCGTACCGGAGCTGCCCGGGAAGCAGAAGGACGCGCTGGCCTACGCGGTCAAAGGGCCGCTCGTCTACACGAGCGTCGGCGTGAAGAACTGGAAGGCGTGGCAGAAGCTCGGCATCAGCAGCGTCAGCGCGCCGACGATGTTCCACACCAGCGTCGCGTTGACCGAAGCGGTGAGCCTGGGCGAGCTCCAGCACGCGCGGACGCCCGGCGACCCGGTCGCGCTGCACCTGACGAAATCGATGACGGCGCCCGGCAAACCGCGCAAGGAACAGCACCGGATCGGCCGCGCCGAGCTGCTCAACACCTCGTTCGAGACCTTCGAGCGGAACATCCGGGACCAGCTCGCCAGGATGCTCGGCTCGAGCGGCTTCGATCCCGCGCGCGACATCATTGCCATCACCGTGAACCGGTGGCCGCATGGGTACGCGTACACCTACAACAGCCTGTACGATCCGATGGAATGGGTGTTCACATCGACCGGCGAGCGGCCCAATGTGATCGCGCGCCAGCCCTTCGGGCTGATCACGGTCGCCAACTCCGACGCCGGCGCGAGCCCGCACACCGACACGGCTTTCGCGGAAGCGCATCGCGCCGTCGGTGAAGTGCTTGAGCGGCGTCCAGGTTTCAGCGTGTAGGGCGACCCTTTCAGGGGTAGCCGTGTAGGGCGATCCTTTAGGATTGCCGTGAAACCGCCGGCCGTGGCGGCGACACGACGAGCGGCAGCAGCGCGGAGACGATCATGACCGCGGCGATCACGCGCAGCGGGCCGCGATACGTTCCCGTCGTCTCCCGCAACCGCGCAATCAGCAGCGGTCCGATCGCGCTCGCGATGCCCCATGCGGTCAGCATGAGGCCGTAAATGGGGCCGAGCGGTGCGAGACCTGCGACGCCGAAGGTGTCCAGCCTTCGGGCCGCCATCCCACTGGCGGGTTTCTCATGAACGAACCGGCGAGGACTGTGACGACCAGAAACGCGACGCCGAGATAGGCGAACGTCCGCAGGACGCCCACGCTTTCGATCAGCCGCGTGGCAACGGGCGCGGTGACGAGCGCCCCGGCACCGAAGCCTCCAACGGCTACGCCGGTGATCAGGCCTCGCCGATCAGGAAACCACTTGACGAGGACCGCAACAGGGACGATGTACCCGAAGCCGAGCCCGATGCCGCTCATCAGCCCATAGCTGATATACAGCCACCACAAGCGATGGCCGGCGAAGCTGGCGAGAAAGACGCCCATTCCGTATAACACGCCGCCGGTGACCGCAACGATGCGAGGCCCCCGGCGATTCATCCAGAGGCCGCCGGGAAAAGCCGAGAAGCCGAGGACAAGAATCGTGATGGTGAACGTCAGCGTGACCTCGGCGTTGCTCTAGCCGAACGGGTCGCGAGCGGGTTCCGGAACACACTCCAGGCGTACACAGCGCCGAGCGCCATCTGCATCAGCACCGCGGCGACAGCGATGCGCCATCTGCTGCGAGGCCCGTTCATTCCCTTTGTTCTCCAGTTGTGCGAAGAGCGCCTGCATCAGGAGTGCTCTCATCACACGAGGCTCACTTCGTCATCCCCGCTTGTCGCTTCACATACCGCGCGGCTTCTTCGGCCGTCGCAAACCACACGTTCGGCTGCGATTTGATGTACGTGATGAGATCCTCGAGATATCCGATTCGGGATCGCATCCCCACGAACTGAGGATGGAGTGTGAGAAGGAAGAGCGTGCCCTCTTGATACGCGCCGTCGAAGTCGTCTCTGAAGCTCTCGAACACCAGTTCCGGCGACGGCAACGTGGACGGTCCGAACCTCGGCGCCGACAGCGTCGGGTAGTCATCCAGGATCCGGCTTACCGGCAGCTCGACGATGCCCGAGGGCTGACCGTTGAGGAGCACCTCGTAGGGCTCGTCCATTGCCATCAAGGTACTGTCGTACTCGAAGCCGGCTTGTTTCAGAAGGCCCATCGTGTGCAGGCTCTGAACCGACGACGGGCCGCGGGCGCCAACCGGTTTCCTGCCCGTAACTTTCGTCAGGTAGCCGGTCGCCCTGGTCAGCAGCCGGCCTTCTTCCCCGGCGTTGTCGATCGCCAGCGGGTTCTCGTCGCTCCAGCCCATCACGCCGATCTCGTGACGCCTGCCCTGAGCGGAGGCGTCGGGCTTTCGCCTGGCGATCTCGGGAATCATCTGCGGATCGACGATCGCGGCCGTCGCCGGAATGAAGAACGTCGCCGGCACGTTCTGCCGATCCAGGACGTCGAGGACCCGCGGCAGGCCGACCAGCGCGCCGAACTCGCCGCCCGTCAGCTGCACGACCGCCGAGTCGCCGCGGGCGAAGTTGTTCGACGTGTTGGTCACGCTGAAGGTCAGCACGACAGCCACACGCGCGCCGTTGGGCCAGCTTCGGGGCGTGAGCTTGCGCCCGGCGCGCACGGCGCCGGTGAATTGCTTCAACTGCTCTTCGGTCCACTTCCGGCCAGGCTGCCGATCGCCAGGATCCCTGGGTAGCGATTGCTGCGCGGCTCCCGTGGCCATAGAGATGACTGTGATCGCGACCGTCAGTACCAGGAATGTTGTGAAACGCATGACGATCTCCGGAGCTTGACGGCTCCTTACCACGTCATGGCTGATGGCTGATGTGTATGGAAAATGCTGGGTCCATTAACCATGTGCCATTAGCCATTAGCCATTAGCCATTAGCCATGATGTGTGTCTTCACTCGTGAGTCTGCTTGACGTACCGCGCGATCTCGTCCGCGGTCGCGAACCACACGCCTGGCTTCGACTTCATGTAGACGACCAGCTCCTCGAGATATTTCATGCGCGAGCGCTGTCCCGAGACATGCGGGTGCATCGTCAGCATGAACAGCGTTCCGTCTCTGTAAGCGCGATCGAAGTCGTCCTTGAACGTTTTCATCACGAGCCGGGGCGAAGGCAGCGATGCGTACGGCGGCAGAAACGGCGCGTCGTCGAGAATCCAGTTCACCGGCAGCTCGACGATCCCGGCCGACTGGCCGTCGATCAGGATGTCGTGCGGCTCGTCCATCGCCTGCAGGCTGCTGTCGTAGAGCAGGCCGGCCTTCTTGAGCAGCGCCATCGTGTGGACGCTCATCGTCCACGACGGGTTCCGGTTGCCGGTCGGCCTCTTGCCGTCGAATTTCTCGAGGGTGTTCATCGCCTGCGAGATGAGCCGCCACTCCTCTTCCGGATCGTTCAACGCCATCGGGTCCTCGTGAATCCAGCCGTGCATCGCGACCTCGTGCCGCCCGCTCCTGTTGATCTCCTGCATCATCTGCGGATGAAGCAGCGCCGACACGGCCGGGACATAGAACGAGGCGGGCAGATTCTCGCGATCGAGGAACTTGAGGATCCGGGGAATGCCGCTCAACGCGCCGTATTCCCCCTCCGACATCGTGAGCGGTGCATTGTTGCCGGCGTTGACCGGGACGCTTCCCACGCGCCGGTGCCGGACGAGGGATAGATGACGACGGCGCCGCTCGTCTTGAAGATCTCCCGGACGCCGTCGAGCACGTCACGCGCGAGGTCCGCGAATGCCGCCCCGCGATGATCGATCGTCGGCTGCGCGATCGCGCGCAGGACCCGGTCCGGCACATTGGTGGGACCCGGGATCTGGAGGAAGTGGCGTCCGCTCATGGATGCACACGATACCAGATGGCGTCGAGATCAAATGCAACCACGAAGGTACGAAGACACGAAGGACGATTCGACGCGGCGCCGCGAAGCGGCGGCTCCGCGTCGAATCGTGCTCTGTGTCCTCTGTGTCCTCCGTGTTTACCGCCGGAGGCACATGATTGCAGCGTGACTCGAGAGTAAGATCCCAATCATGAATGTGATCGCCGGTCGTTCGAAGATCGCCACGACCTACGGCATCGTCGCCGCGAGTCAGCCGCTGGCGGCGCGCGCGGGCGTGCAGGTGCTCGAGCACGGCGGCAACGCGGTCGACGCGGCGATTGCCACCAATGCCGTCATGGCGCTCGTTGAACCCTACTTCGACGGCATCGGCGGCGATCTCTTCGTCATGTATTACGAGGCGAAGACCGGCAAGCTGCACGGGCTCAACGCGGGTGGCTGGGCGCCAAGCGGACTGAGTGCCGCGCTCCTGAAGGCGAAAGGCATGGAGCGGATGCCGCAAAAGGGCATCTACTCGGTGACGGTACCTGGCGCCGTCGCGGGCTGGGACACGATGCGCGCGAAATTCGGCAAGCTGCCGATGTCGGACCTCATGGCGCCGGCGATTTACTACGCCGAGAACGGCTTCCCTGTGTCGGAGGTCATCGCGGACGCGTGGGGCCGGGCGACCGACGGCCTGGCCGCCGAGCCATACGCCGCGAAGGCGTTCCTCGTCAACGGCCGTGCTCCCAAAGCAGGCGAGGTGTTCAGGAATCCCGATCTCGGCGGCTCGTTCCGCTTGATCGCGGAGAAAGGACGGGCGGGCTTCTACGAAGGCAGGACCGCCGAAGCGATCCTCGCGATCTCACGCGAGAAGGGCGGGACAATGACGGCCGCCGATCTGCGCGAATACATCTATACGGTGACGGTACCCGGTGCCGTGGCCGGCTGGGACGCGCTGCGCAGCAAGTTCGGCAAGCTGCCGATGTCGGATCTGATGGCGCCGGCGATTTTCTACGCCGAGAACGGCTTTCCGGTGTCGGAAGTGATCGCCGACGCGTGGGCGCGGGCGAAAGACGGGTTGGCCGCTGAGCCCTACCCGGCAAAGGCCGCGTGCAACGTGGAGCCGTCGGTGTTCGACGGTCTGACGAATTCGCCAGGCGGCGACACGATCTATCTGTCGGTGATCGACAGGGATGGCAACATCGTGTCGCTGATTCAGAGTCTCTACGGCAGCTTCGGCAGCGGCCTCGTGGCGCCCGGCACCGGCATCATGCTGCACAATCGGGGAGGACTCTTCACACTGGACGAAAAGCATCCGAATGCGCTGGCGCCGCGGAAGCGACCGCTGCACACGATCATCCCGGCGTTCATGCAGAAGGGCGACGTCAGGATTGGATTCGGGATCATGGGCGGATTCAACCAGGCTCAGGCGCACGCACAGTTCGTTGCCGACATCGCCGACTTCGGCCTGGACATCCAGCAGGCACTCGAGGCGGGGCGCTTCACGAAGGGATCGTTCGCGGGCTGCGACGTCCAGATCGAAGCCCTTGTCCCGGACAAGGTGCGGAGCGAGCTCAAGGCGCTGGGCCACGACGTGCGGGTCGTCCCGCCGCGCAGCGGCACGTTCGGGTACGGCCAGGCGGTGATGAGCGACGGTGCCGGCGTGCACTTCGGCGCGTCCGAGCCGCGGCACGATGGCGCCGCGATTCCAGAGGCGCCGCCGATCTTCGGCCGCGGCAGGTAAACGAAGCTACGCAGGCAACGGTTTTACACAGCGAAGGAGCCGGCGCAACCCAAAAGGACCTGACGTAGAACAACACCCACAACGGATCGAACGCGGAGCTCGCAAAGTTCGCAAAGGAAGCAATCTCTGGGGGCTCAGCGGCTCTGCGTTGAACGCGTCAGCTCAGGCGCCACAAGCTAGGAACCTGCGAAAAGAAGAACTGTGTCACGGCCGACCATTCAAGAGGGACCAGCAGATCCGGCATCGGCTCGCGCTCGGCATCCGAAAAGTACGTGAGCGACTTGAGCAGATGGATGTCGCAGGCGATGCAATGAGTCCGAACTCGAACGGACGTCAGTGTTCACCGTGGAGCGCGGCGACATCGCTCGCGCGGACACCGAAGATGAAGGCCCAGAATGTCGCCGAGGGCGGCGTCAGACGCCGATCCGTGCGGAGCACGTCGAGAATCTGTTCGTCGGTGAAGGTCCGGCGCATCCAACCCACGGCCTCCTCGTCTCCTCCGTACTCCAGCACCCGCTCGATGGCGTAGAACGGGTATGCTGTGGGATCGAGCTCGTCAAGGTTCGCGTCCCAAAACATGAGCCGTAGGTGTTGCTGCTTGTTGCTCAATGCAAATCGAGCGGCGCCAGCGATCGCAGGTGTAGAATCTCACCTGGACAAGGGGATTATAGGATGAGGAAGGTCGACGAAGCGGAAGCGCTGCTTTCCGGAATGAGTCGCGGCGAAAAGGCACAATTACTCCAGCGGGTAGCGCAGGATCTGGCCGACGCGTACCCCGGCATCGATACGATCGCTGGCGTCTGTGGCGGTGAGCCAATTATCGTCCGCACGCGCATCCCGGTTTGGCTGTTGGAACAAGCGAGGCGACTCGGTTCAAGTGAAGCTGATTTGCTTCGTTCGTATCCGGCGCTGAGAGCGGAAGACCTTGCCAACGCGTGGGCATACGTTCGTTCGCATCGCGATCAGATCGACGTGCAAATCCGCGATCACGAGACGGCGTAAGCGTCCGTGGCGCGCCTGTTCGCCGACGAGAATTTTCCGCTGCGGGTAGTCGAAGCGCTGCGCCGACTCGGGCACGACGTCCTGACCATTGCCGACGTGGGCCAGGCCGGACGGTCGCTCACAGACGAGGCCGTCCTCGGTTTGGCGACTGCCGACGATCGAACCGTCATGACTCTCAATCGAAAGCACTTTGTCCGACTGCACGCCGCTGAACTATCTCACGCAGGCATCATCGTCTGCTCGCTCGATCTCGACTTCCACGAGCAGGCCGAACGAATCCAAGCGGCCATCATCGCGCACACGCCTCTGGCCGGTCGGCTCATCCGCGTGAATCGCCCTGCCATTCCATAACAATCGCTGACTGGAAACACGCCGTTGATTCTGCTCCGCCCTCGCGCCTGCCGTCCCGAAGCGAGTCGTTTCGTCAGTCAGCGAAGAAGTCCGCGACACGGCAGGAGAATCCAGGCACCTGAGGATCCGCGCTCGCGATGTCGGCTTCACGAAGGAGAACCGGCGAAGAGCCGCGCGGGCAGACCTGCAGTGTCAACGTTCGTGGGTCGAGCACCCAGACCATGTCCACTCCCGCTGCATGGTACTCGCTGATCTTTTCTTCCATCTCGCTCCACGACCTGTCTTCGCCGAGCACTTCGATGACGAGCTCCGGCGCCTGTTCCAGGAATCCGGCGACCTGCGCGTCCTTCGGAACGCGTTGATAAGAGATGAAGGCCACATCGGCGCCGCGCACCGTGTCGGGTCCTCGGCGGACGATGAAGCCGGCCTCTCCCGCGAGGACGTGGCCCAGGCGATGTGCCTGGTTGTGCACCTCGAGGAGGAAGAAAGCCCGTCCGGTCACCTTGCTGTGACGAAACCCACCCGGCGACATCCGGACAATTTCTCCCCTCACGAGCTCGCAGGGGCCAAGCACGCCGGCGACGCGAGCAAACTCTTCGGCCCGAAGCAATGTTGTCGTTCGCACGACACGATTATAGCGTCAACTGACGCCAGTGTTCGCCGCGGAGCGCGGTGACGTCGCTATGTGACTTCGTCCCGGCGTTGTACCAGCTGTTGGCGTTCGCCGGTGGCACAGACAGCGTGATCGTCGGCGGCGTGAGGTCCACCCCGAAGGGCGCGCTCGTCACGTCCGCGTTGTTGCCGGCGAAGTCGGTCACAGTGCCCGTGGCCGTCAGGTTCGAGCCTTCCTGACCGACGACCTGGTCGAACGGACAGGTGAGGACGCCCGAGAGCGCGTCGCTGCAGCTGAAGTGCGCGGTCACCGGGACGGCGGCGAAGCCCCCCGGGCCGGGATCCGGCGACAGCGCCACGGTGATGATCGGCCTGGCCTGATCGATGTTGATGCCGGCGCGCGTGACCGAGCCGACGTTGCCGGCGAGGTCCCTGGCCTGGCCAGGGACCGACTGGTTCGCGCCATCTCCCGAGAGCGTGACCGGCGCGCTGAGAGTGCCCGGCTCAACGCCCGATAAGGCGTCGGTGGCCGCGAACGTGACAACCACCGGGCCGTTGTTCCAGCCGCGCGCATTCGCGTCCGGCGATTGACTCGCGGTCACGATCGGCGCCGTCTTGTCGATGTTCAGCGTGACGCTCGCTTCCGCCGTATTGCCGGCGGTCGCCGTTCCGGAGATGACCTGATTGGCGCCTTCGCCCGAAACGACGACCGCCGCCGGACAGATGGCGATGCCCGATCCCGCGTCCGCACAAGTAAAGGTTTCCACGGTGAGAGACGCGCCGGGCTTGCCTCGGAGCTCGACGGCGATCTGATTGTTCCCGGCGCGGAGATCGACGGGGCGCTCGATGAGCGGCACGAAGTCCGAGTCGCCGTCCCGATCGTAGCGTCCCTTGTCTTTGCCTTTGTCAGAGTCTTTGTTGTCCCGGTCCTTATCGCCCTTCTTATCCTTCTCCTCGTCTTTGCCCTTACGGCCCTTGAAATCCTCGGGGTTCAGCACGGCTCGGCCGTTGAGCGCGATCACCGCACTCGTCACGCCGCGGTTCACCACGCGCAGCGTGTATCCATCGAGTGGTCCCGTGATCGCGAACGTTCGGGTCACCGTCACGGGATTGCCGGTTGCGCGCTGGAACGTTTGAGGGCCGAAGACGATGATTCGACCAAAACCACGATGATGCGCGATCTTTTTCGTGATCGGCGCAACCCAAAAGACCTGACCTAGAACAACACCACAACGGATCGAACGCAGAGCTCGCAAAGTTCGCAAAGGAAGCATCCTCTGCGGACTCAGCGGGCTCTGCGTTGAATGTCGTCAGCTCAATCGCAGCGTGACGCGAAAGACCTTAAAGATCCGGTTTTCGTGTATTTCGTGCTTTCGTGTTTTCGTGGTGCTCTTCTTTTCGGACAAGTACTGGAAAGTGGATTAACGTGGATGAGGCCTCGAGCGGGCTTGTGATCCCATTGTCCCCGTTTTGTCTCCGTTTTCTCCGTTACCGCGAGGACATCGCGCGCGCAGCCACGTCGTTACGCACGACCTCCCCGCCCTTCATCACGAATGTGACCCGTTGCATCTCGGTGATGTCCTGCAAGGGATCCCCGGCCACGGCGATGAGGTCGGCGTACTTGCCCTTTTCGATGGTGCCCACGCTGTCCTGCATGCGGATGATCGCCGCATTGACCGTCGTCGCCATTCGCAACGTGTAGACAGGGGTCGCTCCCCACTGGACGAAGATCGGGAACATCTCGGCCTGCACGCCGTGCGAACAGTTGCAGGCCTGGTTGAACACGCGTCCTGGCGGCGGCGCGGCGCCGCTCCCGAAACCAAGCCGAACACCGGCGGCCAGCATTTTCTTCCAGGTCTGCTCCATCAGGCGCCAGCGGCTGTGGGGCGCAAAGCGCCTCAGGTCGCCCGGTTCATCCTGCCGCATGTCCAGAATAGTGGCGGTCACCGGCAGGTTTTTCTGGAGAAACATTTTGATGTCCGCGTCGTCGGCTGCGACCGCGTGCTGGATGTCGTCGACCCCTGCTTCGAGCGCCCATTTGAGGCCGTCGCCTCCATAACTATGGGTGGCGACGAACAGACCGCGTCGATGCGCTTCATCCACCGCGGCCTTGAGCTCCTCGAGACTCGGAAGCGCCTGGTTCACCATATCCCCGTTCGGCTTGAAGACGAACGGGCCGGTCGTCGTCATCTTGATATGGTCGACGCCGTAGTGCGCGAGCTCGCGCACGGCTGCGCGCATCGCCTCGGGTCCATTGGCAACGATGTTCGGGCGGAACGGTTTGAAGTCCAACGGAAACGTGTCGTTTCCCGGCGTCGTGATATCCAGGACAGGTCCGGCGACCAGCAGACGCGGCCCCCGGACGAGGCGGCTCTCGATCGCTTTGCGCAACTCGACATCGGCGTATCCGCCGCCATGCGACCCCATCACCACCTGCGTGGTGAAGCCGGCGTTCAGGCTCTGCGTGGCGCTGTAGAGCGCCACCATCATCTGATGCTGCAGCCCTCCGGCCGCGTCGGTCAGGTGCAGGTGACCGTCAATCAAGCCCGGGAGCACGGTCGCCTGGCTCAAGTCGATCACCCTGGCGCCGGCGGGAATCTGTACGCGGTCGGCGGGACCGGCGTCGCTGATTCGCTCGCCCGTGATGAGCACAACCTGATTGGTGACGTTCGTGCCCGATCTGGGATCGAACACGCGCCCCGCGCGAACCGCGATCACTTGAGCCGTCTGGGCCTGAGCCCACACGACTGCAGGAATGACCAGCGCCCCCGCGATCGTTACCAGTCGAAGGCGCGGTCTCAGCACGGACTTCCATCTCATGGTCGTTCTCCTTGAAGAAGCTCCCCTGGCAAGCTGGACACGCTCGTCAAGCGCATGCGCGAAGGCGAGGCCGCGCTCTTCGAGAAGCACGGCATGAAAGGCGTGTTCTACTCGGTGGCCGCCGAGGAGCCCGCCTCGCAGAATACTTACCTGTACGTGCTGGCTCACCAGAGCCGTGAGGCTGCGAAGAAATCGTGGGACGATTTCCGGAACGACCCGGCGTGGAAGTCTCTGCGCGACACGTCGGAAGCCAACGGACCGCTGGTGGGCAAGGTGGAATCGACGTTCGTGACCCCCACCGACTTCTCGCCGCTCAAATCTAGGATTCCAATCCGTAGAAGCTTTCCAGGCTCGGAATGGCCGGTCCCGGCCCGGATCGCGTACGCCGGACTCCACCGGTCGGGGCGCGCATTGCCGCGAAAAACGCGATGGCCGCGTTCACGTTCTGCTGGCGCACTTCCTCATTGGGTTCGAGCGACCAGTTTCCGCGTTCCTGCATGTTGCCAATGACGAGCCCGTCGCTCCGCGGATTGATGCTCGCGTTGATCGTGCTGTTCGGGAGACGGCCCGACGCCCGATAGTGCACTTCGGGCTGCGGGATGCACACGGTGAGCTGCCCTCTGACCGGCACAAGCTCCTCGTCTTCGAAGAGTGTTTTGGATCCCAGGCCCGTGCAGTTGATGATGACCGGCTCGCTCAGCGACATGAGATCGCGTGGCGTGTCGAACTTGCGGATGACGATCTTGCCGCCGAAGAGCACGAAGTCGCGGACGAGCGCGTCGAGATAGATCGACGGCTCGATCGCCAATGCCGACGTGCGAATCGCGTACTTGGTCGGGAACGGATGTTCGCCCGGGCCCAGCACTTCCCGGTCCCGGCCGGTCCGCAGGTGCTCGGGAACCAGATCGCCGTCAGGACCTCCGCCCGCCGGAGGAGTCGGATCGTCCGTGGCGTTGTAGTTGTCGATCCAGTAGACCCCGTAACCGGGCGCGCCGGCGAGCAGCTGGAGCTGCCGGTATGAGATCTCAGCCGCTTGCCTGAACTGCGCGTCCCACGCCGGCGTGCGCTGGTCGGCAGACACCAGCCCCGCGGTTGGCGTGAAGCCGGCCGACGACATGTTCGACGTCGTGTACGGCGGCACGGCCAGCGTATAGATCGTGACGGCGAAGCCGCGCCGTTGCAGCTGTCGCGCCGCGGTCAGGCCTGGCGAACCACAACCGAGCACCGCCGCACGACGGTCTCCTTGTTCCAGCGCCATGTCGGCCGCCATCGCCCCGCAGCCCCAGGCCAGCGACATGCCGGCGCCACCGAAGCCGTAGTCGTGGATCACGGTCCTGTCATCGAACTTCACCCCCTTGAGGACAAAGCCGGAGTCGCGGTGCGGACGCAAGCCGATAGTCGTCCGGATGACCCGCTCCCACGTGATACGCGGGGGCGTCAAGTCGATCGCGGGCCGTGGCGCGAACGCGAGCGCCCTCGGCAGTGTTGGCGCCGTCTGGACCACTTTCTTGGGGCCGCAGCCGGCGAGGCCGAATCCGGCGAGCGCCATGCCGCCGGTCTTGAAAAAGTTCCGCCTGTCCATGCTCATCCTCCTTGGGAGAAATTCGAATAAACCACCGCCTCCAAAGGAGGAAAACGACGAGGTCCGGTTCGTCAGATCCGGGAGTCCACTTTGGCCGCCCGGATGGGCACCGTTATACACCCGGGTCCGAGGAGTGCGGCCAGGTATTTCCGTCATCCTGACTCCCGGCGTCGGCGTGACGCGAACACGGAAAGCTCCGCGCATCGAGGCGTGGATGTAATACAATATTGCCATATGAGCCACACGATCACGGTTCGTCTTGACGCTGACCTTGCGGAGTGGCTGGTGCGCGAATCCGACAGGACCGGCGTGTCTCAAGGAAAGATCGTGCGCGATCAGCTGGAGCGGGCGAAGGCCGCGTCGGCGTCACAATCGTTCATGCGGCTGGCGGGGATCGCGCGGGGGCCGAGGGACTTGTCGGCGAGGAGGGGCTTCTCACGCAAATGAAGGGCATCGCCGACACGGGGTTCCTCGTCGCGTTCGCGAACCGCAATGACGCGCATCACGACTGGGCGGTAGGCGTCGCCTCGCGCGTGACCGAACCGCTGTTGACGTGCGAGGCCGTGCTGGCGGAGAGTGCCTTCCATCTCGAAAGCGCATCGCTGCCGCTGGCCATGATCTCGGACGGTCTCATCACGATCGCGTTCGCCTGCAACGATCATCTGCCGCAACTGACCGCGCTCGCCAAACGGTACGCCGACCGGCATCCCGACCTGGCCGATCTGTGCCTGATTCGCATGAGCGAGCTGTATCCGCGTCACGCCGTCATCACCGTCGATCGGGAGGACTTCCGCGCGTATCGACGGAACAAGCGCGAAATGCTTCCGCTTATTTGTCCACCTGACTGATCTGCTCCCCGCGCGCGGGAGTTTCCCGTTGTAGGTCCGGCTGAAGCCGGACACGACCGCATCTACTCCACGCGCGCGGGGGTTTTCCCCAGTGGTAGCGAGGTCGGGTAGGATTACGGAAAGGCACAGCCATGAAGACACGACGTGTGGTCTCCGCGTTCGCGCTGGTGATCGCGATCGCGGCGGGAGCGGCGCGGTTCGATAGTCACGCAGCGGCGGCACCGCTTCGCGTGCTCCTCTCGGTCCCGGCCTCGCAGACGACTGCGGCGCTCGACGGACGGATGCTGCTGCTGGTCTCGACCGACCAGCGGACCGAGCCGCGTTTCCAGGTGTCCGACAACGATCGGACGGCGCAGATCTTCGGCGTCGACGTCGAGGGACTCAAACCGGGTCAAGATGCCATCGTCCACGCCGGCGTGCTCGGCTACCCGGTGCAGAGCCTGAGCGACATCAAGGCCGGGGACTACTGGGTCCAGGGACTCCTGCACGTCTACGAGACGTTCAAGCGGTCGGACGGCCACACCGTCAAGCTTCCGCCGGATCGCGGCGAAGGACAGCAGTGGTCGAGCGCGCCAGGCAATTTCTACAGCACGCCGGCGAAGATTCGAATCGACCCGGCCAGCGATCGACCGCTGCGCATTTCGCTCGACAGGAAAATCGCGCCGCTCCCGGACCTGGCCGACACGAAGTACGTGAAGCGCATAAGAATCCAAAGCGAGCGCCTCACGAAGTTCTGGGGCCGGCCGATGTACCTCGGCGCGCTCGTGACGCTGCCCGAAGGATGGGACGCGCATCCAAACGCGCACTATCCGCTCGCGATCTACCACGGACATTTTCAGCAGGAGGTGTCCGGATGGCGCGAGACGCCTCCCGACCCGAAGCTGCCGCTGCCAGACGAGGCGAACATCGCGAGGTACTGTCCGAACGGCCACGAGGGCGAGCTCTGCGTCAAGTACGGCTACGACCGCCTGCAGCAGGAGTACGGATACGCGTTCTTCAAGCAATGGACCGGACCGGGCTTCCCCCGCGTGATCCTGGTCACCATTCAGCACGCGAACCCGTACTACGACGACTCGTACGCAGTGAACTCGGAGAATCTCGGTCCGTATGGCGACGCGATCACGTACGAGCTGCTTCCGTATATCGAACGGAGTTTTCGCGGCATCGGACCATGGGCGCGTGCGGTGTATGGCGGCTCGACCGGTGGGTGGGAAGCGCTCGGCGTTCAAGTGTTCTATCCGGATCTCTACAACGGCGCCTGGGCGAACTGTCCCGATCCGATCGATTTCCGCGCCTATACGGTCGTCGACATCTACGACCACAAGAACGCCTACTACTCCGAGGGACCGTTCAAGCGGACGCCGAGACCGGGGCTGCGCGACTATCTCGGCCAGACCCGCTCGACCGTCGAGCAGAACAACATGATGGAGCTCGTCCTGGGCACGAAATCACGATCCGGCGGCCAGTGGGATATCTGGGAAGCGGTGTTCTCCCCGGTCGGGCCCGACGGGTATCCAAAGCGCATCTGGGACAAGCGCACCGGCGAGGTCGATAGGACGGTCGCCGCGTACTGGCGCGAGCACTACGATCTCGTCCACATCATGCAGCGCGACTGGGCGACGCTCGGACCGAAGCTGCGCGGCAAGATCACGCTCAACGTCGGGTTGTCGGATAACTTCTTCCTGAACAATGCCGTCTACCTGGCCGAAGAGTTTCTGAAGTCGGCAAATCCGGCGGCGGACGCGCGGGTGGACTACGGGATGAAAGACGAGCACTGCTGGAGCGGCGATCACGAGCACGTCAACGCGATCTCGCGGCTCACCTACAACAGCCGCTTCATCCGGCTGATGGCCGAGCGCTGGCGGAAGACCGCGCCGCCAGGCGCTGACGTCACGAGCTGGGAGTACTGATGCACGCGCTTTTCGCCATTGGCTCCACGACCAAGGCGACGCGGCGGTCGTCGTCGCCATGCTGGCCGGCGATCCAGGACGACATCACGCGATGAAGAGAAGCGTCAGAACGGTCACGTAGCCGGCGCCGACATACGCGGCGACGAGCAGCACGCGACCGGTTGCCGGCAAGCGGCGCCACGAGGCTGAGGGGTAAACGCAGCACGCCAGGGCACGCCCGATGACGATGTCGAGGGGCACGGCGCCTCCTCGAGCAACAATGGTTCCATCTGGGCGTGGCGGTTTCCTTCGACGAAGTCGGCAGAGCATCTGGAGAACCGCGCGATGTCCGCCTCCGGCGAGAGAAAAGGCGCTGCCACGTGAGAAACTCCCGCATCCTCTCCATCGTCGTGCTGGTCGTGCCGGTCGTTGGCATCATCGCCGCATCCGTTGCCGGCCTGCCGGCAATTCAGCAATCTGCGACTCGGGAAAAGAACAAGGAAGGTGCCGCCTTCGCTGGAATCGCCGACTCCGAGTTCGTCTTCGAGACCGCCCCGTTCGCGAGTGCACATGCATCGACCATCGTCGAGACGCGAGAAGGGCTCGTGACGGCGTGGTTTGCCGGAACGCGTGAAGGGGCGGCCGACGTCGGCATCTGGCTGTCGCGACACCTGGCGGGCGAGTGGACACGTCCGATCGAGGTCGCGACGGGCACCCAGCCGGATGGCAGGCGGTACCCGTGCTGGAACCCGGTTCTGTTCGACGTGCCCGACAAGGCGCTGATGCTGTTCTATAAGGTGGGCCCAAGTCCCCAAAGCTGGTGGGGGATGGTTCGAACGTCTCGCGACAGCGGGCGGACCTGGACTGACGCACGACGTTTGCCGGACGGCATACTTGGTCCCATCAAGAACAAGCTCCTACAGCTTTCAGATGGAACACTCGTTGCCCCCAGCAGTACCGAGTCGTCTGATCGCCCGAGCACGTGGCGCGTGCATTTCGAGCGCACGACTGATGCCGGCCTGACGTGGACGGCTGCGTTTCCATCGGCTTCTGCCGATGCCAGCCCGATCAACGCGATCCAGCCCAGCATCCTTGTTCACCCGGGCGGCAGGCTCCAGGCCCTCGGACGCACGCGGTCGCAGCGCGTCTTCGAGACGTGGTCCGGTGACGGCGGACGAACGTGGGCTCCGATTTCGCTCACCTCGCTGCCGAATCCCAACTCCGGCATCGACGCCGTCACGCTCCGCGATGGCCGCCACCTCATCGTGTACAACCACACCACGCAGGGCCGATCGCCGCTGAACGTATCGGTCTCCCGTGACGGCAAAACGTGGGACGCCGCGCTGCTCCTCGAAAGTGCGCCCGGCGAATACTCGTACCCGGCCGTTATTCAGAGCTCAGACGGTCACGTGCATGTGACGTATACCTGGAAACGTCAGCGCATCAGACACGTTGTAATCGATCCGACGTGGTTGAAACCCGTCCCGATGCCTGATGGGAATTGGCCCCGGGAACTTCGGTGACGACTGTGCCCTTGAACACATCACGCAGCCAGCGGCGCCGTGTGAACGTGCGCCCCACGGCCGATGCCGATGTCGTTGACGGTCAGGAAGATTCGGGGCGAAAGGATTCTCCGGTGGCGAAAACGGCGGACAGCGAACCTTGGAAGAGGGTTCCCCTGTGCCGCCTGGCCCATTTCCTGCTCGGTTTAGTCATCCTCCCGTCCAGCCTCGGCGGGCACATCCATGCTCAAGCACCTGCCGACGCCGCCCGCTACGCCGTGTCATACGTCGAAGTCATGCCCTCAGCGAGGGCGGCGGCGCTCGCAGCGTTCAAGCCGTATCGCGACACGAGCCGCCGGGAGGACGGTTACGTTCGCTTCGACCTGCTCGAGCAGGTTGGTCGGCCGGGTCATTTCGCGATCGTTGAACTGTGGAAGGATCAGAAGGCGTTCGACGCCCACGGAATGGCCGCGCACGCGAAGCAGCTTCGGGACCGACTCCAGTCGATTCGCCTGAGCGACTACGACCAGCGCCCCTACAAAGCTCTCACCGTCGCTGCAGCGACTGCCGTGGGAAGCGGCCAGGCCCTCCATGTCGTCGCGCACGTCGACACGGTTGGCGGTGGTCAGACCGACGCGCCGGGGCTGCTCACACGATTGGCGGAGGCCAGCCGTACGGAACAGGGGTGTCTGCGGTTCGACGTCCTGCAACACACGATGCGCGCGAATCACTTCACAGTCATCGAGATCTGGTCGAGCCGGAAAGCGCTCGACGCGCACGCCGCCGCTCCGCACACCAGGCAGTACCGCGACACATTGCAGCCGATGTCCGGCAGCCCTCTCGATGAGCGCTTGTACAAGTCCGTTGAACTAGGAGCCCGTGAGGCATTACTCGAACGGGCTCCTAGAGACCAGCAATCTTGAACCTCTGGATCCTCTTCCCGCGGTTTTCCGCGACATAGACATTGCCCCTCGAGTCGACGGCGATGCCGTGAGGCTGGTCGAATTGACCGGGGAAGTGGCCGACGCCCCCACCGAAGCTCGACAGGATCTTGCCGGTCTGGCGGTCGATGATTTCGATCTGCGAATTATTCTGGTTGATGAGGTACACGAACCTCTGGTTTGAATCGTGAGAGAAATCGAGCGCCACAGCCGAGCCTCCGCTCTCCTTGGGTTTCCCATCGGCAGGTGGCGTGTAAGGCTTCCACGGGACCTCGATGTTCTTGATGAAGTGACCCATCTTGTCGTACACCTGTATCCGGGATCCCTCCCGGTTGCATACGTAGACCAGCCCATCGTTGGCCACCGTCATGCAGTGCACTGTCTGCATGCCGTCCGGCTGCCACTGGCGTAAGAATTTTCCGTTCCGATCCATCACCGCGACGCGGCGGTTGCCTCCTCTACTCTCGCCATCGGAAACGTACACGTCTCCGTTTTGCCGATCGACGAAGATGCTGGAGGGCATGAAGAATTGCGCGGCGTTCGAATTGAGAGGCTGACCCCTGGACGTGCCGTCGGAGGAATCGAACGCGCCCTTTTTCCCGATCTGCAACAGGAGCTTGCTTCCGTCGTGCGCATATTTCTGCACCATGCCGGACGGGGCGCTGCCTATCCACACATTGTTGTCTTTGTCGAAGTGACAGCTATGGAGGCGAGCCTCGAGAAGATTGGGATCCCCCCAGGAATTGACCACGTTGCCGGCCGGATCGAGCTCGATCACCGAAGGAGCCAGGTGCCCCGCGTTCAAGTCTCCGTCCAGCACGTCTTGACGATTGAGGACGAGCACGTGGTCCTGCGCATCGACACAGACTCCGCCCAACCCGCCAAGTACCCATCGGTCAGGCAAGGGCTTCGGCCAGGAGAGATCGACCTCGTACTTGGGCACTCCGCCCTGCGCGAGCGAGGAGGGCGGCCACAAGATCCCGGCGGCGATCGCCAGCGCTGCACAGGTCGCCGCTCTGAACAGAACGCGTGTTTTCTTCTTCATGTTCGTGTCGTCCCTCTGCTCGCCCATCAGCCGGGATTTTCTTTCCGCCGCCTACGTCGCGCACGGTTATACACCTGTTCTGAGTTTCTCGAGGTGGCGGTAATGGGCGCGCCGACGTCGTCGCGAGCGGCGATCGGGACCTGTTGGACCTGAACCCGTTCCGCGGGATCGCGATCCTGACGTCGGCGGCCCATATAGAGCGTCAGTGAATCGCGGTTCACCCGGCCGCAGAGGGCGCCATCCGGGCTGCCCGCACCGCCGCGAGGGCGCTGGCCTCGAGGCCGCGCCGCTCGCCAATCTGCTGCCGCCACATCGCGTAGTACAGCCCTTTCTGATCGACGAGCTCGTCGTGGCGCCCCGTCTCCACGATGCGCCCGCGCTCGAGCACGTAGATCCGATCGGCGTGCAGAATCGTCGACAGCCGATGGGCGATCAGCACGGTGATCGCATCGGCGCCGGTGGCGACGTCGCGGATCGTGTCGACAATCCCTTCTTCGGTGAGCGAGTCGAGCGACGAGGTGGCTTCGTCGAAGACGAGCAGACGCGGATGGCGCAGCAGGGCCCGCGCGATCGACAGCCGCTGCTTTTCGCCGCCCGACACCTTGACGCCGCCCTCGCCGATCACCGTATCGAGGCCGCGGTCGGCGCGCGCGAGCAGATTGTCGCAGGCCGCTCTCCGCAGCACATCGAGACATTCGGCGTCCGCGGCGGTCGGATTCACGAACAGCAGGTTTTCACGAATCGTTCCCGAGAAGAGCTGCGTGTCCTGCGTGACGAATCCGATCCGCGCGCGCAGCCCGTCGAGGTCGATCTCGGAGCCCGGAATCCCGTCATAGACGATGCGGCCCGACAACGGTTGATAGAGTCCGACCAGCAGCTTCACGAGCGTCGTTTTGCCGGCGCCCGAGGGTCCGACGAACGCCACCGTCTCGCCGCGCCGCACGCTGAAGGAGATGTCGCTCACGGCCGGAGACGAGGCCGATTGGTGCTGAAAGGTGACGTGCTCGAACCCGAGCGTCCGCAGCTCCCGGACCGGCACGGGGCTCAGGGGCCGCGGCTCTTTCGGAATGCGCAGGATGTCCTCGTAGATGTTGAGCGACGCTTCGGTCTCGCGATAGATGTTGATGATGTTCCCGAGCTCCTGGAGCGGCCCGAAAATGAAGAACGAGTAGATGAACAGCGAAAAAAACTGGCCGACCGTGATCGCGCGCGTGTAGATCAGGTACAACATCAAAAACAGGATGCTCGTGCGCAGAAAGTTGACGGAGGTGCCCTGGATGAAGCTGAGGCTCCTCAGATACCGGACTTTCTTCAGCTCCAGGCTCAGGATCCTGCCGGTCGTCGCGTTGAGACGATCGATCTCCTGCCGCTGCAGCCCGAGGCTCTTCACCAGCTCGATGTTGCGCAGCGACTCGGTCGTCGAGCCGGCCAGCGCCGTGGTTTCCGCGACGATCACCTTCTGGATCTGCTTGATACGGCGGCTCAGCACGGAGCTGAGGATCCCGAGAATCGGCACCGTCAGGAAGTACACCGGCGCGATCAGCCAGTGCACGCTGAACGCGTAGGTCATCACGAAGATGATCCCGACAAGCGACGTGAACAGCACGTTGATGGCGGTGGCGATGAGCCGCTCGACATCAGTTCGCACCTTCTGGAGCTTGCCGAGCGTCTCCCCGCTGCGCTGATCCTCGAACACGGAATACGGCAGCTCGAGCGAGTGCCGAATCCCGTCGGCGTACAGCTGCGCGCCGAGCCGCTGGGTGATCACGTTGATGTAGTAGTCCTGGAAGTTCTTCGCGACACGCGAGACGAACGCGACCCCGACGGCGGCGGCGAGCAGAAGACTGACGCCTCTGAAGAACTCTCCGGTCGTGTATTCCTGAAACCGCGTCGCATATTGATCGATGACATGCCGGAAGATCAGCGGATCCAGCAGCGAGAAGACCTGATTGATCGTCGCCAGCGTGAGCGCGAGCCCCACGAGGCCACGGTAATTCCTCAAGTACGTGGAGAGAAGTTTCACGAGGCGGTCCTTGGAGTTATCGGAGGGTCCGGAGGTAACGGGTTAACCACAGAGAAACGAAGAAACGGAGGAAAAACGGAGGCGGTTCGACGGGCGTCGCGAAGCGACGCGCGCTGCCAAGCGCACACATCCAGAGAGGTGCAAGTCCTCTCCAGGCATACGCTCTCCGGCCTGAAACTGACGATAACTGCGCCGCCGCGAGGCGGCGTGGGGAGCAATCGGAGGTGGTGGACCAGTCCGTAGGATGACGAACGCGATT
>QHWJ01000340.1 GCA_003222535.1 Acidobacteriota bacterium | reverse complement strand
GAGCGTCGCTTCGTCGGAGCGCTCGATGTGCGCGCGGGCGGTGCGCACGCGGTCGTTGCGGAGGACGGCGTCGATCACGTCACCAAACTATGACTTTTGGGGCGCGTCCTGCAAGCAACTTGACCTGGGTTGGAGCGCACGCGACACTACGCCCATGGAGGAACGGCAACTCATCTACGACTGGAACAACGAGGGCGGAGCGAATGGCGCCTTCGATTGGACCCATGCCCGCGTTGATCTGAATGACGAGACGCTGCGCGACGGCCTGCAGTCCCCGTCGGTCACCGATCCGACGCTCGACGTCAAACGGCGCCTGCTGCACCTGATGGCGGATCTGGGCATCGTGGCCGCCGATATTGGTCTGCCGGGCGCCGGTCCACGCGTCGTCGATCAGGTGCGGGCGCTCGCCACGGAAATCCGCGACCAGAGACTCCCGATCGCCCCCAATTGCGCCGCGCGAACCGTTATCACGGATATCGAGCCGATCGTGCGCGTTTCTGACGAGGTCGGGATCAAGATCGAAGCCGCCACGTTCATCGGCTCATCGCCGATCCGGCAGTACACCGAGGACTGGACAGTGGACCGGATCGTCGCCGCGAGTGAGGAAGCGGTGACGTACGCGGTGAAGCATGGCCTCCCTGTCATGTACGTGACGGAGGACACGACGCGGGCCAGGCCTGAAACACTCAAGGCGCTGTATGGTGCGGCCATCGCGTGCGGTGCAGGGCGAATCTGTCTGGCGGACACAGTTGGGCATGCAACTCCAGATGGCGTTCGGGCGCTCGTCAAATTCGTCAAAGAAGAAATCGTCAAAAAGAACGACGTAAAAATCGACTGGCACGGGCATCGCGACCGCGGGTTCGGCGTCGCCTCGTCGATTGCCGCGCTCGAAGCGGGCGCGACACGCCTGCACGGCGCCGCGCTCGGTATCGGCGAGCGCTGCGGCAACACGCCGATCGATCTCCTGATGGTCAACCTCGTGATGATGGGCTACCGCGACAATGATCTGTCGAGCCTGCCGGCGTACGCGCAAGCGGTCGCAGCGGCGACCGACGTCCGCATCGCGCCGAACTATCCGGTGATCGGCGCCGACGCGTTCCGCACGGCGACCGGCGTCCACGCGGCGGCGGTCGTCAAGGCGTTCAGAAAAGGCGATCGCGCGCTGATGGACGCCGTGTACGCCGCCGTCCCGGCCAGCCTCGTCGGACGGCAGCAGGAGATCGAGGTCGGCCCGATGTCCGGCCGGTCGAACGTCATCTTCTGGCTGGAGAGCCGCGGCCTGCGTGCGACCGACGAGATCGTCGATCGCATCTTCGCTGCCGCAAAGGCGTCCGACCGGACGCTCACACATGAGCAGGTGCAGAACCTCGCCGGCGGGGACGCGAAGCTCAAGCCGGCGGGAGCGAAGCTGGAAACCGCGCGGCGCAAAGGCTTCTAGGTCCTACTTCTTCAGCAGGATCTCTTCGAAGAACTTCACGGCGCGCGGATCGTGGGACTGCCCGAGCCAGAACATCGCCTGCTTCCGCACTTCCGGGTTGCGGTTGTTCCGCGCGATGTCCATCAGCTTCGGCACGCCCTCATCCTTCGGCAGCTGGCTGAGCGCGAAGACCGCTTTCTTCTTCACCTCGGTGTCCGGGTCGTTCTCAATGGCGCCGGCGATGGTCGAGAGCGCTTCCTTGCCGGCCTTCTGCGCGAGCCAGAACAGCGCCTGACTGCGAACCCTGGCGCTTCTGTCATCGCGCGCCGTCGCAATGAGCGTCGTCAGCGCCGCGGGGGCCTTGCTCACCGAGAGGCCGAACGTCGTTTTCTCACGGACCTTGTCGCTCGGATCCTGCGCGATCATTCGCGTGAGGAGGCGCGCACCGGCCTCGCCTCGCGCGCTCCCGAGCCAGAACGCAGTGTCGCTGCGCAGCCATTCGGGACGTGTTGGCGCCACGAAGCTTTCCAGCGTCCGATCGGCGGCCGGCACGTTGTGAAGCGCGATGGCGGCGATCGCCGTCTTCGAGACGCGCTCACGACCCTCGCCCCCGTCCGGCGACGACGACACGAGCGATGCGAGCCACGCGAGGCTGTCGTCCGGTTTGACATCGTTCAACCAGACCAGCGGCATGCCGGTCGCGTCGATGTCGCAGTCCGGGGTGAACGTGCGAAGCCGGACGATGGCGTTGTTCTCGACGCGGGCGAGGACGAGGAGCTCGGTCGGCGGCTCGAGCGTGATGCGCGAGCCGCGGAAATCCCGCGAATCGCCCGTCGACATCGAGACGCCGCCACCGCTTTCCAGCCGGCACATGCCGCAGCACGTGCCGGCGTCCGGGATCGTGTCGAAGCAGCACATCTGTCTCGGCCCGGCGACCATCGGCGTTCGGTAGCCGATCCAGAGGACGCCGCCGCGCGCCGCCGCCGCGCGAACCTCGCGGTCCAGGCCCTGCGCCGCGGATCGCGTCTCGGTCTTCGCGTTGCTGATCCTTCCTTGAGCGCCGGCAAGCGACGGAAGGAGCAGGATGAGCAGCACACTGAGGGCGCGTGAGCTCACGGAGGGAATCAGCCACGGAGACACAGAGACACAGAGACCGTACATGTTCTTTCTCCGTGTCTTTGTGTTCTCTGTGGCTGATCCTTCTCCGTGGTCTCTGTTTGCTCCGCGTCCTCGTTGGGCGTTCATTTCAGCAGCTCCAGGAGATAGTCGGTGGCTTCGGTCGACTTCATGATCGAGAGCTTGGAGACGATCTCCTTCTTCATCTCGGCGTTCTTCTCGGCGCGCGCGAGGCCGACGAGCGCCTTTGCATTGTTCTGCAGGAAGAGGGCGTTGACGACCGCCTTGCGCACGTCGGGCGACGAATCCGAGCCGTAGATGGACGTCAGCGTGTCGGCCGTGCCGGCGCTTCTCATCAGGCCGAGATTGCGGATGGCCGCCTTGCGCACCTCGGGATCCTTCTCGCCCCTGGCCAGCTCGATCAGCTTGTCGGATTGGCCCCCGACGAACATCGCCTGGAGGATCCGCTTCTTCACGTCGGCTGACGACTCGGTCTGATAGAGCTCACCGAGCTCGGCGCCGGCGTGCATGACCCCCAGCTGCTGGACGGCCTCGCCGCGCAGCTCCGGCGAGGTCTCGGTCCTGGCGATCGACAGCAGCCGCTCGCGATCGCGGGCGACCACGAAGCTGCGGAGAATCGCCCGCTTCACCGACGGATCCGGCGAGCTCTTGTAGACGTCGGCCAGGACCTGCCGGTTTTCGGCACCGTTCATGATCCCGAGATACCGGATCGCCCGGAGCTGCAGGTCCGGATTCGCGTTTCCTTTCGCGACGCCGGCGATGACGTCGCGCGCCCGCGCGCCACGGCTCTGGCTCAGGACGAAGAGCGCACGGTCCTTCACCCTGGGCGAGTTCGGGCCGCTCAGCATCTTCTCGATGATCGGATACGCCTGCTCCGGATCGCTCTGCATGATGCCGCGCAGCGCCATCAACTTCAGCTCGTCGTCGTCCTGCGACGCCGGCGACACCGTCTGCCCGGATGCCTGACGCACTTCCACTTCGAGCGACTTCGCGTCCTTGCTCCAGCGGCTGTCGACGAATCGCTTCTGCAGGTCCGCCAGCGTGTTCAGCGCATCTGCGCGCTGGCCGAGCTTCGCGAGGCTATAGGCCTTCCAGTAGAGCGCCGCGTCGGTGCGGCTGGTCTTGAGCTCGATCAACCTGTTGAAGCGATCGATGGCGCGGTCGTATCTGCCTTCCTCGATCGCCTCGCGGCCCTCGTCGTAGAGATCGTCTGCCCGGTCGTCGAGGTCGATGGATCCGGGGCCGTGCAACGGTCCCACCCTCAACTCCATCGGCATCGGGCCGGGACCCGGACCGAACCCGGGGCCAATACCCGGCCTTGGCCCGGAACCAGGCGCGGGCTGCGCGACAGCCTGGGCAGCCGCAGCGGCCGTCAGCGCGGATGCCAGAAAGAGAGAAGCGGAATGCGTGTGTCTCATGGTCATACCCGTCAGCTGGTTTTTCGTGTTGACGTTCGCGGGAGCGACATCGGCGCTTCTTCGCGCTGACGGAGCTCGTCGCTCATCACCCGCACCTTGAAGAGAAGCGCCGCCGCGTCGATCCGCCGGCGAATCTCGTCGAGATCCGCCGCGCTGATCTTCGACGGACTGTTCACGATTTCGAGGAGGCTGCGCTCGAGCTCGTCGAGCACGGCTGCGACCGACTGCTCGCCGGCGTCCGCCGCATCCTGCCGATACAGCCGGCTCGTCGACAGCAGATCGTCCGCCCATCGCTGCTCGCTCGATATGTCCCCGCGAGGCGCGTTCATGATGTCGGTGAGCACGCGCTCGGATCGATCGAGGTGATCGGCCACCGACGTCAGGAGAATGCGCCGCCGGCTATCGCCGGCAGACGCCGCGCCACCGGCCGTCTCGGGCGCGCCCGTCGCGGGGGCACCCGCCGGCTGCTGCCGTGGCCAGACGCGGCCGGCGACGAACGCGGTCAGCAGGAGCGCCGCGGCAGCGGCGGCGAAAACCAGCCGATCGAGGCGGAAGACGGATGTCCACAATGCCTTCCACAACGGCGCGTCCTGCTCCGGGAGCTTGTGCCGCAGCCGCTGCCAGACTTCGAGACCGTACTGGTCGCCGCGTTCGGGCACTTCGGGCGCGACAACCATGGCGAGCGTGCCGGCGATCTCGTGATAGAGCGACGCGCACGCCGGGCACCTCTCGAGATGCTGGTCGACCCTGCGCCGGGGGGATCCCCTCCCCACACGATCGACGCGATACGCGCCTTCGCCGTAGTAGTAGAGCGTGAGGTCGTCTTCGTTGAAATGGTTCGTCACGATTCCTGGCTCCGCAGCGGCGCGAGCGCGACGCGCAGCTTCTTCACCGCACGAAACACACTGTGCTTGGCTGCACTGGTTCCCAACCCGAGCGCCGCGCCGATTTCGTCGATTGAACGGCCTTCGTAATGCCGCAGCGTGAAGGCCGCGCGCTCCAGCGGGCTCAGGTCGTCGAGCGCCGCCTGCACGCGCCGTTCGATCTCGGCGCTCTGCGCCATGCGTTCCGGCCCCGGCAGACCGGCCGCCGGCACCTCCGCCGCGCCGTCGAGGCTCTCGCCGCGGATCTGATCGTGCCGAGCCTGCTTCGAGCGCATCAGATCCACCGAGCAGTTCGAGACGATGCGATAGAGCCACGTACCGAAATTCGCCCGCGACTCGAACCGCCCCAACTGCCGATACGCCCGAAGGAAGCTCTCCTGCACCACATCTTCGGCGTCCTGTTCGTTCCCCGTCATCCGGTAAGCCAGGCGGAAGACACTGCGGCTGTGGCGTTCGACGAGCGCCCGGAACGCGTCGCTGTCGCCCTGGCGGGCACGGGCCAGAACGGCTGCGGCCTCGGTCGCGTCCATCTGCCCAGGTTAGACGGGGGCTAAGGCTCGTGGTTAGCTCTGTTTAGCGTGCGCCTTGGCGCCGCGGCGGACGCCGGGCACGCCATCAGACCGCACACCGGCAGGAACAACGCCGGGACCACGAAGCCGCGAAGGTCACGAAGAATCACGAAGAATCACGAAGAAAACCGTTGTCTTCTTCGTGTCCTTCGAAGTTCTTCGTGTTTTCGTGGTTGCATTTGTTCTTGTTCAAGATGGGGCTGAAGGTAAAGCACTCAGGGCTGATGATGTGAGAGCGGCTCTGTTACCAAAGGCGCGACGCGGGTTCATTGCTGATGTGGAGCTCGAGGCGATGGCCGAGTCGCTTGCGCCCCGGTTGTTCGCGTATGCGCTGGCGCGGACGCTACGTGACGTGGACACGCGGGTGCGTGGCGCCCTGAGGACAGACGGCGTGACAGCGCGGCGCATCGTCATGCGAGCGCTCGCCGAGGATCATGGACCGTCAACGTGGATGAGACGCGTGCCGTACACGGTTGCCGCGGCGACTGTCGTGGTCATTGTGCTCGTGATCAGCGCATGGCAATGGCGACGCACCGCCCGCGTCGAGGAGCGCGAGCCCTTCAGCCGAGCGGCGACGGCTCGGCTGCCTGCATCCTCCGCAAGTCGGGGGATGAACGCCTCGCCCTCCGTTCGATCGCCGGTTCCGCCGTCGCTGGCGATCACCGGCCGCGGATCGTTGCTCATCGTCGACAGCCAGGACGGCCGCCGCTGGGTGGTCGGGCCCCTGCCGGAGCGCCGCGCTGGCGGCAACTATGTCATCGTCTTTCCGCAGTGACCCTGCTGAAAAGGAGTCGAGATGAAGCGCATCGCGATCGTGATAATTCTGGGAAGCCTGTGGATGGCGGCTGTGCCGGCGCATGCCGCGGCGCAAGCCGATCCGTCCAATGTGCGGGTGACGATCGACTACCGTGCCGCGCCGGCGGCCGACGTCATCGCGGCGCTCGCCGCCGCCGCAGGCGTCCCGATGGAACTGGGCGCCGGCACCATGCGCCCGGTGACGATCACGCTGACGAACGTGCGGCTGCGCACGGCCATCGATGCTGTCTGCGACAATGCGCTGTGTTCGTGGGATCTGATGCAGGGCACGCTGAAGGTGACGCCGCTGCCGAGCGAAAAGAGCGCCGCGCTTCCGCCGCGCGTGTCGTTCTCGTTATGGGACTCGCCCGTCCGCGACGTGTTTCGTGCGCTGGCCGCAGCGATCGACGTGCAGGTCACGATCGAATCGAGCCTGCCGAACCAGCTCGTGTCGATGAACTTCAAGAACGCGGCGACGCCCGGGGTTCTGAATATCCTGTGCGGCATGGCGAACTGCGCGTGGGATTTCGATCCCGATCGCGGGCTGCGTGTGATGCGGAAACGATGATCGGGACTGGGGCCCTGGGGACCTCGGGACTTGGGGACTTGGGGACTTGGGGAACTGGGGACTTCGGGACCCGGGGACCTGCGGACTTGGGGACCTGGGGACTGTAATAGCCTAGTCCCCAGTCCCCAGTCCCCAGTCTCCAGTCCCCAGCTCTCTAGTGGGTTGCGGCGGCCTGCTTCAGCCGGTCCCGGCCGCGAAGTTTTTTCTTCGCGTTCACCGCGACAGAGCGTTTCGGCCCGTGGTGGATCCGGCGGCCGGCCAGCGCGAGCCCCTTGCTGAGCTGCGCCTCGATCTGCGGCAGCGCGGCGATCACGACGTCGCCGACCACCTGCAGGCTCCGCGCGCTGACCGCGTCGAGCGTGTCCTTGGCCGTGTGCCACGCTTCGTAATCGAGGTCGATGATGTCGACCGACGGCACGCCGGCCGCGAGAAACGGCAGGTGATCGTCTTCGATGCGCGTCGACTCCGCCACGAAGTAGTCGTCCAGATCCTGCCGCCTGGCCGCCTCCCAGATGATGTTGGTCAGCCACGGCGTCGAATTCGTGTCGCGGCGGATGTCCAGATCGCGGTCGCCGATCATGTCGATCAGCACGAGCGCTTTGAGCGTCGCGAGCGAGCCGTCGCGCCTCGCCAGCTCGACGTAGTGCCGGCTGCCGTAGGTGTTGTCGGTGCCGTGCCAATCGGGCATCCGCGCTTCCTCGCCGTCGAGAAACAGCAGCTCGATCGTGAACGGGTTCCTGCGGGCCTTCAGCACGCGCGCGATCTCGAGAAGGAACGCGGCGCTCGACCCGCCGTCGCTGGCGCCGACGAACCGGAACTGGCGGTAGAGCTTCGTGTCGTAGTGCCCGGCGACGACGATGCGTTCCTTGCGGGCGCCGGGGATCGTGGCGACGAGATTGACCATCCGGACCTTGTCGATCGGCGTCTGGTCGTCCCACGTCTGCTCGGACGCGGTCACCCCCGCGGCGCTGAGCTGATCCTTGATGTACTTCCGGGCTTGATCGATCGCCGGCGAGCCCGACGGACGCGGACCGATGGCGACCAGCTGCCGGAGATGTTCCCACGCGCGCCCCGAATCGAACTTCGGCGGCGGCGTCACCGCCTGGAGCGCGAGGACGGCGACGGCAACGGCTCGGGTCATGCGCGCTTCTCCCGTGGAATGTAGGGCCGCTGCACCGGTCCTATATACACCTGTCGCGGCCGCGCGATTTTCTGCTCGGGATCGAGCAGCATCTCTTCCCACTGCGCGATCCAGCCGGCCGTGCGCGGAATCGCGAAGAGCACCGGAAACATCTCGACCGGGAACCCCATGGCCTGGTAAATGAGGCCGGAATAGAAGTCGACGTTCGGATACAGCTTGCGCGTGACGAAGTATTCGTCCTCCAGGGCGATTCGCTCCAGCTCCAGCGCGATTTCGAGCAGCGGGTTCTTGCCCGTCACGGTGAACACGATGTCGGCAATCCGCTTGATGACCTTCGCGCGCGGGTCGTACGACTTGTAGACGCGGTGGCCGAACCCCATCAGCCGGTTCCCGGCTTCCCCGGACTTGACGCGCTTGATGAAGTCCGGCACCCTGGCGACCGATCCGATCTCGTTCAGCATTCGCAGCACCGCTTCGTTGGCGCCACCGTGCAGCGGGCCGTACAACGCCGCGGCCGCGCCCGCCATCGCCGAGTACGGATCGACCTGCGAGCTGCCGATCGTCCGCATCGTCGTCGTGCTGCAGTTCTGCTCGTGATCGGCGTGGAGGATGAACAGCACGTCGAGCGCGCGCGTCAGCACCGGGTTCGCCTGGTACTTCAGCTCGGTCATCTTGAACAGCATGTTCAGGAAATTGCCGGTGAAGCTCAGATCGTTGTCCGGATACACGTACGGGCGGCCGATGCTGTGACGGTAGGCCCACGCGGCGATGCTCGGCACCTTGGCAATCAGCCGGTGCGTCTGACGCAGGCGTGCGGGCTTGTCGAAGACGTGCTTGGCGTCGGGGTAGAAGCCGGACATCGCGCCGACGGTGCTGAGAAAGATCGCCATCGGGTGCGCGTCGTACTGGAAGCCTTCCATGAGCTTCTTGATGTTTTCATGGAGCATCGTGTGGTTGGTGATCTCGCGCGCCCATGCCTGCTGCTGCTGCGCCGTCGGCAGCTCGCCGAAAAGAATCAGGTAGGCCGTCTCGAGATAGTCGCTTTCTTCCGCGAGCTGCTCGATCGGATAGCCGCGGTAGAGCAGGATGCCCTTGTCACCGTCGATGTAGGTGATCGCGCTGCGGCAGTTCGCGGTGTTCATGAACGCCGGGTCGTACGTCATCAGGCCGAAGTCGTCCGGGGCAGCCTTGACCTGGCGCAGGTCCACCGCGCGAATGGTGCCGTCCTGAATCGGCAGGTCGTACTTTTTTCCCGTGCGGTTGTCGACGATCGTCAGCGTGTCGGTCATGGAAGTTCGAAGTCTGAAGTCTGAAGTCTGAGTCTGAAGTCTGAAGTGAAAGCCCTCTCTCTTATCAGCCTTCAGCCTTCTGACTTTCGTCGTCACTCTCGTCGGTATCGCACACAGGTTCGGCGGCGACCCGGTAAGCTCCTTCAGCCCATCGCGCCAGGTCCTGCAGCTTACAGCGTTCGCTGCAGAAGGGCCGCCAGAGCTGCTCGATCGGATGGCGCCGGCAGAACACGCAGAGCGGCTGCGACATGGCGACTATTCTATACTCGCGCCGCAGCCCGATCCGCCCTCCGGTCCGGCAGCGGCGGTGGAAGTCCGAATGCATTCGGGCCCATCAGGTGATTCTACCCGGGCGGGGGACTATCTCTTATCCACCTGCCCCGCCCGACCCGCCAGCCCAACCGGTGCCGCTCTCGGCGGCGTGGTGGCGGACGTCCTTCGCCAGGACCATGAAGATCACGTCTTCGGCGACGTTCGTGGCGTGGTCGCCGATCCGCTCGAGGTGGCGGGAGACCAGAATCAGGTCCAGCGCCGGTTCGATCGTGGTCGGATCCTGCAGCATGTAGGTGAGGAGCTCTCTGAAAATCTGGGTCTTCAACGAATCGAGCGCATCATCTTCGTTCAGGACGTGCTGCGCGAGCTCGGTGTCACGCCGCACGAAGGCGTCGAGCGCGTCGCGCAGCATGCCCTGGGCGATGGCCGCCATCCGTGGGATGTCGATCAACTTCTTGACCGGCACGTGGCCGACGTATTGGCGCGCGGCCTCGGCGATGTTGATCGCCAGATCGCCCACCCGCTCGAGGTCCGTGTTGATCTTGACCGCTGCGACGATGGCGCGCAGGTCGACCGCCATCGGCTGATACAACGCCAGCAGCATGAAGCAGCGGTTGTCGACCTCGATGTGCAGCGCGTTCAGCGGGTCGTCGCCGCCCAGCACGCGCGCGATCAGATCGTGGTCGCGGTCGACGAGGCCCTTGACGGCGAGGCGGACCTGCTCCTCGGCCAGCCCGCCCATTTCGAGCAGACGGGCTTTCAGCTGCTCGAGCTCTGCCTGAAAATGCCGGTGGCCCTGGTCGGGCGCCGTCATCAGCCGAACCTTCCCGTGACGTAGTCTTCCGTCAGCTTCTCGGACGGCGCCGTGAAGATCTTGTTCGTCCGGCCGCACTCAATCAGGCGCCCCAGCCAGAAGAACGCCGTCACGTCGGACACGCGCGCCGCCTGTTGCATGTTGTGGGTCACGATGACGATCGTGTAGCGGCTCTTGAGCTGGTAGATCAACTCTTCGATTCGCTGCGTCGCGATCGGGTCGAGCGCCGACGCGGGTTCGTCCATCAGCAGGATCTCGGGCTCCACGGCGAGCGCGCGCGCGATGCACAGCCGCTGCTGCTGGCCGCCGGACAGGGCGAGTGCCGAAGTGTGCAGCCGATCCTTGACCTCGTCCCACAGCGCCGCCGATTGGAGGCTGGCCTCGACGCGGCCTCCAAGCTCTTCGCGCGACCCCGTGAGCCGGTTGATGCGCAAGCCGTACGCGACGTTGTCGAAAATCGACTTCGGGAACGGATTCGATTTCTGAAACACCATGCCGACGCGGCGCCGCAGATCGACGACGTCGATTGACGGGGCATAAATGTCCTGTCCGTCTATCGTGACCGCGCCTTCCACGCGCGCGCCCGCCACGATGTCATTCATGCGGTTGAGCGTCCGCAGGAAGGTCGACTTGCCGCACCCTGACGGGCCGATCAGGGCGGTCACCTCGTTCGGCCTGATCTGCACCGTGATCTGTTCGAGCGCGCGGCGCCCGCCGTAGTAAAAGTTCAGACCGGTGACATCGATTTTGGCGGTCTCGGCGACCGGGTCCGGCGCAGCTGACGGTGCGAGCGGAGGATGGGCGCGAGGCAACGGGATCGTCAACATCAGGCATCACGATAGTCAAGGAGCGCGATTGCAACATTTCCTGCGAGTTAAATTGACCCGCCGTACGACGGTGAATTTGACTTGTAGCCGTAGGTAAGTATATACTTACCGTTAGTGGTTACTTACCCACACGCGCAAATGGATGCGCTGGGCGATCCGACCCGCCGCGCGATCCTCGAGCGGCTCCTGCAGGGGCCCCTGCCGGTCGGTGAGCTGGCTCGCGACTTTCCCGTGAGCCGGCCCGCGATCTCGCAACACCTGCGGATCCTCAAGCACGCGCACCTCGTGGTCGACCGCGCCGTCGGTACCCGGCGGCTCTACGAGCTGGATCCAGCCGGCGTCGATGCGCTGCGCGCCTATTTCGATCGATTCTGGAACCATGCGCTCATCGCCTTCAAAAAAGCGGCGGAGGAGCGCGCGACGAGGAGGACCGATGACGAGCGTGACTGACATAACAGATGCACCCGTCCGCAAGAGCGTCACCGTGAGGACGACCGCCGAACATGCGTTTCAGGTCTTCACCTCGAGCATCGTCACACCGCTCGCCACGGCGTGACCGCGAGCCTCGTCCGCAAGGGCGTTGATTCGCCGAACGGGTGGAGTGGTCTGCTGCAGATGTTTGCCGAGCGCGCGGAACAGCCGAATTGAAGAGGGGTGTAGATCCAAGTGTTTTCGCGAATGGTCAGTCGCTCCCGACATGTCCTATTAACGCTTTCGTCGGCGCTGGTGCGTCGAGTACGTCCCGGATCACCCGCTGCAGCGCCTGGGCTGTGAACGGCTTCTGCAGAAAGGGCGTGCCTTCGATCAGGACACCATGACGGACGATGGCTTCGTCAGCGTAGCCAGACATGTACAACACTCGAACCGCCGGGTGTTCCTTCACGAGGCGTTCGAACAACGGAGGCCCTTCCGATTCGGGCATGATGACGTCGCTCAGCAGCAGGTGGATCGGCTCAGCAAACTCGCGGGCGGTGCGCACGGCCTCCTTCGGATTCCCCGCCTCCAGCACGCGATAGCCGCTGCGCTCGAGAGTGACACGGGCCAGCATTCGTACGGCCTCGTCGTCTTCGACCAGGAGGACGGTCTCCCAGCCGCGCGAAACGTCGCCGGCCGCGCTCGACGGTTCACTTGCGCCAGGAACGTCCGCCGTGACCTGGGGCAGGTAGATCTTGAACGTCGAGCCTCGCCCCACCTCGCTGTACACCAGAATGTCCCCGCCGCTTTGTTTGACGATGCCGTAGACCGTCGCCAGACCCAGCCCCATTCCCTTGCCGACTTCTTTCGTCGTAAAGAAGGGCTCGAAAATGCGCCGGCTGCTTGCCTCGTCCATCCCTGTGCCGGTATCGCTCACGGCGATCATGACGTAATCGCCAGGCGTGATGGGCAGGTGCCGCTGCTGGTAGTGTTCATCGAGCGTGACCTTGGCTGTCTCGATCGTGAGTTTGCCGCCACGGGGCATGGCGTCGGCGGCATTGACCGCCAGGTTGACCAAGATCTGCTCGAGCTGTGTCGGGTCCATCTTGACCGGACCAAGTTGTGGCACAAGCGACACCATCAGGTCGACATGTTCGACCAGCAGTCGTCTGAGCATCGGTTCCATGCCGCTGATGACCGCATTTACGTCCAGTACCTTGGGCTGCAGGATCTGTCTTCGACTGAAGGCGAGGAGCTGTCGCGTGAGGCCGCTTGCTCGTTCGCCCGCTTTTTTGATCTCGAGGAGATCTGCTCGCCCGGGATGGCTCGGAGTCATCTTGGTCGTCGTCTCCGTGACGGGGTGGAACAGACCACCAACGCCACCGGTCTCGTCACGGATGGGGCTGAACGAGAACGTGAAGAACGTTTCCTCGAGGTAGCCATGACGGTCGAGGAACATCCGTTGATTCTCGAGGTAGGAGGTCTCACCCGCGAGAGCGCGCTCGAAGGCGTTCCCAATGACCGGCCATGCCGACGCCCAGCACTCGGTGAAGTCCTGGCCCATGGAGAGAGGATGCTTTCCGCCGCAGATCGGCCAGTAGCCGTCGTTGTAAATCTGCACATGCCTGGGACCCCAGACGAGCGAGATGGGGAAGTTGGAGGCCAGGCCGAGACTGACGGTTGTGCGGAGACTCTGAGGCCACGACTCAATGGGACCGAGCGGCGTCTTGCTCCAGTCCCTCGAACGCACGACCTTGCCCATCTCACCGCCACCGACGAGCCAATTTTCGGGGCGCGTCTGTGTGCGAGCATCCTCAAGGGTGGTATTGGACACGGCCATCTTCGCTTTCAATCGTCGGCCCGCGGTCGACACGTTCTAGTCGAGCGTCACAAGAATGAGGGAGAGATCGGCGACGACTGGCGCTGTCGAAAGCGACCGGCAAACCGCGAGAAGATTTGGGCGGGACCCCGACGCCGCATGCGCCGCCGGAGCAAACTCACCACTACTGTCTTATAAGTCGGAATGTGTCGAGACCTTAGGATGGCTTGCAGTTCAGCACGACGACGATGCTCGCTTCCGTCGTCGTCGGGTCCGCGGTCGTTTGCGGCTCCTTGATCATTTGAGCCAGTGGTTGAAGATCTGAACCGCGCCGCCGTGCCAGCCACCCCGTTTGAAAGCGTGTCTACGCCTCCTGCGCGCGACCAGCTACAATTAACTCAGATGGCGGCAGGCGATCCTCGCCTCTTCGATTCAATCGCGTCATTGACGGTTGTACCTGATACCGGCGGCCTGCGCCTTCTCGATCGCGATGACCATGGCCGGCACGATCGTCACGCCCGGCAGCAGATTGGCGTGGAGCTCCTTTTCGATGTCCGGCGCCTTGCCTTTGCCTCGGGCTTCGAGCTCCATGCACCAGCCGTCGAATGCGTTCGCGCACAATAGGAACTTCGTGCCCATCTTCTGCAGACTCTCGATGCCGAGACCCGGCATCGCCTCGGCGAACGCCGGAATGGTCGGCGACTGGATCGCCTGCATCAGCAGGTGCAAGTCGTCCTTCGTCGGCCGGTAGAACACATTGCGCGTGTACGCCTTCCCCGCCGCGTCCCTGAGCCCGGTGTATTCACCGAGCTGATACTTCGCCCACATCGCGTCATTGAACGCGAACGGAATGCTCGATTGGTTCCCCATGCCGTAGAACGTGCCCACCGCGCCCGCCTGGCCTGGCCCGACCTTATAGGCCGCTGAGTACGTATTCAGGTAATTGAGGATGTGTAGCAGCGGCATCCCGTTCCTGTGTTGCGGGAAATCGAAGAGACACCGATGGGTGCCTTTCACCTCTTTGATCCAATCGTCGGACCCCGACTCTGGCGCGGCCACCGCGGCCCCGCCAACAATCGAAACACTCGCGGCAGCAGCGGCACCGGCCATGCGACTCAGGAAGCCGCGACGATGGGTCGTGTCTGATGCGTTCATGGTGGACTCGCTTCGATTATAACGCCCAAGTCCTACCGCCGGTTCCTGCGAGCTCTGCGAGCTCATCGAGCGTGATCCCGAATTTCTGCCACAATGCGGCGTTCAGATGCCGCCGACTCGTGCTGCGGGCCGCGCGCCACAGGGAGTACATATTCGACAATGTTCGACGAACCGCGTCCTCTGTTGAGTCGGATGGGCGCGTTCGGCGTTCCAGCGCTATTTCAAGGGTCGCTTACACCTCGGTGTGAGCGGCACCTGCGTGCTGGCAAATCGAAGCCAATCGCCCTGACTCGGCAGCTCCCGATCGAAGCCGTTGTCGGTCGCGGTTTTCTCCAGGCGGGTGACGACGGCCGGCGTCAGCACTGCGCCACTCTTGGTGGGTGCGCCACACGCGGATCGGCCGGTGGAGGATCAAGGCGCGTGACGTAACGGTCGTCCGGTGCGGAGGGCGTCCGCCATCGCGTCGTAGATTTCGAGGATGACGCGCTTCGTGCAGTACTCGCCGGACGCCTTCTCGTCGTTCTTGCGGACGATCGGAAACGTCTCGAGCACGTAGGCGGTGTCGTCACGCGACAGCCCGTAGAGGTGAAAGAAGGCGGCGTCGAGCTCGGCACGCAGCAGAAAGCGTCGTGCAGGATCCCAGCGAAACGGCGGCCCGTCGTAGCCAACATCGCGAGCGAACGGCTCGAGGTCCCAGGCGGTGTAGGTCAGCTCGAGGACGCGAGGCGCGAGCCAGTCGCGGAGTATCGTGCCACCAGACCACTCGGCGGCATCGGAGTACGTCTGGCGGGTTCTCGGAGATCCGGCGCCGCGTCTCCGCATCTTCCTGGCCCGTGTAGCGAGCGAACGTGACGGGCTTCACGCCCCTCACATTAGAGATGAACTTGTCGAGCTCTTCCAGCTGGCTGTTCGCCAGCGCGTTCATCGGATAGATGACGATCGGGCGTGTGCGAGGCGCAGCGCTGGCGTGCTCGTCCTCGAGCACAGCGCTCACGATGGGGACGAAGAAGCAGAGCGATTTTCCCGATCCCGTCCCCGTGGTGACCACATAACTCTCGCCGTGCGACGCGAGCGCGATGGCCTGCTCCTGGTGTTTGTACAGCGTGAGCGGCTCACCGGTCGGGGCATCCTTCGTAGGCGGCGTTCGAAAGACCTCGGCGCACCCGGGGTTGAGCATCCCCGACGTCGCCAGCCTGTCGATCGTGGTGGAACGCCGGTAGCTGGGATTGATCTGGATCAGCGGCTCAGGCCAGTAACGGTCCCGAGCGTAGATCGCCTCGACCTGCTGGCGGATGTCGTCGGCGTGAATGGTCGTGAACGACGTCGCGAATTCCTTGTAGTCAGCAAGAACGAAGTCGCGAAGCGGGAAGACGTCCAGCCCTGGAGGTGACATCCGTTCACGCTATCGCAGGTGCTGATAGACAAGCTCCTCGAAATCGCGCAGCGTGCGGATGGCGCGTTCGTCATAGAACGGAAGGACCTGCATCATCTGCACGCCGCCGATGTGCCTGACCGGATCGATCCAGAACTCGGTGTTGAAGATGCCCGCCCAGCTCAGGCTGCCGGGACTGCGGAACCTGGCGGAGCGCTTGTCGTTTGACGCGATCTGGAAGCCGAGGCCGAACTTGTCGCGACCGGCGCCGAGAGGAAACGGCCTGGTCCGGAGCGTGTCGGCATCCGGCTGCTGCTCGACGAATATCGATCCGATCTGGTTCTCTCCCATCATGCGCACGGTGTTCTCGGTCAACAGCCTGTTCGACCCGAGACGGCCGCCGTTCAGCAACATCCGCATGAACAAGCCGTAGTCGCGCACAGTTGAGTACAGCCCACCGTCGCCTCTGAACGGAGGCGTCGGCGTCGACGGGATCGGAGTCCGTGGCTGTTCCTCGAGCGTGCCGCTCGCACGACTGTGGGTCGTGGCGACGCGCGACTGTTTGTCTGCTGCAACGGCCCAAGACGTATCGACCATCCCAAGCGGCTGGAAAATTCGCCTCTGGTAGAGCGGCTCGAGGGGCATGCCGGTGATTTTCTCGACGATGAGCCCCAGGACGCGCGTGCTGGCGCTGTAGTTCCACTTGTCGCCGGGATCGCTCAGAAGCGGCAGTTCCCACTCGCTCTTCTGCGTGCCCCTCTGCAGGCGATTGACGATCGGATTCGTGAATCCGTACCCGATACCCGAGGTGTGCGCCATCAGATGGCGAATCGTCATCGCGCGCCTGGCCGGCCGCGTTTCGTAGGTGCCGTCGACCTCGTTGAACTTCGTGATGACCTGGAGGTTGTTGAACTCCGGGAGGTACTGCGACACCGGATCGTCGAGCCTCAGCTTGCCGTCTTCGAGGAGCATCATGATGGCAACCGAAGTGATCGGCTTGGTCATCGACGCAATGTTGAAGATGGCATTGACCGGCATCGGCACGTTCCTGCCGACGTCCAGCTTGCCCGCGGCGCCTTCGTAAATCACGCCGTCGCGCCCGACGACGAGCGCCACCACGCCAGGTGTGTCGCCCCGCTCGACGGCGGCCGCGAGCTGCTGCGAGAGCGCCTGCGCGCCGGCCCCGGCAATCTTCTGCCGGGTGGAAGCCGGCGCCTCGCCCGGAAACGCGAGGTTGACCGAGAAGAACGGCAGCACCCTGGTCTCGACGCGCTCGGCGATGCGATTCACGTGATTGCCTTCGTAGATTTCGATCGCATGCGCGACGCCGTTGGTCTCCAGCATGTCGTGCAGCGTGCGGACGGTGCCGGCAATCGGATTGTCCATGTCGCCGGCATCGGCGGCGATGGCGCGCAGGCGTCTCAGGTTGCCGAGATACTGATCGACCATCGCCAGCGGTGCGTTGGCCGCCCACTTCGCGGCGACCAGCGGTTGGAGCTCGCCGTTCCTGGTTGGCAAGTCGAAGAAGAACGGCGGGTTCTTCGGGTTCGGCGACCATGCCGCCGCCGACGCGAACTGCGCCTTCGTCGGGAAATCGGCCTTCTCGAACTCTTCGATGGTTGTGATGGATTCAGCCCGCGGCGGGGCGCCGCGCCCGGCCCCGGCGTTCATGGTGAAAATCATGCAGCAGGGGCTGAGCGCGTAAATGCTCGAGAAGACGTCGGGGGATTTCATCCCGATGCGGATCGTGCCGTAGCCGCCCATCGAGTGCCCGGCCAGTCCGCGGCTCTTCACGTCGGCGATCGTCCGGTAGTGCCCGTCGACGTAGGACACCAGATCCTTCGTGATGAAGCGTTCCCAATCGCCCGTGGTCGCCGAAGACGAGTACATGCTGCCTTGGTACCGCGTGTACGCGTTGGGCATCACGACGATCATCTCGCGCGCGCCGGCCGCGAGCGACTTGTCGACGACCTCGGGTACGCTGATGAAATGCTGGACGCGGCCGAACCAGCGATCATCATTGTCGGTGTAGCCGTGAAGGAGATACACCACCGGATAGCGGCGACTCGTCGCCGTCGCATAACTGGGCGGCAGATAGATCGAAACGTCGCGATCGGCAGGATCGCCTTCGAGGTTGCCCTCGAGGGCGCTGCCGTGCACCTTGACGCGTTCGACCGTCCCCTTTGGGCGCCCTGGCGTTTGCGATGCGAGGCCGGTGGACAGCGCACCGAGAGCCATCGACAAGGAGACACCGACGGCGGTTGAACGAAGCGTCAAAGGCTACTTGCCCTTTGCAACCACAGCCGGTCTGGTCGACTGGCGTTCCGTGGAAAGGACGCTCTTGAATGGATATCCGGGCGGGCCGTTCACATAGAACGCCCCGAACGTGGTGATCTTGTCCATGTCGGGATACAACACGCTGATGGCCGGCGCATCCCGGCTCCCTCGGGGCGCGAACCAGACAGCTCCGTCCTTCGTGAGTTGTATCTTGGGCGTGTCGGCCGCGAACTGCGGTTTCGGATAGAACGTGAACGTCTGATCCTTCGGATTGAACTTGCCGATCATTGCGCTTCGATCCGCCGTCGGCGAGTCCGGGAACCAGATATTACCCTCGAGGTCCATGGAGACATCGTAGGGATTCGCGGCCTGCTCCGGGATCGTGTACTCCGTGATCCGCCCGGTCGTCTGATCCAACTTCGCCAACTTGCCAGGCTGCTTGGTGCCGCCAGACCATTCGCCCCACCAGATATTATTCTGATAATCCACGTTCAGGCGCCGAGTCTGGTTGGGGTAGGTCGGCGGCACGAATTCCGTCCAGGTGTTGGTGTGTGTATCGAACTTTTCGATCTTCCCGCCACCCCAATCGGCTATCCAGATGTTGTCATTCCGATCTGCCACGGTGCCGTACGGAATGGCGTTGGCGCTTGGCATGGGAAATACGGTGACCTTTCCCGTCGCTCTCTCGTACTTGGTCAGCGCCCCGCCGAAGATCCAAATGATGTAGAGATTCCCTTTCGAGTCGAAGGCTTGCGACTGCGTCCACTTGATGGGATTCCTGACGACGTCCGTGGGATCCTCGTCGATGCTCTTGTCCCACTTCTCGGTCTTGGGGTTGAACGCGAGTAGATAGTTTCGCAACCCTCCTTCTGCGTGCTCCGGCATCCAGACCATGCCGTCTTTCCAAATCAGCACCTCGTGGATGTCGCTCTTGGGATGGGGCGTGAGCCACTCCTTCATCTCTCCCGTCTGCGGATTGAGCTTGACCAGCCGGCGTGGGGCCCCGCGATCGGTCGCCCAGACGTTGCCCTCCGCGTCGAACCGGACGTCCTGAATGACGCGCCGCCCGGAGAATCCCAGCGCGTCGGCGTACTGCGGATCGTGGATGCCCTGCCCGGGGGCATCCTGCGGCACGTAGTACTCCATGTACATCGCCTTGGCGAGCTTCGTTTCGTCGAGCGGTGTTTCCTTGACGGTCTTCACGTTGCGCGGCCGCGCGCCAGGGCCAAAGTTCGTGACCAGGTACGCCACCAACACGTCGCGGTCTTTCTTCGACCAGTTCCGCGCCCACTGGGCCCGGTAGCTGAGGACACCCTCAGCGTACGACTGCGCCGGGCGGTTGAGGTTCTCTTTGCCTACCATTCTGTCGACGCGCGCGTTCCACACGTCCTCTCGTGCAGGCTGGGAAGAAAGGAAGTTCTCCCCGTGGCAAATCATGCAGGTGTGCTCCAGGACGTCCCGGCCCGGCCCAGGTGGATAGACGTTGTCGTAGGTGTCGAATGAGACCCTGACGCGGTTGCTGGCCGTGCCTTCCAGGTTCTGCGCCACGTCGGTGACACTGGTGCCGGCGACCGCCTCTTCCTGAAGCGTGAGCTTGATTTTCGGGGCGTCCCCGGCCTTCACGGCCACTTTCTGGACATCCGACTTGAAGCCCTTCAACGTCACGCTGACTTCGTAGTTGCCGGGGAACAGCTGAACGGCCCGAAACTGGCCGGCGCTCGTGTACACCATGTACATGATGCGCTTGTCTACGTTCTTGATGTAGACCTGAGCGGCCTTGAACGGCTTGGATGACTCGACCGTACCTGAGAGACTCGCCATGCCGGGCAGCGGGGCGGCCTCCAGCCGCGCGAGCCGCGCAGCGGTCCACCGGCCCGGGCCAGCGACCACAGACCCGGTCGCCAACGCTGCCGTGAAAGCAACCAGTGTCAGGACTTTCTTACTGCCGCCCATATCGAACCTCCAGGGACAAAGTGGGCCGACCGGATCGCGAGTGAATCAACGGAGCGCCTGTCGCGGGACGTCCAATCCCCCCACGGTGGCGCTCAGGTATCGCAGCGTAGCACGCGCTGCGGGCCTGTCAAGGCTTGAATCAATTGCGTCCTTCGACCGCGGCGACACCGCCGTGACTGCCGGCTCAATGGTTGCTAGACTGCCCGTGAGATGGGCCGCTTTGACCGTGGCGTGGGCCTCGTGCGATCGCTGGCCATCTATCACGCCATCCCTCTGCGCCAACGGCGCCTCCGGCGTCTGTATGGCCGCCTCGTCGGAGCCGGCGACCTCGTGTTCGACATCGGCGCACACGCGGGAAATCGGGTGCGCGCGTTCGCAGCCCTTGGCTGTCAGGTGGTGGCCCTCGAGCCACAGCCGGATTTCGCGCGGCTGCTGCGCGCGCGCTTCGGCCGATCTCCGCAAATCGCGGTCGTCGAGGCGGCGGTGGCCGAAGCGTCCGGGCGACGATCGCTGTCGGTCAGCGATCGCACGCCAACGGTGACGACGCTCGCGGCGGAGTGGCGCGATGCCCGCGCAAGAGACCCTGACTTCGCTCGCGTGAAGTGGAATCGGCGGATCGAGATCGATACCACGACGCTCGACCGCTTGATCGAGCAGTTCGGAGTCCCGGCGTTCGTCAAGATCGATGTCGAGGGCAGCGAACCAGCCGTCCTCGCAGGCCTTGGTCGTCCCGTGCCGGCTCTCTCGTTCGAATATCTGCCGCGCGCCCTCCTGGAAGTCCAGTTGTGCCTGACGCGGCTCATGGCTCTCGGGCCGTATCAGTTCAACTGGTCGGTCGGTGAATCCAGCCAGCTCGCGTCGGACCGGTGGCTCGACGCGTCAGAACTCCTCGCCATGCTGCGCACCCCGGGCGGACAGCGACGACCAGGCGACGTCTACGCCCGCCTGCTCCGGGGCTGAAGAGCGTGTGATCAAATCTCGGTGTCGTCGCAATTACGCCGATGTATTGATTTGGACAAGCCACGGAGAGACTGAGACACAGAGGCGCCTGCCGCTCGGCGGCGCCGCGTCGAGCGCGCTACCTGAAGCGTGTTCTTCTCTGTGTCTTTGTGTTCTCTGTGGCCACACATTGGCAACTGGTACCGGTCGGTGACATAGAACACGGCGACTGCAACCGCATAGACCGGCACGAACGATCCCCAGATGAGATATTCGAGTCGGGTCGCCTTCGGCGCCGCCGTGACAAACCCGACGAGTCCGAGCGGAATCAAGAGCCACGGTCCGACGAACATCACGCGGAGTAGAGTCCGTTCGTCGTACGCGAAAAACGGATAGCTGAACGCGTGTGGCCACGTGTGAGCGCGAGCGTCAGGCAAGCCATGGCCGCGGCCGTGAGGAACGGATCGAGCGCCGTCTGAAGGAGCAGCGATTCGTAGAAGGTGAACAGTCCGGTCAGCGCCGAGAGGCCCGCCGCCAGCCGGGCGGCGCGGCGGCCGAACCATTCGTCGCTGGCGATATAAATGAGCGCGACCGCACCGGTGCCAAGCACGATCTGCAGCAGCCGCACGGCGGTAAAGGAATGCGAGACGGCGAGGACAGCGGCCAGAAAGTAGATGTAGAGCGGCGACAGAAAATACAACCCGGGGCCGAGCCCCGCGTCGCCGGCAATGACACGATCGGCGAGCGCAACGTAGGCCGTCGTGTCGAGACCCGCGTCGGGCTGCGTCAACACATGATCCTTCAGTTGCAGCAGCACGACGAGCTTCAGGGCGAAAGTCGCGGCGAGACAGATCCACGTAGAACGCAAAGGCCGCAAAGACCGCAAAGGATAATTCCTGCCGTGGTTTTCTTTGGCTCTTTGCGCGCTTTGCGTTCCTGATTCAGGCGAAAGGCTCCTCTAGAAACTGAATCGAGCAGTGAGACGGGCGATGCGCGCAGGCAGGATGCCGCCGTTGACACCGGTCGGGTAAAGGTAGGTCGGGCCTGACGCGTAGAGGAGCGCATTCGGTGCGTTCGAATTCAGCGCGTTGAACACGTCAACGCCGAAGCCAAGCTTTCCACCTCTCACTCGAATGTCCTTGCTGCCGCGGAAATTCAACACGTTGAGCGGGGGACCG
>QHWJ01000339.1 GCA_003222535.1 Acidobacteriota bacterium | reverse complement strand
GAAAGTGACGCATCGGCGATCAGGATTGGAGTCGGAGTCCGTTCAGTCGTTCGATCAGGTCGAACCGCGTGCGGTAGCGCGAGATCGGTTCGCCACGCTGGTCCACCTGGCGCATGTCGATGTTGCCGAGGAACCGTGAAGCCGCGACGAGATAGGGCATGCGGAACGGATCGAGCCCGATCAGACGCGCGCAGGTGGCATCGACCGCGGCCGGATCGATCCCGACCGCGACGAATCCGACCGGCCGCGGGCGTCCCATGATCGGACCGTCGCCCTCCATCCCGATGACGCCGTCGACGATCGTGACGTGGGAGCGCACCGTGGCGTTGAGATCCAGAATGGAGTTCTCAATGCCGTGTGTGTGCAGCACGTTCTTCGGCCACCCGTAGACGGCGCCGGGCACGATCCCGAACAGGTTCTTCATGCTCCCGGTGAGGCCGGCCCAATGGTGGGTCTTCAGCTTCGGCATCGAGACCACGACGTCGGCGCGAAGGACGTCGACCGGCAGCCACAGGTCGGGCAGCGTCGTAAACCGGCTGCGGAGCGGGACGCGCCGCACATCCGCCAGATTCAAGTCCACGAACCGGACGCCGATGTCGCGCAGGTAGTGGTCCAGGCCCGAGCCGGTCAGCAGGTACTCCATGTCCCGCCGATGACCGGGGCCTTCGCCGACGACCACTTCCGCGGCTCCTGCGCGCAGAATGGCCTCGGCTGCTCCGGCAACGACGGCAGGGTGCGTATTGGTTGCCGACCCGTCGTCGTACTCCACGAGGTTCGGTTTCAGCAGCACGCGGCGGCCTCGAAGATCGACGCCGAGCTCGCCGAGCGCGCGGCCAATCACGTCGGCGAAGTCCACGCCGTAATCGGCCGCCGGACTCAGGCAGACGGCCGAGCGTTCTGGGACGGTGAAATCGGCGGCGCGATAGGGGCGGGATCGGCACGCGCCGAATGCGATCGGCGCGATCAGCGCGCCGAGGAACCGCCTGCGCGAGACGCTAAAGAGTGAAGGCGGACGTTTTGTGCTGCGCATGATTCAGCGCGTAATGCGCCATCGCGGTCACGTGGAGATTTCCCAGAAACTGCCGGTCCCGCCAGTGCTCGGCGAGCCGCTGCTGGAGCGCATCCGAGTCGAGCCGGAAGACGCGAAAGCAGATCAATGAAAGCGCAAGGCTCATGCCGGACGTCTGCCTCAGCGCCTGGCCCTGGAGATAGGCCAGGCTGCGTGCCGTGACGGGCTCGCGCAGCCGGTCCTGCAGCGCGAGCAGGGCAATCGCGGTCGTGGACACGTACGGACGCAGGTCTTGTCCAAGAACAACGCTGTTGCCGAAATTCCACCCGCCGGCCGCGCACGCGCGATCGATGAGCAACCGTTCTCCCTCGACAATTCTCGATTCGATCGCACCGGTCACCGGCACGCCCGACGTCTTCATCTTCTTGAGCGCGAGCAGGCACCAGCTCGTCGGCTCGACCCAGCTGAACGTGCCGTCGATCCACGGCCAGCCCGTGAGACTGTTGTCCTGACGGAACTCCCGGGCTTGCGGCAGCACGATGCCCCGAAGTCCGGCGATCGCCGAGAGCAGCCCGGAGGTCCTCGCGCGAGACAGCACGTCGGGGCGGCTCAGCGCCAGCAGCGCGGCAAGCCCGTTGAACGCCAGATTCGCAGGCTGCTGCGGGTCGTCCGCCAGCAGCGCGCCCTGCGGTTGGCAGCGCTCCAGAAACGCATTCCCTCCTTCGCTCATCAGCGCGAGCAGAGCCCAGCACGTCGGCTCCAGCCGGCTGCTCTGTCCGCCGAAGTACGGCCACCCGCCCGTGGGCGATTCAGCCGCGTGAAGCGTTGAGGAAAGACTGGCGAGATCCACGAAAGCAGCCCAGCACCCAGGTAGTATTGTTGACCAGAACTTCCGTTTTACCCGTAACCTATTGTCGTAAGCTCTGCTTCTAGTGCTCGGATCTACGAAGCGCGTCAACGATTTGACGGAACGAACAGGCAGCCGAGAGGGACCGCGATCGCCACATCAAGGAGGTAGTGATATCCGAGAAGAAACGTGCTCCCCACCAGGAGCGACGTGATCGGCAGAAGAAACCAGAACAACAGGGGCGTACGTCTGACGACGCCAAGGATGAACACCGCGACGAGTGTGTGGAGGCTCGGCAGTGCGACAAAGTACCCGAAGCCGTTCAGGCGTCCGTGGGCGGCAACCGCCCGGTACTCCGTGGCCATCTGGTCCATGATTGAGAACGTGAGCGAGCCGCGAAAGGCGACATCGAACGAATCGGGATCGAAGATCGGCGGGCCGACGGCCGGATAGAGAATGAAAATCGCGAGCCCGAACCCGTAGGCGAGAAAGAGGCGCTTGAAAAAGTTGCCGAGATCCGTTGACGTCGCGGAGATTGCCAGCCACAGCACGGCAATGAGGACTTCCCCGAAGAGCGCCAGGTACGCGTGCTCGAGCAGCCGGAACGCGAGCGGATTTCGGACGAGGGGAAAGAGGCCGGCCCATGCCGGAGTTCCTCCGAGCCACAACCCATACAGGAACTGATCGGCCCGCTGCAGCGTCGAGTCGGCGACGCGGTTGCGCATGAGCCAGCCGAGGATGTAGTTCGCGTTCCACACGGAAGCGTACCCGAACAGCAGCGACACGAGCGCGAGACACAGGGGTCGGGCCCGGTTGCGAAACTCCCGGCGCACGACGATCGTCAGACCGAGGGCGGCGGGAATCCACAGGATGGAGCCCCCATAGGCGTATACGGCGGCGATCCCACCGGCCGCCGCGGCCAGCTTGACCAGGCGACCGCGCGGCGCCTGTCTGTCGATCACGATCAAGGTCGACGTCACGACGATCGCGAACGGCAGCACGGCGAACGCGAGATAGGGAAGAAACCTCCAGGGAATCGCCGGCCTGAAACCGACGGCGACAAGGCCGCCGAGCGTGGCCGCGTAAAGCACGCCCAGCACCGGACAGACGATGGAGATGTCCACATCCCCGTTGAGCCGTCTGAGAAAAAGACCCACGGCGCGTCGCACGGCGACCGATTTCTCAATGGGCAATTGGGAGCCCTTCGGCTCGCCGGTCATCCTGAGCCTGTCGAAGGATGAGTGTCTCGCTCAGGACCGGCCGCTGATCAAAGCGGCCTCATTTTCCAGTCGGCGTCGTTGAATAGAGCGGCGCATTCGTCTGCCGGGATGGATCGCTTGGAGTACTTGCACGCCAGGATGAAGAGCTCTTTTTCCTCGTTCCAGTCGGCTCTCGTCACCTCGCACTCGAATGTCGTTCCCGAGCTCGTCGAGAGCTGGAGTGAAACACCCGCCTTCGGAATCGCAGGTACCTTGATGAGCTTCGTAAACCTGACATACGTGTGGTCGATTGGCCTGCCGTTCTCATCCAATGTGGGGACCTTCACCTTGGGGATTCGCAGATTGACTTCGACTTCTATGGACATGAATGACCTTCGGTTCAGACCCTCCAGTGTAATCCACGCGCCGCTCGCCATATCGATGAACTTCTCGTAGAATCGCCCGAATCTCGACAACCGGATCGGAGGGACCCATGGCGAATCGGAAGACTGGCGGGGCGGCCGACGGCGGATCCGGCAGATCGACCGGGACCAGGATTGACGGGTTCGCGGAGGACCTGGGCAAAGTGCTCGGGACGGCCCGCGCCAGGGCGGAAGGTTGGATCAGTCAGCGGCAGGAGATCGTCAGGCATCTGACCGATCTTCGCGATACCGCCTCGAAGCTGCTGGCCGCCCTGGGACACGAAGCAGAGCGCACCGTCGGTCGCGAGCATCCTGCGGGACCGAGGCGCATGGAAGCCGCCAGACGCGGACCCGGACGGCCGCCCGGATCGCGCAGGAAGAAGCCGACGATGTCAGCCGAAGCCCGCAAGGCGATTTCCGATGCGCAAAAAAAACGCTGGGCGGCACAGAGGACCCGAATGAAGAAGTAGCGCTAGGCCGCGCCTCCCATGTGGACTTCGACGGCCTTTGGACATTCGATCTTGAGCATCTTGATCTTGTAGCTGATCACGCGGGGGCTGATCGACAAGAGCTCCGCCGCGTCCTTCTGGACCCAGTTCGTCATCTTCAGCGCCTCGACGAGCGCGTCGCGCTCGATGTCGCCGAGCGCGATCCCGCTGAGCGGGATCTTCACCGCCGACGCCCGTTCCGGCTCGGAGGCCGTCGCGATCGCCGGCGAGGCCTCTTCGAGCCGGAGGTGGTCTCGGCGAATCAGCGCCGAATCGGTCAACAGCACCGCACGCTCGATGGCGTTCGCGAGCTGGCGCACGTTGCCCGGCCAGTTGTGCTGCATCAGGAGCGTCAGCGCGTCGCCATCGAGGCCGTCGATCCGTTTGTTCAGGACGTCCGAGAACCGCCGGATGAAGGCGTTCGCCAGCGGCGCGATGTCCTCCCTGCGATCGCGGAGCGGCGGCATCTCGATCGACACGACGTTCAAGCGATAGTACAGATCCTCGCGGAAATCGCCCGCCTGCACCATGGCCGCCAGATTGCGGTTGGTCGCCGCGATCAGCCGCACGTCCACCCGGAGCGTGCGCGTGCCACCGAGCCGCTCGAACTCGTGCTCCTGGAGCACGCGCAGGATTTTGGCCTGGGTGCCGGGCGCCATGTCGCCGATCTCGTCCAGAAACAGCGTTCCGCCGTCAGCCAGCTCGAAGCGGCCCATCCGCTGCCGCTGCGCGCCGGTGAATGCCCCGCGTTCGTGGCCGAAGAGCTCGGACTCGAGCAGGCTCTCGTGAAGCGCCGCGCAATTCACCTTGACGAGGTGGCGCGATTTGCGCGGCGAGTGGCGGTGAATCGCTTCCGCGACCAGCTCCTTGCCGCTCCCCGTTTCGCCCAGAATCAGGACGGTCGCGTTGCTGGACGCCACCTTTTTCACGACGTTCAGCACGCGCCCTAGTGACGCGCTCGAGCCGATGATGCGATCGAAGTCGAAGGCGCCCTCATCAGTGCCACCGGTGCCGTCGCGCCCGCCGGCGCGGCGTCCCCCTTCGAGGGCTTTCGCGATCCTGGTCTCGATCTCCTCGAACCTGAACGGCTTCTCCATGAAATCGAACGCGCCGCCCTTGATCGCTTCAATGGCTGTCTTGACCGATCCGAACGACGTCATCACGATCACGGCCGTCGGCGGGTCGAGCGCCCGTGCGGCGCGCAAGACGTCCAGGCCGCTGCTGCCGGCCATTTTGAGATCCGTGAGGACGATGTCGAAGGAGCTCGTGTGGAGGGCCGCGATCGCGGCGTTGCCATTGGACGCTTCTTCAACTTCGTGACCCGCCTTCACCAGACAGCGGGTCAGCCATCGCCGGATGGCGTCCTCATCGTCGGCGATGAGAACTCGACACATGCACACGACTTTACCGTTTGTGACGCCGTTGCGTTGTCCTGTATTGAACACGCGACATGGTCGAGGTGGTTGCGACCGTTCAGCCGGAAGACGAGCTGGCTTCCGGCGTGGAGGGCAATTGCGTGACGATTCGTGACGACACACGCGTGGTCAACCGACGCTGCTCGGATTGTCAGGCCGCGACGTCGTGTGTGGGAACTTCGGGATACGGATCGACGACTTCTCCGAGATGGGCCATCGCGGCAAGGAACAAGTGAGGAAAGGCGACTGGGACGGTGCAGCACAGACGCACAATGCGGCGGCGAAGCGCCGCCCCCTCGTCGGTCGGAGCGGCGGCGCGGCGATAGATCTCCCGCCACGCCTCGAGCTCTCCCAGGTCGAGGATTTGCGCGAGGATCTCGTCGCTCGCCAGGTCGAGACGCTCGCGATTCCATAGCGCCTGCGACCGGCGAAGATCGAATGACGGCGTCATCACGGGCCGCTCCTTCCTGTTCAGTGCGCTGGCGGTGGTGAACCGAGCGCGAGGCCGGCCACGAGACGCGCCCACACTCGTCCGCGGCGCACGACGTGTTCCCAGTCGTTCCAGGGAACGCGGAGCCCGCGGTACGTCGCCACATCGAGCGATGCGGCGTCGCCGGGTTGCGCGTGGCCGAGCCGTTCCGCGACTTCGGCCAGGACCGACGCTCCGGTGTCCTGCGGGTAGATTTCGTCGAGCGTGGCGAGTGCGCTCCGGACGCCGGCCTCACCCAGCCGTTCGAACAGCACGACGGTGTCCAGATAGTCGCGGGTGGTCATGCGCGTGGCGAGCAGCCAGGCCTTGATGCGTGCCATCTCACCCAGCGTGGGCACGCGGAGGCCATCAATCGACTCGGTCTCGAGGGGACGAACCCGGCGCAGCTGCCGGATCCCGGTCAGGATGCCGTCGAGCCGCCCAAGAATCAGCACCGGCCGTCGCACACGCTGCGTCTGCCATCCCGCGGCGGCTTCGAGCGTCGCGAGCACCTCGTCGAATCGGTTCCTGAGATCCTCGAGCACATGATCGCCGTCCAGGCTCAGCCGGTGGCCGCCGTGTATTGCCGCGGCCGTGCCCCCGACCAGCACCGTGCCCGGCAGGAGGACCTGGAGATGGCGCTCGGCCGCGAGGAGACGCTCCCACTCCGGAAGGGGCTCGTGTTCATCCATGCGCTGTGCACAGTATAGTTGTGCTGTCTAGAGACTCAATCGGGAGTGAGACACTACCTGTTCTTCATGCGCCCGGAGAACCGATCTGAGGATGTGTCACGATTGAGACCTCACGCTGACGACCGCTGCGTCAACGACATGGCAACCGACTTTGCGCAGCGCGGCCCGATACGCCTCGAGCTGCCCCTCGTAGGATCGGTCATCCAGCGTCACGTCTGTCTTGTAGTCCACGATCTGCCAGCCTGCGTCCGACTGAAACAGCAGATCGACGACGCCGTTCGTCAGCCGATTGGCCGGTTCCAGGACGACGAATGGCGTCTCCACGGAATGTTCGTGACGCTGCGCGAGCTGCCAGAAGTCGGCGCGGGCGGCGCGTTCGACGGTGTCGAGCGCTTCGTCGATCACCGCACGCAGCTCGGGCTCCTCGATGATCAGCCACATCGCGAGCCGGCGGAGATCGTCCCGCGTCGCCGACTTGTGGCGCATCGCGTGCTCGAGCAGCCCGTGGACGAGCGTTCCCCACGCCATGCCGGCGTCGGCGCGATGCGCGGGCGTGTCGGTGCCGACGACCTTCGTCGGATCATCAGCCGACGCGTCCGCGGTGCGCGTCATGCGCGCGATGTGGCTCGCCTCGGCGGTCACGGAGGTGATCGCCCAGGATGGCTGACACGCACGGGTGTGGGCCGCGAGAAGTGCGGCCCGGGCCTCCGCCTGGGCCTCGCTCGAGGAGTCGAGGGGACGCACGACCAGCGGCGCGGCCGTTCGTGGGACCGCCAGCTCGGACGCGGTGGCCAGGAAATCATTGAGAGCGCCCCAGGCCGCGCCCCGCTGATTGCCCGCCCATCGACTGATGATCAGCAGTTCCTTCGCGCGTGTCGCCGCGACATAAAGCAGTCGATCCTGTTCCGCCTGCAGGTAGGGCCGCTCCGCGGCTTCGTGCGCCGGCCAGTCCGCGTGCTCGCCCAGGATCCGTCCTCCCCAGGATTTCCCGTCGGCCTTCTTCTCGACCTTGAACCAGCCCCGCGCTTCCAGATCCGTGCGCTCGATGTGAACATCCACACGCGGCTCGAAGCCTCCACAGGGATCGGCGAGAAACACGACATCTGCTTCCAGCCCCTTGGCCTTGTGCAGATTCATGACGCGGACGACGTCGGTGCGCCCCGGCTCGAGTGGGAGCGACTCCACTTCGGTCGTCGCCTCGCGGTCGGCCTCGAGCGCATCGGCGGCGTCGGCAAGGCTGCCCCCCTCCTCGACAACCTGGCGAACCCGGTCGACGGCATGCACCAGGTCCCCCGCCTCAACGCCCCCGGGTGTCGTCGCGGCCAGAGCAAGGTAGCCGGTGTGCTCGAGGACGCGGTCGAGCGCAGCGGCCGCGGGGAGCAGACGCGTCCAGCGCCGGTAGTGACCGAGAGCCGTGAGCGCGTTGGTGACGGGATTCGGGTCCGGCTGAAGCCGGACGCCACGATCGTCAGCCGGGTGAAGCCGGACGCCATGTGAAAGGCTCGCGCTCCGGCTGCGGGAATTGTTCGCATCGTCAACGCCGGAAAAGAGATTGAACCAGCCGCCTGACTGCTTGAACGCGAACAGCTCCGGGTCGCTGATGCCGAACAGCGGACCGCGCAGCGCGGCGACGAGCGACAGGGCATCCTGCGGATCGGCCAGCGCGCGGAGAAGGACGGTGAGCGCTTCGACCTCAGCTGACTTGCCAAAGGCGCCGGCGCCACTCACCTCGATGGGGATGTTCAGGGCTTCGAGCGCGCGCGCGTAGGAGATGATGCGGTCGCGCTTTTTTCTGGTCAGGATGAGGAAATCGCTGAAGGTGCGTCGCTTCGCATCGACCTCCGATCTGATGTATCTCGCAATCCTTTCGGCGTCCTGCTGTCTGACCTCGCTGCGGTCGCACGCGTGAGTCAGCGTGAAGACGCCGCCAGCTGATATGCCTGTCCCGTTGCCCGGGCAGGGCTGAAGCGCTGCACCGCTCGAGTCGCGGCTGGGACCAACGGCGTCGAGCGCGGCAAATCGCGGCGAATGGGCTGTCGGGTCGGCCGGGAAACGCGTCTTGAAGACGTCGTTCGCCCAGCCGCAAAGCTCCGGCACGGACCGGAAGTTCATCGTGAGAGGCAGGACATGCCCGGTCGCCGGGTCGCTGAAGCGCTCACGGACGATGTTGTAGATGTCGATGTCGGCGCGGCGGAAGCGATAAATCGATTGCTTCGGATCGCCGACGACGAACAACGCGCCGGGACGGAGTGGGACGGTGCGCCAGTCGACCGGTTCGGTATCGGCCCCGCTAAAGCGGGGCCCTACGGGCTCTGCGAATGCGGATGCCGCGGTCCGGCCCGCCCCCACGGTCCGGCTAAAGCCGGACACTACTCGAGAACCGACCGAGGACACGGTTGGGGGCGCGACTGAATCGTCGGCAGCCAGCAGGAAGACGATCTCCGCCTGGACCGGGTCGGTGTCCTGGAACTCGTCCACGAACAGATGCCGGTATTTCCGCTGCAGCGCGCGGCGGACCCGGGCATTTCCGCGAAGGACTCGGGCGGTCAGGTTGAGCAGATCGCCATAGTTCAATGAATTGAGCCGGCGCCGCTCTTGCGCCGCGGAGAGGCGCGCTCGCGTGAGCAGCGTTACCGACAGGCGGTACACGTACTGACGCCACTGCGACAAATAGGGAGCGACCGTTTCTGCGTTCAAGCGCTCGTGCAACGGAATGATCAGATCCCTGAGACGCTTTTTGTCGGCGGCCGACGTGGCCCACTGGTACTGCGTGATCTTCGATTCGCAATCCCACGTCTCGAGGAGGGACGCGACGACCGCCGGCCGGTCGAGCCGGTACCGCGCAACACGCGACTGGCCGCGGAACTGGAGCGCAGCCTTCTGAATCGGGCACGTCGTCTCCGGATCAATCTTCGACGGAAGATGCTTCTGCAGTTCCTTCCAGAACTCATCGAGCGCCTTCCACGCCGGCTTCGGATCGGGACGAGCCGCGTCGCCCGGCGGGAACTCGACGTCGTCGTTCAGACAGATCGTGGCGAACGCCGAGTCCAGATCTTTCGGGCGCACGTCCGCTTCGAGAAGCGCCAGCATGTCCGGGTCGCCGGCGGATCGAGCATTTGAGATGAAATCGCGCCAGGCGCGCTTGCGCAGATCGAGGTCCTGCACCTCGTCCAGTTCCGTGAAGCCGGGCGAAACGCCGGATTCAACGGGTCGCTCGCGAAGGAGCCGCGCGCAGAAGGAGTGAATCGTGCCTGCGAAGCAGCGCTCGAGATTCGAGAGCGCGTGGTGGACGCGACGGGCAACGATGTCCGGATCACGGTCCAGCTGAAGCCGGACACCACGGGGATCGCGGGCGCGCCGCAGTTCCTCTTCGAGCGCGAGGTGGAAACGGCCGCGCAGCTCGGAGGCGGCCTTGCGGGTGAACGTGACCGCCGCCATCTGCTCGACCTGGTAGACGCCCGCGGCGACGCCGGCCGCCATGCGCTCGGCAAGCATCTGCGTCTTGCCGGACCCCGCGCCCGCTTCGACGAGGATGTTCGTCAGCAGCTCTTCGCGAATGAGGCGGCGGGACTCGCGATCGACAGCACGCGAATCTGGCGCGGATGCCACGGTGAGGCTCCTGGATTCGGAGTCTTCCTTATTCGACCTACCGGACCCACCAGACCCACCAGGCCCACCTGCCCTACCCGACCCACCCGACCCAGAAGACCCACCAAGTCCCCTAGACGCACCTGCCCAACCAGTCCCACCTGCCCTACCAGACCCATCTGCCCCACCAGACCCACCTGGTCTACCCGCCCCACCCAACCCACGCGACCCACCTGACCTACCAGACCTATCAGCCACACCAGACCCACGAGGCCTCGCCTTAGACATGCGCGGCGAGCCTCCGATTCGCCGCCAACCTGGAATCCTGCAGTTTGGCGTCGGCCTGCTCGTGCACGTCGTCGCCGCAGGCGGCGGCGTAATCGCAGAACTTGCAGTTGTCCTTTGCCGGCGTGTGGACGAAGCCGCCTTGCACGATCAATTCGCGGAGGTCTCCGAGGACCCGGGCAATCGCCGCCTGCCCCGGCGCATCGATTCTGACCCGCTCCTGCCGCCCCTTATGGCTGGAAAAGTAATACACGCCCGCAGTCACCCTTGGCTTCTTGTACTTGCTCCGAAGCAGCTCGACCGCGGCCAGGCCGTAGAGCGCATGCTGAAGACGACGGCCGCCGTTGAACGTGCCATTCCAGTCGTCGCGCCAGAATCCGCCCGTCTTGTAGTCGACCACCTCGAACGAGGCGGCGCCGACCTTGTCTATGCGATCCATGCGGCCGGCGATTCGGAACGTCAGTCCCTTGCCGAGATCGATTTCCACCGTTTCGGGGCGCGCCAGCGGCTCTATCTCTTCGCTTTCCAGCGGCCGACCGAACGAGACTTCGAACGCGATCGGCGTGGACGCTGAGCTCGCGCATTCCGCCTCGAGAAACAGCTCGACGTCCGCGAGGAAGTCCTTCGACTCGCGCTCGAGAATCTCCATCGTCGCCGCGGGCATCTCCCGCTGGAGCTCCGTCAGCCGCGCTTGCACGGCACCCTTCAGCCACGCGCCATCCTGTTTTTCGTCGGGCCGGCGGCCGGCTTCGCGGCATCGGCGCAGAAACAACGCATACAGGTCGTGCAGCTCAGTGCCGCGCGTGAGCGGATCGAGCCACACATCCTTGTCTCGCTCGCGCTCGTCGACGGGACGAATGCCGAGGCCACGCTTGAGGAAGAAACGGAATGGACAGTCCGCCGCCTTTTCCAGCTCCGTCACCGAAAGGGTGGTGCCGTCCGCGCAGGGATCGAGCACTGCGCCCGCGTCGGGCACATAACCGTCGAACTCGGTGAACTTTTCCGACGCGCGCGCGTGTGCGGCCTTGCGGCCGAGCGCGACACCGCCGAATGCGGCGCCGACCGCCTCTTCCCCCTCGCTGCCCGAGCCGAGGACGCTGCGCAACCACCATCCACCCGAAGAGGACGCAGCATTCCGTTCCGCCGACACGACCGACTTCGGCTCCCCGAGCGCCGCCTTCATTTCTTCATATGAGAGGCCGGCGTCGGCCTGCTGCGCTCGAAAGACCTGCAGCATCAGCCAGGACGCATACGTCTCGCGGAACTCGCGCGTATCCTGAGACGAGTAACTGAATGTAACGCTCGTCTTGCCGGACACGGCGAGGCGCCCCAGCGCGGCGTACACGGCTTCGTCAATCCTGTCTGTCGAAGACCGCAAGAGAGGCGAGATCGCCGCGCGCTCCGAATCGAGCAGGACGGCGTCCTCGGCCGCCGACGGAAACACTCGTCCTTCCTCGAGGCCGGCGACGAAGACGTGCGGACGTCCGGAGTATCCAGCGTCCGCCAGCGTGCAGGCGTAGAGGTGGCCGGGACGTGGACGTTCGGGCGCGACGTGCAGCGACTGCACACGTTCGCGGATGAAGCGCAGCGCCCCGGGCAGCGGGCACGAGAACGAGCCGAGTGCGCGCAACTCCGCGACGTAGTCGACGAGCGCCGATGCCGCCCGATGGTCGAGGGCGCTCTTCCGTGCCGTGGTATGTCCGACAAACGCGATAGCGGCTTCGACAACGGTCTGCAAAGGGACCCGACCGTCATGGCTGATGGCCGATGGCTGATGGAGATCGGTCGCGGGTTCGGGAATCGATCGCACGAGCCCGGTGATCCAGGCGAGGACGCGCGCCGTGAGGTCGGCCTTTGCCCGTGCATCCGCGCGGTCTTCGTCTGACTCGTCCGGATCCGCCGCGCGTGTCTCGTAGTCGCGGCGCAGCCGTCCGAGCGCGAGACCATACGTCGCCCGTCCCCAGCCGGCTTCAGCGCGGGCAAGAAGGCGCGCGGCCTGCCCCGCACTGAATCCTTCGTCCTCGGCTTCAACACCAAGATCTCCGGATTGGAGCAGACGACGGAAGTGGCTCGCGGCGAAGTCGGTTTCAATCCAGTCGCACAGGCCGATGAGCGCGCGGCCAGGACGAGTCTGCGCCGCAGCGATGCCGGGCGCCAGCGTGACAGCCCAGTCGTGCCGAAGCGCCTTCTCCCACACCAGCGCAACGTGAGCGTCTGAGGCGCACGCGATCTCCACGTCGTCGAGCGGCACGCCCGCGATCAGGATGCGGCGAAACACTTCCCCGATTTCTGCTTCCCGGCCGCCCGCGTGGAACAGCTCGATACTCGGAGTGTAGGGCGACCCTTTCAGGGTCGCCGGTGTCATCAGGAACGCAAGGGGATTCGTTGCGCGTTCCGGTGCGACCTGTTCGATGGTCGATGCCGCAAGCCGCCGCGGGACGGTGCGGCCGGGAAGAGCCAGCGCGCGCGGACTGATGCGTTCGCCGGGCATCCGGTCGATCAAGAGGCGCTGCAGCAGGGTCCAGGCCGCGTGCGGCAGCTCGGTCCAGCAGTCCTGCGGCTGGATCGGGCACCACGTGGGATGCGTCAGCGCCTCTTCGTACACCAACGCCATGTCGCCGCGGTGCTCACGTTCCAGATGCCGCTCGTACGCGGAGAGCAGGGCGCGCAGCTCGGCGTGCTTCCCGGGCGACTCGAACGAAGCCGCTTTCAAGTCGTCCGACTTCACGCCTGCCATCCGCAGATCGCGCACCGTGGACCACAGCGCCTGCGCCATCGTCGGCTGGTCCGCAAGAGCACGAAAGTAGCCGTCCGGCTCGGGCAGATCGAGCAGCAGCCGCATCATGAGCGCCGGACCCAGGCCCGCTTCGGACGGATCGATGCCGCGCTCGACGAGGAACGGTGCGCCCATGCGGAGCGCGATGTCGAGCGGCGTCACGAAGCGGAGGTTGAGCCAGTTGGTGCCTTCGCGCGCGATCCGCTCGCCGAGCGTGCGTCCGAGCGAGTGCGTCGGCACGAAAACCCATTTCGCGCGGGTACGGTGTTCGGTGCAGAGACGAGCGAGCTGGGCGACGAATGGATCCACGCCACCTCCCGGCACCGACCATGTGAGCCCACAGAGCCCACAGCATCAGGGTTGCCTGTGGCCGGTTTCAAAACCCTGCACGTTGAAGACCGATTCCGCAACGCGCGAACCCCGCATCAACGATTGTGACGATTGGCAGCGTGGAGAACGTGTTCTGTTCGGCACACTCTTGCGAGGATACCTGGTGGGGCTGACAGGTCTGGTCATACGCCCGATGTTCGCTTGAATGGCGAACGAGTCGCCACGCCTAGGAGCGTGTCCGCGAAATGCGAACACGCTCCTCGTGGGTCGAGTAGGTCCAGGCTCGATCAATTACCTGCCGATCGCGCTGGGGCCGATGATCGTGACCTGGCGCAGGACAGCATGGACCGCGTCGCGCTCGCGTTGCTCTGCGTGCTGCCGCTCTTCATTCCATTGTTGTCAACCCCGTTGGGCGCACGACTGCTTGGATCGATTTACACGGTGGCGCTTGCCTGCGCTTGGATCGGGTGGCTGCCTGAGCGCACGATCACCGGCGGCGTAGAAAATCCGAGCCGGCTTCAGTCTCGGGCCACCTGACAGTCCGCGCTGCTCGCGCCCGTCACGCGTGAGCTAAGATGGCGGCGGTGTGTCGACTGGCTCTCCTCGTCACCGGATGCTTCGCCCTGTCGTGGTCCGGTTTGGTGGCGAGCGGTCTGCACCCGGTCATGCCGATCCCGTTCCTCTTCCTAGTGCTGCTGCTCATACCTTCCGCGTACGGCCTCAGCCTCACGGCACGAGTCAGGCGGGGACGATACCTCCCGCTGCTCGGACTGCTGCTGGGATATCACTACCGGCTCGATACAGCTGCCGGGCTGGCATTGGCACCTCTGAGCTGCTGCCGACCTGGCTGGTCATGGGCGGCCAAACTGGGGCTGCGTCAGAGCCCGGGTGGCTCATGACCGACAGACTTGCCCGCGCCTTGGCGCCCCTGCACGCCTCATCCGCTTCCCGCAGGGAGGTCGGTACCGAGGCGCGGTCGCAGGAGCGTGCCAACAGCTCGTACTACAGCGTCCGCGCCGAACCCGCGGGTGAGCATCCACGTCGGCCATGTCAGGTAGCCCCAGTAGAGATCAAACGGCTGCCCGATCGCGTTAGCGCGGGTTCCTGGCAGGACGGAATCTACCAGCGGAAACGCGCCTGGACCTGCACGACGCGTGCGGGGTTGGTGCCGGTGAGCGTCGTCACATCGTAGTCGTCCGGGTTGGCCCCGTTGGCGCGGTTGTTCGTATTCGCCGTCGTCACGCCGTTCACCATGCCGCTCACCGGGACGAAGTTGACGTTGTTGAAGGCATTCAGCACGTCGACGCGCAACTCGACCGTGGCGCGGCTCCATGTCGGCACCCGCTTCGCGATCCCGATGTCGAACTGCTTGAACATCGGTCCCGTGAGCACGACCGACCGCAAACCGCAATCGCCCCATCCGCGAATGGTCTCGATGCAATCGATGCTGTCCGCGGGCGCGATGTACTTGCCGCTCGGCGGGCCGAGCTGGCTGTAGCCCGTCGGCGATACGGGGTCGACGCTGAAGGCCTTCACGCTCTCGTTGATGATCGCCTCCGGCAGCATCCACACGCGGCCGGTGCCGTCGATCCGGATCTTGAACATCTTCGAGAGCTCTTTCGGCGTCATCCCGATCAGGCGGACGTTGCCCAGGTCGACGAGCTGACCGCTTTGCACTCGCGCGGTGCCGGCGATCTGCCATCCGCCGATGATTCGATCGAGCGCCCCGTTCACCCCATCGCCGAGATGATGCCCGTGCCCGAACGGCAGGTCGTACACCACGTTCATTTTCAGCGCGTGCGTGACGTCTCCTTCGGCGCCGTCGTTGCGCACCATCGGACTCTCCCGCCGAAGCGAGAGGAACCGCGAGTTGGTGGCGTGTCCGAGCACGTAACTGGATGCGAAGTTGAGGCCGCTCGATCCGCGCCGTCGGAGCTCGAGCGCCATCGAGTGGTACATCGTCCTCACATCGTTCTCGACGATGAAGGCGCCGCCGAGCAGGTCGGGGTTCGTCACGATGAAGTTCGGCGGCAACCCTGCCGCGATCGCGCGTGCTCGCGATACGGCGTCGGCGTCGAGCGCATCGACCGCGGCATACGGATTCGGGTTGAACCGCGCGAGCGGGTTGAGGAAGTTGCTGGTGCGGAAGTTGGGTGACGTGTAGAGCGCAGGATCGCCTGCGCGCGCGCGCGCGACGCCGTTGAAATACGCGAGAAAAATCGGCAAAGGCGACGTGCCGGTGCCTGGTCCGAAGTACGCGAACGTGCCGCCGCGCCCGGCCGCCACGTTGGCCTGGAGGTTGGCCATCGCGAGCTTGAATTCATCCAGAAAGCCGTTCTCGATGATGTTCAGCTCGTTGTAATTGTTGGTGTTGTTGTTGCCGGTGCGCCAGCCGTCGCTCGATCGCGCGCCGAGATAGCGGGCCTCCACGGCCATCGTTCGCGACCGGCCGAGCGCCCGCGTCACGCCGGCCTGCCAGGTTTCGGCCCGCGGCACTCTCAACTCGGGGCTGAAGATGGTGATGTCGCCGTCCACCACCTCGGTGTACGGGAAGACGGGTGTCGCCGGAAAGCTCGCCGGCGTCATGCGGCTCGTGTCCCGCATGAGCAGCGGGAGCGCGCCGAGGTTTCCCAGCGCGAGGTTCCGGAACACGTTGAGCGACACGCCCGGGTTGTTCGCGATTGGGGTTTGAAAGTCGCTGAGACCGTTGCGCGAATACGCCAACGCGTAACCGGCGCGAATCGACAGGTCGCCGGTGTCGCCGGTCAGACGCCGAAGCCACCCGCCGCCCGCGCCCGGCGTCCAGGCAACGCCCACGCTTGGCGCGACGTTGTTCCAGTCCATCGGATACGGCCGCTCGTTCTCGCTCAGTTGACGGAACGTCGGTGGCTGTCCCTCCAGCGTTCCCGGCTTGAAGATGTTCCCTGCGCCGGACACGCCGAAGACGTCGTCGAAATCGCCAATCGAATAGCTGTTGTTCTTGGCGACGAACGGAAACTGCAGATCGTACCGAAGCCCATAGCTCAACGTCAGGTTCGAGCGCATGCGCCAGGCATCCTGCGCCCATCCGCTGAGCTCGCGCTGCTGGACGGTCTGCCGCCCTGCTCCATTGAACTGGTACTGACCACTGTCGCTCAAGCGGGCGACACCCCGAAGCTCGCTGACACGCCCGGTGAGGATCGCGTAGAGCCTGCGCGCATTGGTGATGTTGGTCGCCGACGCGCCCTGGAAGTTTGCCTGGGTGAAGAGGGACTCCGCAGGATCGCCCTGGACCACGTCGAATCGCAGCTCCGGGACCACCTGCTGGTTGTCCATCCACAAATCGAACTGCGAGAAGGATCCCCCGAAGGTGAGGCTGTGGGACCCTTTCTGCCAGCTGAGGTTGTTCTCGATCGACTTGTGGTACGCATCGCGCGCGGACGGCGTCCCCGACGCGCCGGCATTGGTGAGGCCCGTCAGCGCGTTACCGAGATTGAGATAGAACCCGCCCTGGTTTGCGACGCTGCCGCTCCACAACGACGGCTTGAAATCGTTCATGGAAAAATCAATCGGCGCGCCGCCGTAGCCGAAGCGGAGCTCGTTCACGACGTTCTTTCCAAGGATGGACCGCAGCCAGGTGCTCCATGACTTCCGGTCGGAGGACTGGGAGCCGACGACGGGAAAGCCCGGGAAGAACTGGTCCCGATTGTTCGTGGTGTCGGGCCCGCCGCGGCTGTAGTGATAGTTCATCGCGTAGGTCGCGCGATGCCGCTCGGAGAGCTGGTAGTCGACTCGAACCGTCGGGTAGCGGCTCAACGACGTGGTGGGAACCCCAAACGAGTATTCCTGGAATAGCGGATCCGTGAGGTCCCGGACGGTGCCTTCCGAGCTGGTTGCGCCGCGAATGTCGGCCAGCAGCCGCGCCATGATCGGATCGGCGGTCGACGTCTGACCCGACGCGGCGGCGAGCTGGAAGAGGTTGACTTCGCGCACTCCTTGCGCCGTGTTGTAACGGAAGACGCCTTGTTGCGAGGCCGTGCTCAGAATCGTACGCGTGCGCCGGGTGGCGGCCGGTTCCCGCAGCTCCTCGTAGTTCACGAAGAAGAACGCTTTACCCCGTCCATTGAATCCCGGGACCACGACCGGACCGCCCACGCTGAACCCGGGCTGATTGCGCAGGAGCTGCGCCTTCTCGATACCGTCGCGCTTGTTGAACCAGGTATTCGCGTTCAGCTCGTCGCTCCGGTACGTGTGGTACACGCTGCCTTTCAAGTCGTTCGTTCCGGACCGGGTGACGAAGCGGATCTGCGTCGCGCCCATACCGGTGCCGTCTGCCCCCTGCGCCCCGGAGGTGAACGTGATCTCCTCGACGGCATCCAGTCGCGGCGCGATCATCGCGAAGAACCCGTCGGTCGTCTTGAGCGTGTTGTCCTGGATGTTGACGCCGTCCAGCGTCATGTTGATGGTGCCCTGCGGAAGGCCGTTGACGATCGAATCGCGCGAGCCGCCGGCCGTCTGCACACCCGGCAGAAACACGACGAAATCCGCCGCGCTGCGGCTGGAGAGCGGCAGGCTCTGCACCTGACGCGTATCGAGCGTCGTCGAGACCGCGGCCGTCTGCGTCTGCACGATCTGACTGGTGGACTGCACGATCACCTGTTCGCTGATGCCGCCCACTTCGAGCGTCGCGCGAACGCTCGCCGGCACGCCCGCGTTGACGACGACGGTGTTGAGCACCGCGGTCTTGAATCCCTGGAGGGAGACGGTCACCGTATAGGTCCCGGTGATCAGCGACGGGACGGAGAAGACGCCCTGTCCGGACGTCACCGCCGTGAACGTCTCGGCCGTGCCGTTGTTCCTGACGGTCACATCGGCGCCGGGGACGACGCCTCCGGCCGAATCGACGACGACACCCGAGATGGACGCCGTCGATGAGCCCTGGGCGAAGGCGCCCACGCCCGTGAGGCAGACGATCGAGATTGCCGCCAGCAGGCTCACCCGTCGCTGTTGCATTGGAATCTCTCCTGTCCGATGGCCTTACGCCGCCGAGTCGTGCAGAAAATTTACGGAACGCTACGCGCTCTTCGAGACCCAGTCAAGCCCTGCGTCTTGCGCCAGGCATGGCGGGTTTCTCGGGCCGTCGTCGTTGTACGTCAGAAGTGAGGAATAGGGAATTTAGCGGCTGGAGGGATACGGCGCCACAAACTCGAACGTAAACGCCTTGGCGATCCTGGACAAATCCTTCACGTTACGCGACACGAGAACGGCGCCAATTTCCCTGCAGGACCAGGCGATCAGGATGTCAAGAGTCAGTCGATGCGCGACAGCACGAGGCGGCGTAACGCCCGCGCGCCCAGGACCAAATGTCTCCGGAAGCCGACCAGGTCGAGCGCCATCTCCACGGCTTCGCGTTCCGTGGAGACACCGAGCGCTTCTCGCGCTTCGTCGACCAGCCGCGGATCCAGCCAGAACGCTTCGCGAACCTTCCCGATCCGCGTGGCTCGCGGAGCCGCGCTCGTTGCGCCGGTCCGGGCCCTTCGAGAGTCAGTCGATCGATACGTTTTACTGTTTACGTTGCGCGCCCTCATCAGTCGTCGTCCTCGGCGCATTCAGCCACGCCGGCTGCACGAACGCGCCGTTGCCCGCCGTATCCCACACGGCGAACCGCACCCACGATTTGCCTGTCGCGTCGAATGGAATCGCGAAGTGCTTTGTGCCGAACGCGCCCAGGTCGGTGGCTGAGATCATCTGGCGGTCGACCTTCTTGCCGTCGCCCCACACCACTTCGACGAACGACAAGGGGAACGTCCATTCCACGTCCGCGCCGATCGATCGCGTGGCGCCGGTGCCGGCGATCGAGTAGTTCGTGATCAGGATCTCGCCGGTGGTCACGAAAAAATTCCCGTCACGCAGCGCCGCCAGCACCGGGCTGACATCGTCGTCGGCCCGAGGCGTCCTGGCGAGCTTCAGGTAGTTCACCGGGAAGTTCGCGTAGGTGTCGTCTTCCGGTCCTTTCCGATAGGTGTCGATGTCGGCAATGATGTACTTCGGCTTCAACCCGGAGCCGGTGTAGAGGTTGTTCATCGTGTCGGTGGAGTCGAAGCACCGCCACTCGCAGATCTTTGCCTCGGACAGATCCATGCCCATGCCCGGCTTGAACGCGACGCCGAGATACCGATCGTTCTTCACGTACGGCTTGTCGAAGATCAGATCCGGATAACCGGTCGTGCCTTTCGTGCGCGGGTGCGCATGGTACCAGTAGGCGCCTTCCGCGTCCATCATCTGCTGCACGTCGGCCGCATCGCCCGTGTGGTACACCTTGCCGTACATGGGATCGATTTCGGTGAACGGCTGCCCCGGCTGGCGTACTTTGGACCAGTACACGTTCCGTTTCGGGAAGATGATGTTGTAGTGCCCGCCGAAATACGCGCTCGGCTCTTCCCAGGGCGTCACGAGGAAATCGGTATCAGACGCGCGGCGCGTGGTCTCGAAGTAGTCCTTCTGATCCTTGAATCGAAGCGGCCCCGGGTCGTTCGGATGCATGTCGCCGTGAAAATCGCTCAGGCCGATGATGTTGAGGCCGAGCGCCTTCATCGCCGCCAGGTCCTGCATCGGCGTGTCGAACGAGCCCGAGGCGCGGAGCCGTTCGGTGAACCGCAGATGGAAATGGTTCACGAACGTCTTGTAGCCCGGCAAGGGCTTGAACTCGTCGCCGTGCGTGAACCGGAGCACCGCCTGGCGCGTGCCCTCGGCCGAATCCGGACTGGCGTAGAAATACACGCCCATGTGCTGCACGGTGCCCGGTGGGGCGTTGAACAGGGCGAAGTTGTCCGCGTACTGCGGAGTCTCCTCCGCGTCGGCCTGGCGGATGCCGATGCCGAAGGTCGTCGCCGAGTCCTTCCGGTACCACACGTAGCCGAGATTGGTGTCGACCTCGCGCGTGAAGAAGAACGTATGCGGCGGTGTAAAGGTACCGAGCGATGCGCCCTTTCCTTCGGCCACGAGCAGGCGATTCTGCGCCTTGACCGGCGCGCTGGTGTTTTGAATCACGCCGCCGAACTCGTAGTGCTGCGGCTGCCCGCCCGTGTCACGCCATGCGACTCGCGGCGTCAGGCCGGTCGAGAATCCCTTCAGGCCCGCGTCATATTTGTAGGCAATCCACTCGTCATTGGTTTTTGCCAGCGCATCCATGCGAAGAAGGTTCGTGCCGCGGTACGCCGTGAATCGCAGATCGCCGGAGAAGATGCCCATCGACAGCCCCGGGAACGTCACCTCGAGCGCCGCGCCGTCGGTCTTCACGCTGCATGACGTGGTGTGAAACGACGAGCTCGCGCGCTTGATGTCCGATTCGCGGCGCGGCGGCCCGATGATCTCGCGGCCCGGCTTCATCACCAGCGGCGCATCCCAGAAGGCGTACCAGCGGTTCCTGGCAATCACGTCCGGCGTCAGCTCCACGCCGGCGGCCTTCAGCGGATCGGCTTGCTGGGTTGACATGCGCCGGATGCCGCTGACCACGCGATATTCCGGCGTGAGGTTCTGCCCCAGCGTCACCCACTGGCCACCCGTCCTGCGCACCGCCAGGTCGCGGACAATCGGCTGCCCGCCGTCGATCGCGTAACGTGCCCGCATTTCCGAGCCGTTCTGACCGGTCCAGGCCACGGCCAGCACATTCTGGTCCATCGCCGCCGCGAGGCCCGGGCTCGACTTGTACTGCGCCAGATCGCAGGCCATCGCGTCGGCGAGCAACGGCGTGCCGCCGGCCACGGTTGGCGCGGCCGCCGACGTTATCCATACGAGCGCCGTCGATGTGGTCACCACCACCGCGATCCGATACAGGAGCACTTTCAGTCTGCTGAATGTCATGGCGCGCCTTCTTTTTTTCTGGTGGCGTCCGGCTTCAGCCGGACCTGGCCGGGTCCGCCTAAAGGCGGACGCCACGGCGATTTCTCAACTCGCGACGTCCTGTTATCTGGAGCCCGCCGTCGGATTGGTCTTCGGCGGCGACACCCACACCGGCTGCACGAATGCGCCGTCTCCGGCCGAGTCCCATACCGCAAATCGCACCCACGCTCTGCCGGTGGCATCGAACGGGATCGCGAAGTGCTTCGTGCCGAACGGCGCCGACTCGGTGGCTGAAATCACCTGGCGATCGACTTTTTTGCCGTCGCTCCACACGACTTCGACGAAGCTCAGCGGAAACGTCCAGTCGACATCGGCGGTAATCGTTCGCTGATTGCCCGTGCCCGCGACGCTGTAGTTCCTGATCAGAATCTCGCCCGTCGTCGCGAAGAAGTTGCCGTCGCGAAGCGATTTCAATATCGGGCTGTAGTCGTCGTCGGGCCCCGGCGTTTTGTCGATCTTCAGATAGTTGACCGGGAAGTTGGCGTATAGATCGTCCTCGGGGCCCTTTCGATACGTGTCGATGTCGGCGATGACGTACTTGGGCTTGACGCCGAGGCCCGCGTACATGTTGTTCATCGTGTCGATCGCATCGAAGCAGCGCCAGTCACACATCCGCACTTCCGAGTTGTCCTGCCCCATGCCGGGCTTGAACGCCACGCCGAGATACCGATCGTTCTTCACGTACGGCTTGTCCCAGATTAGGTCCGGATAACCGGTGGTGCTCTTCGTGCGCGGGTGCGCGTGATACCAGTACGCGCCCTCGGCATCCATCATGGCCTGCACGTCCGCGGCGCTGCCCGTGTGATAGACCTTGCCGTGATGTTGTAGTGCCCGCCGAAGTACGCGCTCGGCTCTTCCCACGGCACGACCAGGAAGTCCTTGTCCGACGCGCGCCGCGTGGCTTCGAAATAGTCCTTCTGGTCGGCGAGCCGCAGCGGGCCGGCGTCGTTCGCGTGCAGCTCGAAATGGAAGTCGCTCAGGCCGATGACGTTGAGGCCGAGCGACCTCATTGCCGCCAGGTCCTGGAACGGCGTGTCGAGCGATCCGGACGCGCGCTGCCGCCCGGTGAAGTCGAGATGGAAGTGGTTCACGAACGTCTTGTAGCCGGGAAGCGGTTTGAACGTGTCGCCGTGCGTGAAGGCCAGCACGGCCTGACGCGCCGGCTCGCCCCCGTCGGGGCTCGCGTAGAAATAGACGCCCATCCTCTGCACCGTGCCGGGCGGCGCATTGTAGAGCGCGAAATTCTGCACGTATTGCGGATCCTCTTCACGCTCGGGCATGCCGATGCCGACGCCGAACCGCCCTTCGGCGTCCTTCCGGTACCACACGTAGCCGAGATTGGTGTCCTTCTCACGCGTGAGGAAGAAGGTGTGCGGCGGGGTGAACGCCGCCAGGGCGCCCCCGTCGGCTTCGGCCACGATCAGGCGGTTTTGCGCCTTCACGCGCGCCAGCGTGTTGTTGACCACGCCGCCGAACTGGTGATGCTGCGGATGGCCTCCGGTGTCGCGCCACGTGACGCGCGGCGTGAAGTCGGTCGAGAATCCCTTCAGGCCCGCGTCGTATTTGTAGGCAACCCATTGTTCGCCCGTCTTCGCCGCGGCGTCCATCCGCAGAAGGTTGGTGCCCTTGTACACGGTGAACTGAAGGTCGCCGGCGAATATCCCCATCGATAAGCCGGGGAACGTCACCATGAGGCTCGCTCCGTCGGTTTTCACGCTGCACGACGTCGTGTGGAACGACGCGTCGGCGCGCCGAATCTCGGACGGGGTGCGCTGCGGACCCACCGTCCGGTTCGGTTGCAGCACAGCCTGCGGTTCCTGGCCGCGGCCGCCGCGCCCGCCAGCATTGCCCTCGCCGCGGCCGCCGCCCTGTCGCGCCCGCTGCCATGCCGCTTCGTCCTGCAGTTCCTGCGAGCCCGGCATGACCAGCGGCGCGTCCCAGAACGCATACCACCGGTTCTTGGCGATGACTTCCTCCGTCAGCTCGATGCCGGCCTGGCGAAGCGGATTCGCCTGATCGTTGGCCATCCGGCGAACGCCGCTGACGACGTGATATTCCGGCGTGAGATTCTTGCCGAGCGTCGTCCATTGCCCGCCGGCCTTCTTGACCGCCAGATCCCGAATCACCGGCTGGCCGGCGTCGATGCCATACCGCGCGCGCAGTTCGGCGCCGTTCTGGCCGGTCCACGAGACGACGAGCATGTCCTGATCGATGGCTGCCGTCAGCCCCTGCGCCGCCTTGTACTGCGACAGGTTGCAGTTCAGTGAATCGGCGAACAACACCGGCATCGGCGACAGCGTCGAGGCCGGCGAGGGCACCACGAGTGCCACCGCCATCGCCGCAGCGGCCAGGCCGGCGAACACGATTGATCTCTTCAGGCTCATCTGCGCCTCCAATCAACGGGACCCATAGCGAAGACCACGACGAAATGTCAGAACAGGAAACGCACTCCCAGGCGTGCGATACGAGCTGGGATGACGCCGGTGACGTAGCCGAACGACGGGCCCGACTGGAAGTTCGCATTGGTTGGCGTCGCCGCGTTCAACACGTTGAAGACGTCAACGTCGACATCGACCCGCCGCCCGCCGCCGAGCCTGAAATCCTTGCTTGCGCGCAGGTTCAGAATATTCTGCGCCGAGAGCCGCTGGCTTCCGTATGGCTCGAGGCGAATCGTGGTATTGCCGTTCTGCGCGATGGCGGGGCCGCCATCGGGATCGACCTGGCGGAAGATGTACGTTCTCTGCCCAGTGTAGCCGTTCTTGCTTTGAAGGAATCCGGACACCAGGACGTCTCCGGGAAACCGATAACTGCCGGTGACATTGCCGGCCCACGACCAGGTTTCGTCCAGCGGGAAGAACTGATCGTTGGGGCTGTTGAAAACCGAGGCGAGCCACCGGTGATTCTTCACCGCGAAATACGACACCTGGCCGGTCCACCTCGACGAGAACCGCTTGGTCAGCGTGGCCTCGACCGAGTGGAAACGATCCGTGTTGGTGGCGTTGACGATTTGACTGTTCACGAACCCGGCGCCGCGGAACGCGGCGCTGTAATCCGCGAGCGTCACCTTCCCGCCGTCATCGCCGTTACCGAGGATTCCGTCGGGGCCTGGATCGCGTCGTGTGACTGGCACGCTCCAGGCGTCGAATGGGCGCAGCGTATTGATAACGACGAACGAGTTCGTCGTCGTGTGCGCCGGGTTGTAGATCGAATTGGAGAGCACCTTGTTGACATACATCACGCGGAGCCCCATGTTTGCCGCCAGCTCGCGCTCGAAGCTCGCCGTCGTTTCCCAGATATCCGGCGATTTCAGATTCGGATTCAGGATCTGGTTGCTGGCCGCCGTGATGCTCCTGAAGTCGGAACCGTTCGGGTCGAGGTTCACTTCGCCCGGCTGATAGAGCTTGTCGCCGTTCAGATCGTGCCAGTTGAACGTGGCCTGCGCGGTGGCATTCCTGTTGAACGCGTCGGCGTAGGTGTCCCCGAGCATGTAGTTGTACAGACCGAATGTCGCTTTCACGACCGATTTGCCTCCGATATCCCAGGCCAGGCCGGTACGAGGCACCGCGCGGGTCAGCTTCTGCACCTCGATTTTCGGGAAGGACCCGCCGGGGAATACTGTCGGCCAATCACGCGCGCCCGCATAATCCTGCGCGGGCAGGAACGAGTGCTGCCGCTCCCAACGGATACCGAGATTGACCGTGAGTCTGCTCGTGGGCCGCCAGCTGTCCTTCAGGTACCACGCGTAAATGTTGTCGTGGTCTGCTGGAACGACCGGCGTGTTGTAGAGCCTGATTTGCGATGGCGTACCCGGGACGCCGCCGATCGTGTCGGTGTACAGGATGCAGTTGCAGGCCAGGTTGTTTGCATAACCGTCGGAGCTCTTGTCGAGATAGATGCTGATGCCGGTCTTGAGCTCGTGCTTGCCGGCAAACGAGCGGTCCGGGAAGAAGCTGATGCTGTCGTCGCTTTGAAAGCGATCGCGGGTCTTGTTCTGATGCAATGAGGCAGAACCCGTGTTTAACGTCGTCGCGAGATCTTGCCGCGGCGGCGCATCCGCACGTGCGTAGGAGCGGGCCGCATCGTAATCAGTCACGTACCCGCTGTAGCCGCCGACGGCGTTCACGAGCACCCGCGGACTGATCATGCTCTGGAGCTCGAGCTTCTGAATCGCCGTCGGGTTCTTGTAGTCCCTCGTCGATTCGAGCGGGGTGAACCGGCCGGCGTTGTTCTGCGGCTGCGCCTTGGTGCCCCGCTGCCACGCGTAGACCAGCCGATTGTTCTTCGTGAGCTGGTAGGACAGCTTCGCGGATATCTGTGAGAGCGATGTCTCGACATTGGCGAGCGGGTCGTCCGCTGTCAGGTACTTGTTGTCGGGACCCGGACCGGACGCGAACCCGAGCAGCCCTTCGTTCTTGTTCTGCCGGCCGTATGCACCGTAGAACCACAACTTGTCGCGGATAATCCGGCCACCGAGATCCGCGGATACGTCGTAGAAGTTCTTCAGCGGCGACGTGGCGGTGAGCCCCTGCGCCCGCAGGGCGTTGTCCAGGTTGTCGGACTGGAATTTCGGCGATTCCGTGGAGACCTGGTACGTGCCGTGAAAGGCGTTGCCGCCCGACTTCATGATCGCCACCATCGAGATACCCGGCACTGAGACTTCGGCGTCGTTGCCCGAGCTCTTGATCTGCACTTCTTCGAGCGTGCTGTCGTTGAAATAGATCGCGGTGTTCTGGTCTGCGCCCATCGTGATGTTCATGCCTTCGACCTGGAGTTTCGGCTGGGACAGGACGCCGTAGCTGGACAGGTTCTGGCGCTGCGCCATCGTGCTGCCGCCGACATCGGCGACCGCCTGCGTCACCCCGGGCGCCATGGCAAAGATGTTCTGCAGGTCGCGGCCGCGCGGTATCGAATCGAGCACTTCCTTGGTGAACGCGACGCTTCCCGTCGTGCTCGTGATGTCGACCACCGGACTCTGCCCGCTGACGGTGACCGACTCTTCCATGGCACCGAGCTTCAGCGTCAGATCGACGCGCGCGTTGAAGCCGACGGTCAGGCGCAGGTCTTCGCGAATGGACGTCGAGAATCCGGTGAGCTCGGCCTTCAGGCGATAGGTGCCGGCCGGCAGGTCGACGAACTTGTAGTTTCCGGCTGCATCGGACACCTGAGTAAGCAGCCCGACCTGCAGCTGAGGACTGGTCACGGTGACCGTCACGCCGGGCAGAATGGCGTTGGACTCGTCCTTCACGATGCCTTCGATCGTTCCCGACGAGACGCTCTGAGCGGATGCCGCATGGACACCCGCCATCGAAATCAAAGCCACCACACAGAAGATTGACCGCTGCCGCGCCCGCACGGTCTTACCGGACTCGTGGATCGTCGTCATTACCAGACTCCTCTCATCGGGGCCAATGCTACGCTTCTGCCCATGCTGGGTATACAACAATCGCGGTCTTCGCTTAGCGTATGGCGCGCATGACAGCGCCGGATCCAAAAAAAATCGTGGCAGTGGTCTCGCTTCGGCCGGTGGGCAGACAAATCCGCTCGTCCTGAGCTTGTCGAAGGACGAGCCGTGGGCATCGTGGCGTACTCGTGAACTGGGGGCGTGTCCGCCTACAATAGGGCGGCGCGCAGCGAGACAGCTCGAGCGATCCAATTCGTAAGGAGAGTGGAGAATGAGCAAGATCACATTGAAGGTGAACGGGAGGGCGCAAACCCTGGATGTCGACCCTTCGACTCCGCTGCTCTATATCCTGCGCAACGATCTCGACCTGCAGGGCCCGCGGTTTGGTTGCGGACTTGGCCAGTGCGGGGCATGCACCGTGATCATGAACGGCGCCGCGGTTCGGTCGTGCATCACGCCGTGTTCCGCCGTCAAGGGCGAGATCACCACGCTCGAGGGGCTGGCCAGGGAAGGCAATCTGCACCCCGTGCAGCGGGCCTGGATTGACGAGCAGGTGCCGCAATGCGGCTTCTGCCAGAACGGGCAGATCATGACGGCCAAGGTGCTCCTGGACAGGAATCCGAATCCGACCGATGCGCAGATCCGCGAGGGGATGGTCGGGGTCCTGTGCCGCTGCATGACGTATTACCGCGTTCAAGCCGCCATCAAGCGGGCTGCGGCGTCGATGGCTACCGGGACCGCTTCGGGAAAGGGCCGCCTTCGCGCGCAAGACGGTAGACCCGCTTCGGCAGGCCAAGGAGATATAGCATGACGACTTTCACGAACAACAGTCAGGATCCTCGGAGCGCGAAGGCTTCAGCCGAGCGCCAGGCCGACGACGTTCCGACGCGGGTCGAAGAGTTCCTGGAGCAGTGGCACGGAACGATCTCCCGGAGGAACTTCATCAAGGGTTCGGGACTGCTCGTCGTCGGCTTCAGCGCGGCGGCGGCAGCCGGTCCACTTGCCACGGATGCGAGTGCCCAGACTGCGGGCCCCTATCCGGACCCCAACTTCCGACAGCTCGATTCGTGGATCGTCATTCACGAAAACAACACAGCGACCTTCTACGTCGGGAAGACGGACTGTGGCCAGGGCACCGGCACCGCTTTCCGGCAGATGATGTCCGATGAACTGGACATCGCATACGACAAGACCACTTGCATCATGGGCAGCACCGACATCACCGTCGACCAGGGCGGATCCGGCGCTTCGGATGCTATTCAGACCGATGGCTGGCCCATGCGGCGCGTCGCTGCCGAGGCCCGGCGAGTTCTGCTGGAGATGGCATCCGCGCGATTTGCCGTCCCCGTCGATCAGCTCGCCGTCAGCGAGGGCGTGATCACCGTGAAAGCGGATCCCTCGAGGAGCGTCACTTACGGACAACTGATCGGGGGAAAGAGGTTCAATATCGCGCTGACGGGAAACAACATCGACGCGACCACAGGTCAGGCGAAGGTAAAACCGGTACAGGACCTCAAGATCGTGGGCCGGTCGCCACAGCGCTACGACATTCCTGCCAAGGTGGACGGCTCGCTGAAATGGGCCGTGGACGTGAAGCTTCCGGGCATGGTTCACGCGCGCAACGTGAAGCCGCCGGTGGCCGGTGCGAAGGTGATCAGCATCGACGAGTCTTCCGTTCGAGGCATTCCTGGATTCATCAGGGTCGTGAGCAAGGGCAACTACGTCGCGGTTGTCTGCGAGCGGGAAGAGCAGGCCATCAAGGCCTCCAGACAGCTCAAGGTCGAGTGGCAGAAGCCGTCGACACCGTCCTTCCCGGCATCGGAAGATCTCTTCACCTACGTGCGCGGCGCCACGCCCACGTCGAGCCAGAGGCCGAACGTCGTCGGAAACCCCGACGCGGCGCTGGCAGGCGCGGCGAAGATCATCGAAGTCGAATATGATGTCCCGTTCCAGGGGCACACGGCCTTCGGTCCGGCCCATGCCACCGCGGATCCGTCGAACGGTCAGATGACGATCTATTCCAACGACATGAAGTCCTACGGCATGCGAGCCGGCGTCGCGGCGTTTCTTGGGATGCCACGTGAACAGGTCCGCGTCGTCTGGATGGAGGGTCCGCAGGGGTACGGCCGCACGGCGGCCGACGATGCGGGTTTCGAGGCGGCGTTCCTGGCCAAAGAGATCGGCCGGCCCGTTCGCGTGCAGTGGATGAGGCACGAAGAGACGGCGTGGGACACCAAGGGTCCGGCATTTACATTCAAGATGCGCGGAGGCCTGGATGCCGACGGGAATCTGATTGCGCTGGATTACAATGCGCGAGCCGCCGACTACTGTCATCTCGGTTATAACGAGGCCGAGACCGTGCTGATCGCTCAACTCATGGGAACGAGGCGCTCCACGCCGGCCAGTGGCAGCGCGGCAACGCCTTCGGACATGTACGCCATCCCGAACAAGCGCACAGCCACACAGGTCGTGAGCCTGCCTCTCGTCTGGGAAACGCCCCTTCGCACCGGAAACCTGCGCGATCCCAATGGTCCGCAGGTGACCTTCGCCGCCGAATCGTTCATCGACGAGATGGCGGCCGCGGCGAAAGCCGACCCGGTCGAGTTCCGCATGAGGCTCCTCACCGCCGCCAGCACGGATGACAGCGGGTTCAAGCGGGCGCGTTCCATCGCCGTCGTCAAGGCGGTGGCGGAGGCGTATGGGTGGGACACTCGTCCGTCACCGGGATCGCAGGGAGCCGGAACGATTCTCACCGGGCGCGGGCTCGCGTATTCGTACCGTAACCAGACCGTCGTCGCCCAGATCGCGGAGGTCGAAGTGAATCGCCGGACCGGTCACGTCTGGGTGAAGCGGCTCGTCTGTGCGCACGACTGCGGGCTGGTCATCAACCCCGAGGCGCTTCGCCGCACCATCGAGGGCGGCATGCTCCACTCGTTGAGCCGCGCGCTTCACGAGGAAGTACGGTTCGACACCGAAAAGGTCACGAGCGTGGATTGGATTTCTCATCCCACGCTCACGCATGCCGACACGCCGGCCAGGATCGATGTCGTGCTGGTGAACGGAGATCCTCATCCGGACCGTTCCGACCTGCCGCCCTACGGAGCCGGCGAGACGGCCTGCAAGCCCCTGATTGCAGCCGTTGCCAACGCCATCTACGACGCAACCGGCGTTCGGCTCCGCCGGGTCCCGTTCAGAGACGGGCGCGTGCTCGCGGCGCTCAAGGCTGCACGCGTGTACCAGTGAGCGCCACGGTTCTTTATCAGCAGTCGAGTTCGAACACGTCGCGTTACAACACCATGCAAGGCTCGTGGTTTTGAGGCGAAGGAGGTCGAAATGGCGAAAGCGAAGAGTGCAGTTCCAGAAGGGTTCCACACGGTTACGCCGCAGCTCACGCTCGACAACGCAGCGCAGGCGATCGATTGGTACAAGAAGGCCCTTGGTGCGGAAGAAGTGGCGCGTGCCGCCGGTCCCGATGGGAAGATCCTCCACGCGGAACTGCGCATCGGCGATTCGCGCATCATGCTGAACGACGCGATGATGGGTGGTCAAGGCCCCAAAGCTATCGGCGGTTCACCCGCTTCGCTCTGGGTCTACGTGGAGGATTGCGACGCGCTCTTCAACCGCGCCGTTGCGGCGGGCGCGCAGGTTCAGGCCGGGCCCATGGGGCAGATGACGGATCAGTTCTGGGGCGATCGCTCCGGGACCTTCACCGACCCGCACGGCTACAGGTGGACGATCGCGACGCGCAAAGAAGATCTCACGCACCAGGAAATGGAGCAGCGCCAGGCGGCGTGGATGAAGCAGTTCGCGCAGCCGGCTCACGGCTAGTCGAGCGTGTGAAGAGTCACGAACAACGCAGAAACCCGGAACCCGCAGGCCCCGCCGGATCGACCGGCGGGGCCACCGGGCTTTGCTCGTCCGAAGCTACAGAAATCGACGCGTTACGTCGCCGCGCTACGCCAACCGACGCCTGGTGCGGGTGCCTCAACCGTCAGTTCCTGATCCGTTCCTGCCAGACCGCCACCTTCATGTTGGCGAGCGCAAACGCCCACTCGTCCGCGAGCTCCGCGATTCTCCTGTCGGTTGGGCGATAGGCGTGGGACCCCTGCGTTTCCACGCGGATGAGCACCGGCTTGTCGCAGCCCTGCGCCGCCTGGAGCGCCGCGGTGAACTTGAAGGAGTGGCTCGGAACCACGCGATCGTCGTGATCGGCAGTGGTCACCAATGTGGCCGGATAGCAGGTTCCGGGCTTGACGTTGTGCAGCGGTGAGTACTTGTACAGGTAGGGGAAGTCCTTTGCGCTCTCCGATGACCCGTACTCGGTCACCCCGACCGCGCCACCAGTGAACTTGTGGTACCGCAGCATGTCCATGACGGCCACAGCCGGAAGAGCCACCGCAAACAGATCGGGCCGTTGTTCCATCACCGCGCCGACCAGCAGGCCGCCATTCGATCCGCCCATGATCCCGAGCGTGTGTGGCGAGGCGTATTTCTCGCTCACCAGGTACTCCGCGGCGGCGATGAAATCGTCGAACACCTGCTGCTTCTTCTCCAACATCCCCGCCTCGTGCCATCCCGCACCGTACTCGCTGCCGCCCCGGACATTGGCCGTCGCCCACACGCCGCCCTGTTCGAGCCACGCCGGCACGTCGGATCGGAAGGTGGGCAGCATTGCAATGCCGAAGCCGCCGAAGCCGGACAGCATCGTCGGATTCGCGCCGTCCTTCTTCAGGTCCTTCTTGCGGGTGATGAACATCGGCACGCGCGTGCCGTCTTTCGACGTGAAGAACACGCGCTCGGTCGTGTACAGCGCCGGGTCGAACGTCAGCCGTGGCGGCTCGAACGGCGTGCTCTGCCCCGTCACCACGTCGAATCGGAACACCGTGGCAGGACAGAGCGGCGACGTGAACGTGTAGAACACCTCCGGCCTCGTAAAGCGGCCGATCGGTCCGGTAATGACGCCGGCTCCGGGCGGAGTGATTCTCTCCGCAAGCGTCCCGTCCAGATTGTAGAACTGCACTTGGCTGGCGACGTCGACGAGCGAATTCACGGCGAGCTTTCCCGCGAGCAGCCGCGCCGATTCGATGGCGTTCTTCGCTTGCGGCACGATCGTCTGCCAGTTCCTGAGGTCGGGACGGTCCACCGGTACCGATACGATCTTTTTGTTCGGGGCGTCGAGATCGGTGAGCAGATAGAGCGTCCCGTTCACGACGCCGAGGGGATCGTACGACGCAGTGTGCCCGAGATAGAGCGGCCTGACCGGCGCATCGAGCTCCGGTCTGAGAGGATCGCCGAGATCTTTCACGAACAACTCGTTCCTGCCTATTCCTTTTCGCGTCGAGAAGAACACGTACCGGCCCATGTCGTCCGTGTCGGCATCGATGAACAACGTGGGCTCGTCCTGACGTTCGTACATGAGCCTGTCGGCGGACTGCGGCGTGCCGAGCGCATGGTAGTAAATCTTCTTGTCGCGCAGAAGCGCCTCGAGCGCCTTGCCTGTCGGCGGCTCCGGATAGCGGCCGTAGAAGAAGCCCTTGCCGTCTTCGGTCCACGTGATATTGCTGGCCTTCACCCATTGAATCTCGTCGGGCAGTTGCTTCCCGGTGCCAAGCTCGCGAACGTAGACGGTGGACCAGTCGGATCCGCCCTCCGACTGCCCGTACGCGAAATGACGGCCGTCCGGCGCCGGATCGAACAACGACAGCGCCGTCGATCCATCGGGCGACACCTGATTCGGATCGATGACGACCCTCTCCGGGCCGTTGAGCGTCTCGCGGGTGAACACGACCGCCTGCCGCTGCAGGCCCGTATTGTGGTTGTAGTACCAGCGGCCCCCAACGAACTTCGGCGCGGTCACGCGCTGGTAGTTATAGAGCTCGGTGATGCGCGACTTCAGCGCGTCGCGCGCCGGCAGGCTGTTCAGATACGTGAACGTGATCGCGTTCTCAACAGCGATCCACTGCTTCAACTCCGGCGAATTGAGATCTTCCATCCACCGGTACGGGTCCGCGACGCGTGTGCCGAAGTAGCTGTCCGACGCATCGCCTTTGCGCGGTTGCGGGTATCTGAAGGGGTGGGCGGCGCCGTTGATGAGGACGACAGAGACCAGCGCCGTCACAACTGCGGCAATCTGCCAGGTGTGCGGGTGCACAATCACCTCCCTGGAGCACGTGTGCGCCCGTCCCTGCTACCGCCCCGCCTTTGCGCTTCGCCGTCCGCGAGCCAGGCGAGTACGGCCGTTCGCGCGAATCTCCACTCTTTCCCGAAACGCCGGCCGGGCAATTCGCCCTTCTCCGCGCGCGATCGCACGGCGTCGGCTGGGACCTTGAGAAGCGCGGCAACCTCCTCCAGGGTGAACACCTCGCCGCCCGCAGCGGCCGGTCCGGTGACCTCGACCCGGCCAACGGAAAGCGGCTGTGCAGCCGTCAGCCGGTCTCCGAGGAGCTCACTAACCAGGGACTGTTTACGACGTCCGGTCGCTTCGGTCAGGCGGTCGAGGGCCGCCGCCTGGTCGTGCGGCAACCTCACGAATAACGGAGTTCGCTTGTTGGACATGACGGCAAAAGATATCTTACGCTATCTAAAGATAGCAAGTGATTTCGGCACTCGTGCGACGGCCCCTGGCCTGCCGCGGCGCAGCTTCGGTGAGCTGCTTCCGCCCGTACGCAAAAACGACCGGTCGAATTGACCGGCCGTTTGATCTGGGCCATCGAGCTACGGAGTTTTTCAGCGGGCTCCGTTCAGCATCTGTCGCGCAGCGTGAAAAGGCGGAGGCTCTCGCTGGCACCGCCAGGACTGACGAATCCTCATCGGCGCGCGGCCGCGGTCGCCGTGCCGCTCGAATCCGGAACGAGCATCCGGATCATGCCGTCCTGCCTCGACGTCAGGAAGAGCTCCCCGTCGCGGCTGCGGCTGAGGTGCAGGTCCGCCCGCGTGACCGTCGCGCCGTTGGTCGCCTCGATGAGCTCCCGGAACGTCACGTACGTGCGGTTGCCGCCCGCGTCACGCACGCACAGCTGGATTTCTTCAACAGGCGCGACGGTCTGTGGAATCCCATCATCAGCTTTTTTCATCGCGGCGAGGTCGGCAACGAAGACGCGTCCACGGACGATGTCGCCGAAGACGAACTTGCCTCGGAGCGCGGGAATGCGGCCATGGTAGGCGAATCCACCCGTCACCGACTGCCCCTCGCTGTGGTCATACATCGCGACCGGGTAGGTGAACCCGTCCTTCATCCGCCCGTCCAGGATCTCGGCAGGGAGCGGGTAGAGCTGGTTGAGGGCGCCGCCCGGTCTTGTCACGCCGTTCTCGAAGATCCCCTCGCGCTTCATCCATCCGTAGTTGTTGCCCTCGCGAACGATGTTGATTTCCTCGATATTGTTCATCCCGATGTCCGACGCGAACATCGTTCCGTCGGTGAGATCCCAGGAAAGCCTGTGGGCGTTCCGGAATCCGTACGCGTAGATCTCGCCGAGCGTCTTCGGATCGCCGTCCGCGGCGAACTTGTTGATCGCCGGAATGGTGTAGTCGCCGAGCCCTTTCATCCCTCCAGACACAGAAGGACTGCGTGGGTCGATGCGCAGAATGGCGCCGATCACCGTGTCGAGGCGCTGTGTCTGCGTCGGATTGCTCGCATTCCGTCCCCCGCCATTGCTGAACCCCAGGTCGCTCCCGCTCGTATAGAGCAGGCCGTAATCGGGGGCACCGGGCTTCGACGTCGGGTTGAACTCGAGATGGCCAAACGGGTGCGTCAGGTTGCTGACCACGTGGGCCACGCGGAGCAGCTCACGCCTGGTGCCCACGAAGGTGTTCGCAGCCGGGTTCGCGGCATGCCACTCCGTGATGACGTTGTGGTAGGTCACATCGGCTCGGGTGAACCCCGGGGGGATGAAGTCCGGCATCGCGGGGTTGCCCATCGCGCGCTCGCCATGCACCGTGTAGAACAACCCGTTCCGCGTGAATTCCGGGTGGAAATCGAATCCGATGAATCCGCTCTCCAGCCTGTTGTAGACGGCAAACGGAAAGGCGGCCCCGACGTTCGCATACACGGAGGGCTGGTTGTTGCGATCGAGCAGGTACAGCAGTCCGCGCGAGTCGTTGGCGAACCGGCGGCCGTCCGGAAGGTCGCGAACGTAGCTGACGCGCGCCCAGCCGGCCGGCACGACGTCCTCGGCGGCGGGGCGCAGCCCGCGCGTATCGGGCAGGCGCACGACATCCCGGATTTCGACCGTCAGCCCGCGTTTCGTGATCGGCGCCGGAATCGGATTGCTGGTGATCGGATTGCCGATCTGCGCGTCAATCGCAGCGCCGGCCGAGAGCGCAAGGAACAGAAGCGTTACGAGCGGCAGCGGTGTACGCATGAACCCTCCTCCGGACAGGTGGCGTCTTCCTGCGCCTCCGGGATGGCCGGCATTCGTATTCTACTCACGCTCGTTCTCGGCGAGCGTCAAGAGTAGCAGCCCGTGACGGAGACGGCAGATTCCTGCTCACGATTCGAGAAGCGCGGATAAGAATTCGCGCGTGCCCGGGGGCCCACTGAGCGTCAGCCAAATCGGGCCACCGTCGGGCTCCACGGTGATTTCAAAGCGCAGGAATCGACAGCATTGCCGCTCGGCATCAACCGTCTCCAGGACTGCTGACAGCGCGTCGGCTGGAAGCCTGATCCGAATGCCTTCTGCCGTGTCTTCCCTGCTGTCGGCACGGCCGAAGAGACCTGGCAGCAAGGCAGCCTCGCGGGTGGCGATTGTGGCCCGCGTTAACGTACAGACGACAGGCAAATCGGCTCTGCTTTCGCCGCGCTGTCCGGGTCTCTTTAGAACCGGTCCGCGTTTTCCCGCGCTGAAATCGTATTCGTCTTTCATGAAACACGTCCAACGTCAGCAGTCTCTGCTCAACCTGCCTCGCCGCAACCTCGTTGCGAATGCCCTGCAGCACCTCGCAGAGAATGCTATCGGTCAGCCCGAGACGCTGGAGGTCAAGTTCTGACTTGCGCAGGCTGCGGCCGCCGGAAGCTCTCCGGCTTTTCGCTGGATCGTCTCCTGAGATTCCTGGTCTTGCTCGTGCTAGGCTGTCGGCTGCGCTTGCGTTTGTCCATCGCCTTGCGCAGAGTGTAGCACCGGAGAAGCGACATCCAGATTCGCTTTCGACAAACCTATGATCCTGACCACATCCGAACTGATTGCAATGCTGCAGCACGAGGTCCGCGTCCTTCTTCACCTCGCGGGCAAGGTCGAGCCCTCGATGCTCGGCTACCGGCCGACGCCGAAGCAGCGCAGCACGCTCGAGCTGCTGCAGTACATGGCCATCATGGGACCGACTCAGCTCACGGTCATCGAGCACGGCGTTTTCGATCGGCCGACGCTCAGCGCCACGTGGAGTCCGGCGGAAGCCGACGCGAAAAAGATGTCATTCGATCAAGCGCTTACCGCCATCGGGCAGCAGTCGGACGAGTACGCGCGGCGCCTCGGCGGGTGGACCGACCGAGACTTCCGAAAGGAAGTGGACATGTTCGGCCGGAAGTCGTCGCGCGGACTGCTTGTCATCACGCTGGTGCTCAACGGCCACGCGGCGTACCGCACGCAGCTGTTCCTGTACCTCAAGGCGTGCGGACGCGAGGAGCTGAGCACGATGAACCTCTGGGCCGGCGCGGACACGCCCGCGAAGGCATAGCGCGTAGCTCAACAGTGATGTGTCGCCGCTGCGAAGCAGACAAGAGGCCGTCCGTCGAGTCTGAAGGCCGGAAGACCGTAGCTGGAACCCTCCTCTGCGCGCGGCGCTGCGGCGCTGATGGCTTTCCGAAGCTTCTCCAGCGCCTCCCGGGCGTCGGCTGGCACCGTTGCGAGGTAGGCATCGACATCGACTGTGCCGCGCGGCCTGGCCTTGCTCTTCGAAGATCGACGTTTCATTGTTTTTGATCGGTCCTTTCTTCTTGCATTTGCTGTCCTCTTTCACGCTGCGATGTCGGCACCGCTCAGGTGCGAGTGCCGGTTCACGACCTTCGTGCTCTAAAGGGCTGCTGACATGCAGAGTTACCGAGCAGCAGCCTTGAGTGAAGGAATTGCGAGCCGCCGGAACATCAAATCGACATCGTCAACGGCCATCCGCATTTTCCCGTTGCCCCACCACATCAACAGTCCGAACAAACCGCCCCCGATGAATTGCGAGACCGCTTCGATGGGCGTCTCGTTCTCCTTCTCGGCCCATGTCCCTCTGACTTCCTCCCGCACGAGATCGACGAGCATCTTCTGCAGCAACTGCTGCACGACCGCACCGCTTCGTTTCCCGACCATGGCACGAAAGATGGTTCTGTGCTCGTTCGCATGAGTGAAGAGCTCGCGGCTGAACGCAAAAAGCCTCTCGTCCGATCCGCCTGCCGATCGCGCCTGCCGTTGCCGTTCCTTCAGTGATGCGCGCAGGTTTTCGATGCCGCTCGCGAGGAGATCTTCCTTGCTGTCGAAATGGGCGTAGAACGTCGCCCGACCGACGTTGGCCTGGTCGATGATGTCCTGCACGGACAGGGCTTCAAACCCCTTTTCTTGAATCAGCGCCATCAGCGAGCCGTGGAGCAGTTGCCGCGTTCGCTGAATGCGTCGATCGACGGCTCTCGCCTTCACCGCACCCCTCACATTTCCGAACAACGAACGGTCAATTGTTCAGTAACAGACGTTACACCGTCTGGCGTCTGATTCCGCGTCCTCGGAAACTGAACATTATGTTCCGAAACGAACGTCCATCCATCATGAACATGTCGTTCCTCAGCAAGGAGGGTTTGGCGATGGACTCACAGAACGAAATCCGGCGGCCCGGTTGGCGGTCGGTCGTCGCCGTCGCGCTTACGGCGGTCGCGATCACATTCAATCACGTATTCACGCTCGGCAGCGGCGCGTTTGTCCTGGGAGCCACGCTGCTCGCTGTCCCGCCAGCGCTGTGGATCTGGTTTCGCCGGACCGGGAACAGGCGGGCACTCGCTGCCTACGGCGTCATGAATGCCTGGATCGTCGTCGGCTTCGGTGTGATCAAGGGACTGTGGGACATCACGCTTCCGATCTTCGCGGGAACGTTTCTTTCCTCGGTGTCCACTGCGTACCCGAAGCCCGTGTTCGGCGCCTTCGGGTTCGAGATCAGCGGCGTCGCGATGTTCCTCGGCAGTCTCTTTGTTCTCTACTACGGCCTCCAGCTCATTCCGAGTCGCGGACGACGTGTCGCGCTCTCGGGCGTTGCAGCAATCGGTGTGACGGCAATCCTGTTCGCCTTCGTCGCTCTCGACCGTGACGTCTGGGCGCCGCCGACGCAGGGTGTCGTCAAGATCGGCGTGATCGTGCCCACCACTGGACCCTACGCGATGCTGGGCAACTCGTTTGTCAAGGCGGTCCAGATGGCACGCGACGATCTGGGGGATAAGAAATACCGGTACGAGTTGGTGATCAGGGACAGCGGACCCGATCCCGAAAAGGCCAAGCAGGTGATTCGCCGGGTCGTGAACGACGACAAGGTCGACGCGATCGTTGGCGGCATTTCGCTCATCGGTCAGGAAACCAAGCCGTATGCGACGGCCGCGCGTATTCCGCACCTGTGCGTGTGCACCGTCAGCTGGATTGGGGACGGCGCCTACAACTTCACGAACATTCCGTCGCCGGAGGCCGAAGGCGAACTGTGGGCGCGGGAGGCGCAGCGTCGCGGCATCAAGCGCGTCGCACTGCTGACGCAGGACTACCCGAGCATCAACAACCACGTGAAGGCGCTGAAGATCGAGGTCGCGCGCCTTGGGCTCACCGTTGCCGACGAACAGCGGTTCGACGGCTCCGTCAGCGACTTTCGCTCGCTGATCAGACGGGCTGCGGCGTCGCGCCCCGACGTGTACTACGTCGAAGCGTTGGAACCTGGGCTCGATCTGCTGGGTCAACAGCTTGGTGACGCCCGGATTCACAACGTATCGGCGGTGGTCGCGCCATCCCTCAGCGACAATCCGGCGTTGTTCGAAGGCGCCTGGTACACCGACAGCAACCTGACGGACATCGGGTTCAAGCGGCGATTCGAGGAGAAATATCCCGACACTCGATTCGCCACGCACATGATGCCGTATGCGTACGACTCGGTGAACATGATCGTCAGCGCGTTCGAGACGGGCCAGAATCCCGCGGTATACCTCCGCAACCTGCGCAGCTACGACGGAACGGCCGGTCCGTTGACCAAGGCTGCGGCCAGCGGGAATTTCGCGTCGCGTCCTGCGGTCTGGACGATCGCAAGCGGAAAGCCGGCGTTACTCAATCAGTAGCCAACCACGAGATCTTGAACGAGAGGCACCCTCATGACGCGCAACACGTTCGTGTGGCTCATCGTTATCGTCGTAGTCACTGTCGTCCTTGGCGGAGCCTCGCTGATTGTCGCAAACAATCCGGTCCAGGCTGCCGCTGGCGCACCCGTCGGATTCATTCATTGACGCTTCATCAGCGATCGCGGAGACCTTGACGTCTCCCACCGTGAAAGTCAGGGTGACCTTACCTGCCGCCGGCGAGGAACACGCCGGCGACGCCGCCAATCAGCGCGAGCGGGAGATTGACCATGAGGATCGCGGTGTCGCGCGCACGGCCGAAGGCCGGCACGAGCAGCATGAACAGTCCGGCGACTACCGCGACGAAGAAAACGGCGAGACGCCGCGAGGCGCTCTGCTGGCTCTCGAACTGACCGCCGTATTCCAAACGGTACCCGGCATCTGCTGCTCAACTCAACGGGCCGGGCCCGCCCTCAGACGACGAGCGCCGAGGCGCAATTCCCATCTTGCGGATTGCCGAATCGGACAGTAGCGCCAGGGCAAAACCATCGCGTTGACGGCGTGAGCCAGCGGTGATATCAGGATCAGATGCACGTGGACGTCGCCCAACTCGAAACACACCGCGCCGCATTGACGGGCCACTGCTACCGCATGCTGGGGTCGGCCTTCGATGCTGACGATGCGGTGCAGGAGACGATGGTGCGTGCGTGGAGGAGCCTCGACCGATTCGACGGGCGGGCATCACTTCGGACGTGGATGTACCGGATCGCGACCAACGTCTGCCTCGACGCGTTGTCCTCCAGGTCGCGCCGCGCTCGACCGATGGAAGAGCGTCCCGACGGCACCGTGGACGAAGAGCTCGAGACGCGCCCGCGCACGCACTGGCTCGATCCGATCCCCGATGCGCGCGCCCTCCCGTCCGACGCGGATCCGCTCGAGCTCGTGACCCTGCGTCAGAGCATCCGCCTCGCGTTTGTCGCGGCTCTTCAGCATCTGCCGGCGCGTCAGCGGGCCGCGCTGCTCTTGACGGAGGTCCGCCAATCTGAGAACGACGGCTGCCTTCGAGAGGTTCAAGAATCGTGTCCCCCAAAAAGACGCGGTCGGCGTCGCGAAATTGAAGGACGCCGGGGCCATCGTCGTCGGCAAAATGAACATGCATCAATTGGGCATGGGCACGACGGGCCTCGAGAGCTATTTCGGCCCGGTGCGCAACCCTGGAATGATGACTGGCACCCTCCGAAGACCACCGGGGACGTGGCAGGAGCAAGGCTGTGATGCCATCACAACAATCTTCGACAACCGAAGCCCAAATCCTGTTGACCGGCCTCGCGATGGGGGAATCGCCACGGTGGCACAACGACCGTCTGTGGTTCTCGGACTGGGGAGCCCAGGAAATCATTGCAGTCGATCTCGATGGCAACCGCGAAATCGCAGTCCGGACGACATTTGGCCTTCCATTCTGCATCGATTGGCTGCCCGAC
>QHWJ01000450.1 GCA_003222535.1 Acidobacteriota bacterium | reverse complement strand
AAGTGATCGCATATGTCGCTCGGCATGGCTGATGGCTGATGGCTGATGGCTGATTGCGTAGAGACGATGGTGGCCATCACCCATGTGCCATTAGCCATTAGCCATTAGCCATTAGCAGCCATGACCTCTGTTCATTGAGTACCGGGCCGTGAGGGCGCCCCGGCGGGTCCCAACGTGATCTTGGAGCCCGCGCCCGGGAAGTAATGCTCGTAGGTGCCCTTGTTCGCTTTGTCGAGCACCTGCAGCGCGTACTTGCCCGGATCCGGCGCGTAGTCCTTCAGGTAGTCGCCGGGCGCGTTGATGCCCGGCACCTCCGGGATCCAGTCCTCGGTGAGGAGGTAGTTCGGATCGCCATAGCGCGACGCGAGCGCGCGAACCTCGGGGTTGTCGAGGCTCGTCATGTGCCCCTTCTCGAGCAGGTTCACCCACTTGTTCGCATTGCGAAGGCGCACTTTATAGGTCGTGAAGTAGGTATGCGTGTGCCAGCCGTGATCGAACGGGACGTTGTTCTTCTCGCTGAACTCGCGCCACACCTTCGATTCGGTCGGCGCGTCCGGATCGTGCCAGAGGCGGATGCCGAGGCCCCAGTGAATGACGCCGCTCCGTACGCGGTCCGGGCTCGTGTTGCCGGTCTTCAGCAGCGGAACCGGATGGCGGAACGCCTTCGGGTGCGACCCGAACGCGATCTCGCGTCAGGTTGTTCAGCTTGTCCCAGTTGACGAATTCCTTGAGCGCTTCACCCTGCGCACCGCCGCCCTTCACGTTGCTGATGAATCCGTTGGTGAACGTGATTTCCCAGCGTGGGAAGAATCCCCCGTGTCCCTGCGTCCCGGCGATCGTGCCGTTGATGCGCGCGATCGGCTCACGCTGCAGATATTTCTGCTGGAACGCCGGGTAGCTCACGAAGGAGTACCCGAAACGGCCGGTCGCCTGGTTCGGGAACATGTACAGATGGCCGCGCTGATACGCGCCGGCGGCCCACCGCTCGGCCATTTCATCGGTGATGTCGGACCAGACATCGAGTCCCTCGGGATCCTTCGCCTCCATGCGATCCACGTAGACCAGCGGCTCGAGCAGCTGCTCTTCGGCCAGCTGCCACACGTCGCCCGGATACGTCGACATCTGGCTCTGCAGCGTGTAGACGTTGTCGGTGACGAAGGTGCCAAGGAACTTGTCGGTCATCGGGTACAGCTGCCGCCGCAAACCGGTGCTGCCGCCCTGGCCCCAGAAGACGCCGCGGATTTCTGGATGCGCCGTCAGGTATTTCTTGATGCCCTCGCCGACCGCATTGCGCGACTGGTAGTCGGCGTTCGTCGAGGCGCCCGTATCAGCGTCCTCGCCGCCCGCGGCTTCGCCGCGCGGACGCTGCCGCTTCGCCGGGTCGTTGACGATCTCGCCGGTCTCGCCAGGGAACAGCTCTTTGTAGACCTCCGGGCGGCGCGCCTTGAGCCACGCCTTCGGCTCCGCGGCATTCGGGAACTGGTTCTCAATCCACTGCGACGCCTGATAGATGCCGGCCTTCGTGATGTCGCGGCCCTTCTCGCGCCGCTTCTGCCGCGCGTCGGCCTGCTCTTTGCTCTCGCCCGCCATGTCGGACACGAACTTCATGTGCGGCTTGACCTTTCGCTCGCCGAGCGCGCGT
>QHWJ01000338.1 GCA_003222535.1 Acidobacteriota bacterium | reverse complement strand
TGGTTACCAGTGCGAGCGCTCGTTTGTGGCTAGCAGCCGACTCGTCAGATCGTCCGAGCCGGCGCAGGTAATGAGGGCGTCAGCGAAGTCCTTCGCGAAGATGCCGAAGATAACGAAGTCGTAAGGCTTGACCGCGTTGCGAAAACGTGAAGCGCCTGGCCCGCCGGCTCCCGCAGGCCTAAACCGAGGTTCACCGAGGAACTTCGGCCTAAAGAAACCATGAAAAAGTCGCCGCGCTACATCAGGAATGAAGTTTCACAGGCGGTGAGGGCCCGCACTTACGGAAGCCGGAGGTGAGAATTCAGAGGTGAGAGGTGAGAGTTGAAAGTTGAGAGTTGAAGGAAAGTGGAGACTGTGATTGTGACGGAAAAGAGTTTCGCAGACCCGCGCGACACGGAAGAGGAAGGTTCGCGCACGTCGCGCCACGCGCGAGCAACCCGTCGCACGGTCTGTGACGACCGCGATCGTGGGGTCTGCTGCGCGTGGCGAATCCTTCTGTTCTCACACTACGGACGGATGCGGATGCGTCCCTTGAGCTCCTTCCCGGTGGTCAGAGAAACTTCGAACCTGACGTCCGCGTCGTCCGTGCCGTCGAGGCGCGTCACCGTGAAGGTGCAACTCTTTCCCGTTGCAAGCGCCGTGTTCGGGTTCGCGACGGAGGTGACGGTGGCGTTCTTAGCCTTTTCGACCTCGACGTCACCGTCAACAGTTCCAATCGTGCACGACGAGATCTTGGTCGATAGCTCCGACGTGGCGATGTCGAAATTGAACGTTTTCACTTGATTATTAGCCGTTCCGGCGCCGGTCACTTCCCAACGCTTCGTAAACGCAATCGACGCTTCTTCTCCTCCCCCGATCTCGACCGGAGGGTTCGTTTGCCTGCCCATGTCGACGCTGACCGCGATTTCGCCCGCTGTCAGGTCCCGGGCCCAGACGCGCGATTCGTCGATCGTGCCGGTGAACGGATTGTTCGCACCCGTAGTGGTGCAGGGCGTGGTCGTGGTTGACCCGTTGAGGCGTCCGAGATAAAAGTCCCGGTTCGGTTGGTTGTAATTGATGGCAGTGAATCCAGTGGCCGGTGCCGTGCCGTCCGCGGTCTGAAGGACTCCATCCAGATACAGTTTCAGGCCAGTTGTCGTTCCATCCCATGTACCCGCCAGATGGTGAAAGGCGCCATTGAAAACGGCGGCCGAAGAAGCGGGAACAGCGACCGTACCCGACGGCGACCGGGCCAGCGCCGTGGCCGGGCCGTTAGTTGTGAGGATGTCGAAGTGGACACGGGATTGCCCGGCCGGGGCCGTCGCATCAACCTGATTGAACGAGTACGATGCGTTGCACAAAGTCGTTGCCCCACTGAAGCCCTTTGACAGGACGTACGCGTTCGTCCCTGCGGCCGATGGCGACGCCGCTTTCACCCATGTTTCAACGGTGATCTTGCTCGGGGGCTCCATCGTTGGATCGTGGCCGACTTCCATGTAGCCGCCCGTACTGGTGGCGATACCCGAACCGAACCGTCCCGCGACGCCGGTTTGGGCGCCATCGAACAACACGCCGGTGTTCCCATCGCCCGTTGAATCAGGCGTGAGGAAGGCGGTCGGCGAGGTCAACGCAAAGATGTCGTCGAGGTGCCACAACGCCCGCAGCAACGTCGGGCTGTCGTCATCGTCGTCGTCTCCGAGCATTCCGTGCAGCGACACGCCTTGCATTATCAAGATCACCACGAGCGCCGCGACCGTCAGAACTCCTCCGAGAATTGCCTTCCGCATCGCATCCTCCCCTTCTCTGTCTGTCAGTTAGTACGCGGCAACTCGATCTACCTCATCCTTACGCAGCGAATTAAGACACAAAGTCAACCAAGTGTGGAAGACTTTTTTCACCCTGTGAGCGGATTTTGTGCACCCTTCATGGGACTAAAGGATCCAAATGTCAGACAAAAGTCTGCTTTTTGGATCCTTCACTCGTTCAAGCGAGCCGAGGCGCCCACGCATCCACCCATATAATCTGCCGATGAACGCTGGCCGGCGCCAGGTTTCCACGGCCGCAACGACCGCTTCGCCGGACTCGAAGCGCATCAGCGCGGCAGGGTGGCGAATCGTGCTGCTCGCCAGCCTTGGCGGCTCCCTCGAGTTTTACGACTTCGTTATCTTCGGCATCTTCGCGAAGGACATCGCCGACGCTATCTTTCCCAATCCGACGCCGCTCATCTCCCTGATGGCGTCGTTCGCCGCCTTCGCGGCCGGTTACCTGGCCCGCCCGATCGGCGGCATCTTCCTCAGCCACTTCGGTGATCGCTACGGCCGGCGTCTCGTGTTCCTGATCTCGATCTTCGTCATGTCGGGCGCGACGCTCGGCATGGGCCTGGTGCCGTCATTCGCGACGTGGGGGGCCGCAGCCAGCGTGCTCATGGTGGTGCTGCGCCTGGTACAGGGGTTCTGTCTAGGCGGCGAGCTCCCCGGCGCGCTGACCTACGTCGTCGAAACCGCGCCGCGGCATGCGCCGTTTGTGTGCAGTGTGGTGTTCTCGTGCGTCACGCTGGGGGTGGCGGTGGCCGCTGTCGTCAGCCTCGCCCTTCGCACGTGGCTGCCGGCGGAGCTGGTGGCGGCGCTGGGGTGGCGCGGGGCGTTCGTGCTGGGCGGGCTGGGCGGCTTGCTGAGTTTCATCCTGCGGCGTTCGCTCGAGGAGTCGCCGGAATTCGCGCGGATAAAGCAACTGGCGTCGCGGCAGCCGTTTCGCGAGGTGCTGCGTGCCCATCGCGTGGGCGTCGCGGTGGGCGTCGCGGTGCTCGCCGCGACCGCTGGATTCAACGGCCTGTTCTTCGCGCACATGGCGGCGTACATGTCGGGCGTCCTCGGCTACTCCCCGCGCCAGGCCGTCCTCTCGCAGACGATCGGCGTCATCGTCCACGCCCTCGGGATTCTGGCGGTGGGACGCCTCGCGAACGACGTGGATCCGCGAGTGCTGCTGCGCGCGGGCTCGCTCGCGCTCGTGGCGCTGGCGTTTCCGTTCTACGCCGCGCTCGCCGGCCGGGGCCCGAACGTGACGCTGCTGCTGATGCTGGCGGGCGTCTCGGCCAGCTTCGTCAACGGCACGTTCGCGGTGCTGCTGACGGACCTGTTTCCGACGCGGGTCCGCTTCAGCGGCGTGGCGCTCGGATTCAACGTGGCCTTCACGATCTTCAGCGGCACCGCACCGCTCGTGGCGACCAGTCTCATTCGAAGCACCGGCCTCGACACGGCGCCGGCGTTCGTCATGGTGGGGTGCGGGCTGCTCACGCTGGCCGGAAGCCTGGGGCTGTCGCAGGCCGGCGGCCACGTCCTCAAGGGGCGGGAGGACGAGCCTGTCCGAGAAATGTGAACACGCTCCTAGCCGAGGACGCGGAACTTCCGGTTACGGCTCCATCGATAGACCTGGAAATCCGAGTCGAACGTCAACACTCGCGGCTCTTCATGCATTTCGGCGCACCTGATCAGGCACGCATCTGCGACGGCAATCGGGCGATTCGCATACTTCCGAAGCAACACCTCGATGTTCGCCCAGTGCTCATCGAGCGCAAATGAGATCTCATACACCCCCTTTCGTCCAAGCGCGACAACCTCGGCTGGCCCGGCCGGATCGACTTTCCTCATGAGAAAACACGCTTCGGCGACCACGGCCTCGCAACATCGGAGCGGCGGCTCGCAGTCGGCGAACAATCGCTCCGCGCGCGCGTGCCCGGCGTCGTTCTTCGACAACAGCGCGACCAGTGGCCCGGTGTCCAGCAGCACACCGGGCCGGTTCATTCGCCGAATCCTTCGAGATGTCGCGTGTTCATGGAGAGATCCCGCGGTCCGCGCGTGAACTTGCCCACACTCGGCCCGGCAAGATCGCGCGCGCTGGGCCGCCCGCCGAGCTCCTTCGCGACCAGGCGCAGGCCGCGGCGAACCAACTCTGATTCCGTTCGACCAGTGGCGCGCTTCAGAGTGTCCAACAGTGCTCGATCGGCCTTCCCGACGCGGGCGTGTACGTAGGGCTTCACGGCACAAATGTAGCACGTATTTGATCTTACGTGCTACAGCGCCGCTGAGGCGTCGGGATGTGAACAAGAGGTCAGGAGGCCAGGAGGCTCTCTCTTGAAGAATAGCAGAACTCCTGATCTCTTGACCTCCTGTGAAGCTCACGGCCCAGCGACAAACGGGTCCGTCTGGAGCCTGACACTACCAGGAATATCCGCTCGCTCGCCTGAAAGGTCGTAACGGAATCTGTGATGTCAAAAACGGCCGGACACTCCCGCACGCATTTTCTCACCTTCATCACCTTGACGACAGCGCTTCGATGTTGACGCTCACCCCGCAACGGACATACGGTCTGCGGGGTTCCGATGGCGGCGTCCGATTTGCGGCGACCCCGAAAGAGTCGCCCTGCACCAACATCTGCACCACCTGTGTAGGGCGACCCTTTCAGGGTCGCCGGTACTCGAATGGCGTTCTCGAAGATCGAACTGCCGCATCCGCTCATCCTCCTGCTTGCCGGCGTTGCAGCCGCAGCAGCGCTGACCTGGATCCTGCCGTCCGGTGCGTTTGACCGCCGCGACGATCCCACCACCGGCCGTCGGATCGTCGTCGCCGGCACGTACCACCCCGTCCCGCGCGCGCCGGTCGGCCTGCTCGCGGCGGCCACCGCCGTCCCGCGCGGCTTCGTCGCCGCCGGAGAGGTGATTGCCGTCGTCCTCTTCGTCGGCGGCGCCTGGGTGGTCGTCGATCGCCTCGGCACGCTGCCGGCGCTTGTCGCGATGCTCGTCGCGCGCTTCAGACGCCGGGGACTGTGGGCGATTCCGGTCATCTGCCTGTTCTTCGCCGCGATGGGCGCCCTCGAGAACATGCAGGAAGAAATCATCCCGCTCGTGCCTGTCCTCCTCGTCCTCGGTCAGGGCCTCGGCGTCGACGCTGTCGTCGTCGTCGCGATGAGCACGGGCGCGGCGATGATCGGCAGCGCGTTCGGGCCGACGAATCCATTTCAAGCGGGCATCGCCCTCAAGCTGGCCGAGCTGCCTCCGATCGCCGGAGGCGCGCTGCGGCTCGCCATGTGTGTTGCCGCTCTCGTTATGTGGATCGCGTGGACGATCCGGTACGCCGCGAGGAATCGCGTGAGCCCGGCCGGGACGACCCGTGTGGACGCACGCACGCTGCCGGCGAAACACGTCCTGATTCTCGCGATCGCGCTCGCGCCGATGGTGGCTTACGTGTACGGCGCGCTGCGGCTCGACTGGGGATTCAACGAGCTGTCAGGCGCCTTCCTGCTGGCCGCTCTCATCGCGGGCCTCGTCGGCGGATTGGGTCTCACGAAGACCGTCTCGGCGTATCTCGAAGGGGCGGCAAGCATGGTATCGGCCGCGATCATGATCGGCGTGGCGCGCAGCATCTCGCTGGTGCTCGAGGACGGCCGCGTGGTCGACACGATTCTCTACGGGCTCGCGACGCCGCTGGCGCACATGCCGCCCGTCACCGCCGCGCTGCTGCAGATTCCGGTTCACGGACTGGTGCACCTGGTCGTGCCCAGCGTCAGCGGTCAGGCGGTGCTGACGATGCCGCTGTTCGCGCCGCTGGCGGATCTGCTGGGCCTGTCGCGACAGGTGCCGGTGCTGGCGTATCAGACGGGCGGTGGGCTGGCCGAGCTGATCTGGCCCACCAACGGTCCGCTGATGGCGGTGCTCCTCGCCGCCGGCGTGCCGTATCAGAAATGGATCCGATTCGTCATCGGCGGCGTCCTGCTCGCAACGCTCCTGGGCATCGCGGGAATCGCCGCGGTGATCTGGCTGCACGCCGCATGAGGCAGCACCAGGGAGCACGTTGCGGAAGCTCTAAGTGAGCCGAACCATCTTCACCTGCAGATCGTCTACAGGAAGAATCGCCCACGGTCTGGAGGTCACGGCATGCTGCGCCTGTTCGTTTTTGGAACGATCGCGACACTTCTGCTCCCGGCTGCCGCCGCTGCACAGGCGACTGCGGCTTCCGGTCCCGGTCCTCTCGTGTCCACGGAGTGGCTGCAGCGGCACCTCGACGATCCGAACGTCCGAATCGTGGTCACCGGCGATGAAGGGCGGTACAACCGCGGGCACATTCCGGGGGCGCGGTTCCTCGAGCATATGGACACGCTCGGCTCCGGTCACGTCCTTCTGCCGCCGGAGCCGCTCGCGGCCGTCCTCGCGAAGGCCGGGGTCACCGACGGCGCTCGCGTGATCCTCTACGGCGACAGTCCGATGACGACCGGATGGGTGTACATGGCGTTGGCGTCAGTGGGCCACGCGGCCGACGTCTCCATGCTCGATGGCAGCCTCGAGCTGTGGCGGTCCGAGGGGCGTCCCGTGTCGACGACGCCGCCGCACGCAGGCAGCGGTCACATCACCGTGCGGCCGGCGCCGGACGTCGCCGTCGACGCGGCATGGGTCAAGAGCCGCCTCGAGTCGCCGGAGGTTCGCCTGCTCGACGTGCGGACCACCGGCGAATGGAACTCAGGCCATCTGCCGGGCGCAACGCTCGTCAGGTGGCCGGATCTGTTCGCGGACGAGCGCAGCTTGAAGTTCAAGGGACCGGACGAGCTGCGCGCACTCTTCACACAAGCCGGAGTCAAGCCGGGGCAGCTGGTCGTCACCTACTGCGCGGTCGGCATGCGCGCCAGCCTGATGTACTGGGCGGCGCTCGCGTCCGGGTTGCCCGCTCGGGTGTACGTCGGCTCATGGCAGGACTGGCAGCGCGATTCGACCAACCCTGTCGTCCGGTAGGCGTTACCGCTCGCTTACGCCAGATCGTCATTTACGCCCGACAGAACAATGAGAGTGGCGGCGCGAAAACGTTTGTCGCGGTTGGGCCGAAGACGCCGACCGTTGTGCTTGGGTACTACACCATCAGCCCAGGCAGCGGTCAGGGCGGGGAGCTCACCACACGACCTCGACACCGTACTTACGGAACACGCGATCGCGCGTCACCAGAGGGAATCTCTCCGACAGCGCCTGCGCCGCCAGCAGGCGATCGAAAGGATCGCGATGGTGCCAGGGCAGGCCCTCCACCTTCGCCGCGTGCGCCCACGATACCGGGAGCATGCGGTAGCCCTGTGTGATTTTCTCCGTCACGTACGCATCGACCGGGTCCGACAGCCGCAGCCGGCCCAGGCTGGCCTTGATCGCCATCTCCCAGACCGTTGCCGCGCTCACGACCAGCTCCGCTCCGTCTGCCTCGATGGCCCGCCTCGCCGCCCGGCTGAGCCGACGGTCGCCGGCCTGGAACCAGAGCAGCGCGTGCGTGTCGAGCAACAGCCTCACCGGTAGGCGTTCAAATCGTCGAGCGGCGCCTCGAAATCGTCGCGCATGGCGATGCGGCCGCGATCGGCGCCAAACATGGCGCGGCCGGGGCCCGCAGAGAGCGGCCGCAGCTCGGCGACGGGTTTCCCGCGCTTGGTGATGCGATACACGTGCCCGCGACTCACCTTGTCCAGCAACTCGGAGAGCCGCGTCTTGGCTTCGAAGGCTCCGATATCCTCAGCGTCCATGACAACTAGTTTATCAGACTGGTTGATTCACTCGGTCTCTGAAAGGCTGAAGCGCGTCTGAAGAAACTCACTATAAACCGCCGAGACCGCAGAGACCGCATGAGAAAAACCTTGGGTATTCTCGGCGATCTCTGCGTGCTCTGCGTTAAAACGTCGCATTTTTTGGGCAGGAAGCCGTCCCTTACAATCGCTCCATGCCGAGCGACACCGAACGAGAGCTCCTGACGGTCGCAGGACGTGAGGTCTCGATCTCGAATCCGCGGAAGGTGCTCTTTCCGCAGCGGGGCTACACCAAGCTGGACCTCGCGCGCTACTACCTCGCCGTGGCGGACGGTGCGCTGCGGGGCGCGGGAGGACGTCCCACGGTGCTCGTCCGCTATCCCGACGGCATCGGCGGCGAGTTCTTCTATCAGAAGCGCGCGCCGCGCGCGCGGCCGCCGTGGATCGAGGTGGTCGCGCTGCGCTTTCCTTCCGGCCGCAGCGCGGAAGAAGTCGTGCCGCGTGATGAGGCCACGCTTGCGTGGATGGCCAATCTCGCCTGCCTCGAGCTGCACCCGCATCCGGTGCGCGCCGACGATCTCGACCATCCGGACGAGCTGCGCGTGGATCTCGATCCCGTGCCGGGGGTCGCGTGGACCCAGATCCGCGAAGTGGCGCGCGTGGTGCACGCAACGCTCGACGACTTCGGCCTCGTCGGCTGGCCCAAGTCGTCCGGGTCGCGCGGCATCCACGTCTACGTGCGCATCGAGCGGCGCTGGACGTTCGACCAGGTGCGCAGGGCGGCGCTCGCGCTGGCGCGTGAGGTCGAGCGGCGCGCGCCTGAACTGGCGACGAGCAAATGGTGGAAGGAAGAGCGACACGGCGTGTTCCTCGACTACAACCAGAACGCGAAGGACCGCACGATTGCGAGCGCCTACTCGGTGCGGCCCACCCCCGACGCGCGGGTGTCGGCTCCGCTCAGCTGGGACGAAATCGACGTCTGTGCGCCTGAAGACTTCACGCTCGAGACGATGCCGTCGCGCTTCGCCGAAACAGGCGATCGGCATGCGCCCATCGACCGGCATCCCTGCTCGCTGGCGAGCGTGATCGAGCTGTCCGCGCGTCAGGAGCGCGAGGGCCTGGCCGATGCCCCCTGGCCGCCTCATTACAGGAAGCAGTCCGGCGAACCGGCGCGGGTGCAACCGTCGCGCAGACGGACGCCGGCCACCTTCGCCGAAGGCTCCGGCGGTCCGCCGCGGCTTCAGCGAAGGCGGAAGCATCCGCTCGTCGAGATCGGGCGCGCTCAGCGGAAAGAGGACGCGCTCGCGGGCTTCGAGCGATGGAAAACGCGTCACCCCGACGCGGCCGCGCACCTGGCTCCGGCCGACGTCCTCGTCGATGCCATGCGCGGCCGGTTTCACACCTGGACGCGCATCCGCGTGAACCTGCAGCACGTGCCGGCCGGGCTGCGGCCCGATCAGGAAGTGCTCGATCCAGACGAGGTGCAGCCGGTTGAACGCAAAGGCCGCTAAGGCCGCAAACGAAAGATTTCTGTGCGGGCTCTGCGGGCTTCGCGTTGGTCGTTGTCAGGTGACGTCAGGGCTCACGGCGGACCGCGCCGAAGACCTTCTCGAGCTCGTACGGCGTCGTGACCTCGAGCTGGTCGTAGCGGCAGTCGCCGGGCCTCTTGTCCGGTCGCCACCGCTGAAAGATCGCCCCGTGGCGGAACCGTTGCCCCTGCATGTGGTCGTACTTCACCTCACACACGCGCTCGATCCGCAGCGGTTCCCAGGAGAGATCCTTGCCGGCGCTCCAGCGGCTCTGCCCGCCGGGCATCCGCGTCATGTCGCGGCCGTCCACCTCAGCCCATTCGCGCCAGGGGTGATGCGCGAACGCCAGGTCGCGGAGCGGCTCGAGCTCGAGCACCAGCTGTCTTCGAATCGCCATCGTGAACGACGAGGTCACGCCCACGTGGTGGAGCGCTCCGTGATCGTCGTGCAGCCCGAGCAGCAGCGAACCGATGAGCTCGTTCCTGCCCGCTTTGTGCCAGCGAAAGCCGGCGACCACGCAATCGGCCGTCCGCGCGTGCTTCACCTTGATCATCGCGCGCTTGCCGGGCTCATAGGTCCCCTGCTCCGGCTTGGCCACCACGCCGTCCAGGCCGGCGCCTTCGAATCGCGAGAGCCACTCCGACGCCACGACGGGATCGCGTGTCATCGGCGTCAGATGGACAGGCGGCTCGCGACCAGCGAGCGCTGTTTCGAGCAGCGCCCGGCGCTCGACCTGGGGCGCGGCACGCAGGTCGCGGCCGCCGATGGCGATGGCGTCGAACGCGACGAACGCCGCCGGCGTTTCCTTCGCCAGCTTCGCGGCGCGCGAGGCCGCGGGATGAAGCCGAAGCTGGAGCGCGTCGAAGTCGAGCCCGCGAGGCGTCGCGATCACGATCTCGCCGTCGATCACGCAGCCGTCCGGCAGCTTCTCGAGAAACACCGAGTGCAGCTCGGGGAAGTAGCGATCGAGCGGGCGCAGGTCGCGACTCTAGATGAACACTTCGGATCGCCCGCGAAAGACGATCGCGCGGAACCCATCCCATTTGGGCTCGTACAGGAACGCGCCCATGGGCAGCTCTCCGGCGAGCTTCGCCAGCATCGGCTCGATCGGCGGTTCGACGGCAAACATACTCAACGCTCAACTCTCAACTCTCAACGAGAGCGTGTTCGACGTCAAGCGCGACGCCGCGCGCAACAACACCGAAACCACGAGGCCACGAACACATCCATGAAACGAGTGAAATCAAGACACCTTCCTTAAGGCGCCCTGTCATGATGGTTCGCCTGGTCGGCGGGTCGTCAAGAGGCAGAAGTCGCTGGACGCCGCGGGCAGCTTGATGACTAGCGGCTTGATGCCGTGAACCGCCTGACCGATGAGGCGATCGACTCGCGCGTAGACGGGCTCGAGCCGCCGGACCGGCGAGTCCCTTGCGCGTCCGGCGCCGGGGCTGAACGAGTGAAGCGGCCGAGCAGCGCGACGGCGAACTTCACCATGGTCGCAAGGAGAGTGGGCGGTGTCGTTGGCGGAGTGGCCCGGCCCGGTGCGGGCGCCCACAGGCAGACGCCGGGCGTGTTGCCAAGGAGCAGGATGCCTCCCAGGTAATAGCCGAGCATCGAGACCCCGAGCGGCAGCCAGAACTTGCCGGACACGAGAAACACGCTCGAGGCAATCGTCATCACGACGCCCGCGTCGCAAGCCACCGCCGCCCATCGCTGCCGCATCTCGGCGAGCACGCGGCCGCCGCTGAACGGGGCATCGGCGTCCGCGAACGTCAACCGAAGCACCGCGTCCCCGGACGCCATTGCCGGGTGTGCGGCATCGGCCACGGCCGTCGCCGCAGGCTCCGAAGGGTCTGGAAACCGCTCGAGAAAGTCTCGCGTGAGGACGTCGGCATCGAGCCCGATGGCTTCGGCGTAGGCGCGAATGAACGCGCGGCGGAAAATGCCTGACGGCCATCGCGACACGTCGTCCCGCTCGAGCGCTTCGAAGAGCGCCACGCTGATTTTCGTATTGGCGGAAATGGACGATAGGGCGATTCGCCGACGTTCTCGTTCGCGGCGCAAACGGCTGCCGAAGGTCTCCTCACTCATTGGAGTTCCTCGCCCTGATGTTCGAGCAGCCACCCCCTGCTGATCGTCAGGTCTTCTCGAGCTCTCGCCGGTGAGAATCGAATGATACCTCGACCGATGACGATGAGCGCACAGACGAAAATCACGAGCCCACTCACGAGCAAGATGATGTTCGGCACTGGGATCCCGTTTGTGTTGCAAATCGCGATCCTGCGGGGCCGTTTTTCGAGCTCCGGAGTATGACGCGCGATCATGGTCGCATCGTTGGACCTGTGGTCCGCCGCCCGTACGATTACGCGACGGTAAAAGTTGCGCTGTTCACGGCGCTGCCAGCCCGAAGCGCGACGCCGCGCCACGCGCGCCGGGAACGGATGCCGGCGTGGCGCACGTTCGCCGTGGGAGGATCATCACCTCTTAAGCGACCGCAAGACTGCGCCGGCGTCAGCGTCTTCAAGGCACGGCGTGGTCTCGAGCGGCAGCAAGTGGGACCATTCCGCAACCCAGGCGTACAGCGCCTTCGCGTCCGTCGTTTCGACGATTGCGAAGCCACGCCCGCTCATTCCATGCCAGCGCCCGACCAGCTTGACGCCCGCCGGCGGTAGTCCGCCTGCTTCGAGGAATTGGCCCACCGCGGTGTGAAACGTCGAGTGGGGCAAACTCCAGCTGACAATGTATTTCATGAGGCTCTCACTGATTTGGATTTCGCCTTACTACCGAGATGACCTCTATTCGGCCGTGACCGGGCGCTTGCGACGGCCGAAATCGTCCGCGGCTCCAGCCGGGCGGGCAGACGGTCATCGCGGACATCCGACATCATCGAGAATACCTCAGGGCGTTTCTCATGGCTGCCCTGACGCGCGCCGGCTACTGCGGCTTGACCGGCGCCACGTCGCCTTTGGTCGCCCGCTTCTTGAAGCGCCACCCCTGGGTGGTCTTCACGAGCTCATCCGAATAGCTCGCGGACGTCACGATGGTCGCCGGCTTGGTGCCGAAGTCGACGAGCACCAGATACACCTGCCCGCTTGCTCCATCCGCTGTCGGCAGGACCATGAGATTCGTGTTCCAGTGACGAACGTGCGCGCCCATCCCGCCATGAAATGTCTCGGCGAACTTCACAATCGCGTCGTGGCCGGCGTTGTTGTTGAACACGCCGTCGGGAGTAAACGTGGATGCGTACCCCTCCGCGTCCCCGGAGTCGAGAGCCCAGTTGTACTTGGCGTAGAGCTGTTGAATCTCGACGAGGTCCTGCGCCGTCAACGCTTTGCTCCCCGCCTTCTGCGCGTGGATCAACGCACCGCTGAAGATGACGACGCCCAAGAGAGCCCATACTTTTCGAATCAGCATGTTGTTCCTTTCGCACCGGTCGGTGACGCGCAGATCCTACCGCAACGTGGCGTCATACGGCGAGCGCCTGTTTGAGCGGGACGCGCGTGCTCCCCACAGGCCTGTCCGAAGCGAACCGCCCATCCTGCGTAGCAGGCCGTGGTCACGGAACAACCACGATCGGTGCCCGCCAGAACGCCACTTTCTGTCCCGCCGGGTCGAGCACGGTGACCTGGCAGTCATATCTGCCAGTCGTCAACCGCTCCAGCGGAAGGCTGAACCGCAACGACACGGCCTTCGTTCTCGCATCCAGTCCCCCGGTCACCGGCAGCGGTTCGGTTTCGAAGGCCTTGACCTCTCCGCGATAGAAGCTCACGAATGCCACGAGGGGCTGCATGCCCGCCGGTCCGCGCTGATACGCCTGAACGAAGACGTAAAGGTCGCGGGCCCTGCTGAAGACCCGTGTGACGCTCGGAATCAGCTTCTGGCCGTCATGGACGAGCGGGTTGGCGGCCTCGGCCGCCGTTTTCTGTTTGACGCTGTACAGCGCATCGCTCAATGGCACGCGCTGGCTGCTCAGAACGACGGTACTGATGGGAATTCGCTGCTGCTCTCTGTTCAGGTTCGGAACCGCGAACGAGGTCTGAAACGTACCGATTCTGCCGGTCTCCGCGTCCCGCGCAAGAAACTTGATGACGTAGTTGCCCGGCAACAGCGTGAAGCCTGTCTGGTATTGGATCGGACGCTTCGCGAGCTGGCCGGCGGTGTCGTCGCTCAGCTTGATATCCAGCTTGTCTCTCACGTTCTGTACGGTGATCCCGTAGTCGTCTTTCACCTCGCCGATGAAGTCGATCACCGTGTGCCGGGCCCCACGGCGCCGGGCCAGCGCCAGCTCGCTGCCGGGGATTTTGACGGCCACCGGCACGAAGTACTCCGCGGTGTTGAGCTGGAAGTAGTTCACCTCCATGGCAATCGTGATATCCGTGATCGGGTTCTCCAGCATCAGCGCCTCCTCGAGCTGACGCTCCTTGTCTGCGGCCGTGAACTTCGCGGGATCCTTGTCGGCGAAGTAACCCTGGCGATACGTGATATCGGCGGAAAGCGCGGCATTCAGGGAAACCCTGACCCGGTGGAAGCGCCCGTCGCTGGCGCCGTGCGTGCTGTAATACCCGATGAGGTAATAGCTCGTCACGGCCTGCGCCGCCCGCACGATGCCGAGCGAGAGATCGTTGTAGTCGAACATCGCGCTGCCGCCGGTGTCCTTCGCCAGCGAGTAGAGCGTGTCCTGCGATCGCTGAAAGCTCGTGACGGCGGCCTGCGCCAGCTGACCTGAAAACATGCCGAGCCCGCCGGGTGAGGGTCTCGTCGCGTCGCCGAGCGGCGCCTGCGCCAGCAGGCCGCGCGCGTCGATGGGAAAGAGCGACACGTTCGCCCGAATCGCGGCGTTGGTCGTCGCGCGCAGCTGCGCCTGATTGTCGACGCCGTTCAGCCGCAGGCCGCTCGCGAAGTAGATCAGCGACTTCCGCTCGGGCAGCGATCGCAGCATCGTCGCCGCCGTCTGGAGCGCCGACAGCTGGCGATCCGTATTCAGGATGCTGAACTCCGCATCGTCCTGGCCGAAGGCGGTGCCGATGTCCGTGTTGTCGGGGATGCCGTCGCCGTCTTTGTCATCGCCGTAGATCAGCGTGTCCATCACGTCCAGGAGCTGCACGCGATTGCCGGTGAAGTCCTGCTTCACCCGCACGGCGCCGCCGCCGAAGGTCATGATCGCCAGAACGTCGGTCGGCTGCATCTCGGTGTCGATGAACTTCTTCGCCGCCGTGTATGCGCGCATCTGATCCGGAGGCGGCATCGCGGTCAAATCGAAGTACAGCACCAGCAGGCGCCTGTCGCGATACCTCGTGTCGCCTGGCGGTGGCGTTGAGATCTGCCCCTGCGTGGCCGGCGCCACCGTGGCGGCTGGAGGCGCGGTGGCCGATGGCGTGGGCGCCGCAGGTTCAACGGGCCTGTCCGGAAGCCGCTGAAATTCGACGAAGCTGACGGTCTGCGGTTCGCCATCTTCGGAAACGATGAAATCCTTTGACGCAAGTCCTTCGATCGGGCGACCTTCCTTGTCCTTCACCGTGACCGTCTGCACCATCAACCGCGTGCCGCTCCGGAACGTCGGCTGCCGCTGCCCGGCGCCGGCCGATGTGCTCCCCGCGATCGCGAGAGCACAAGCCAGACACAAAAGGCGCAACCCCGGGAGCGTGTCCGCGAAATGTGAACACGCTCCCGGCAGGTCGGCTCCGCCGACCAAAAACGACCGGAATTCACAAGTCGTTCTGCGCGAAGCGCGGCTGCCATGAGCCCGCGAGGCATTACACAGACGGGCTCCTGGCGCGGCAGCCGCGTTGGCGTGGAGCAGGGATGCTGCGCCGCTCGAATGCCGGTGGAGTTGCAGCATGCGCTCTAAAAGCTCAGGCGCAGACTGCTCTGCACCTTCCGCATCGGGTTCGCCAGCGTCGGCAAGCCGAACTGCGGGCTCCCGACGATCGTGTTCAACGCTCTGTAGGTGACGCGGTTCAGCACGTTGGTCGCGTTCAGCCGCCAGTCCAGGTTGAGCCGATCGCCCCACGTGAACGTGCGTCCGATGCCCGCGTCGAGCGAAAACTGCTTCGGGCCGGTGATGGAGTTGCGTCCCGCGTTGCCCCAGGTGCCAGGCGCCGGCGCGGCATAGGCCGACGGATTGACGAAGAAGCCGGCCGGTACGGCATCGATGGGCGCGCCAGTCACGTCGGGGCGGATCGTGCCGGTCACGCCGGTGCCGCCGACCGACGTGAGGTACACCGGCGTCAGCGGCAGACCGCTTCCAGCCGTGAGCGCGCTGGTGATCGTCCATCCCTTGAGGAGCGATCCACGCGGGCCGTCCAGCGAGCCTGCGCCGGCGCCGCTCGTGTACTGAAACTGCGCGGTCAGGAGATGCCGCTGATCGAAGTTCGACGGCCCCCGTTCGGCCGCCGGATGACGCCAATCCTGCGCGATGGCGGATCCGCTCATGCTCACGCCGGTGAACGCGCCGGCATCGTCTGTCGCCTTCGACAAGGTGTACCGGACGTCCGCCATCAGGCCATTGCGAAGCCGCCGGCGCAGCTGGAACTGGCCGCTCTGCCGATTGGAGCTGCCGTCGGAGGTCAAGTAGACATATCCCGAGGGACAGGCCGGGCACGGGTTTGCGGCGCCCAATGGAACGGTGTTTGGCAGGAGCTCCTGCATCAGATGGCTGCCCTTCGTGCCGAGATAGGTCGCCGTCATCGTGAGCGACGCGGGGAGATCGCGTTGCACCAGGACCTGCCAGTTCTGCGCGTAGCCCACGCGGAAATCGGGATCGACCGCAAACGTGTTCGGCGTCGTGCCCGACGATGCCGGGAATCCGTTCGCCAGCGTGAGCGGATTGGAAGGGCTGCTCTGCACGCTCAGCGTCTTCGAAAGGGGCGGTTGCTGCGCCATCAGCAGGGCGATCGGCTCGTAGACGGACGTGTTGCGATACACGCCGTAGCCGGCGCGAACGACAAGCGACGATCCGGAGATCGGACGCCACGCGATGCCTGTGCGAGGTTGAAAGCCGCGCCGGTCGGGACCGACCAGCGAATCGGGATAGCGACGACCGTTGAGCGGGCCGAAGGGAAGGCCCGCCACGACCGGGCTGATCAAGGCGAACCCCGGCGCCACGTCCAGGTTCACCAGCCGGCCGAAGCGCTCCGCGACCGGCGCTTCATACTCCCACCGAACGCCCGCATTCACCGTCAACACAGGGCTCACCCGCCAGTCGTCGGTGATGTATGCATCGTAGGCCGGGGCGCGGAAGTACTTGTCGGCGTTGCCAAAGGCGATGGAGCTCGTGTGCGGGATCCCGAGCAGGAAGTCCGCCAGGTCCGAGCCCGTGGCTCCGCCATTGAAGGAGAACGTGCCGCGCGCATCCTGCTGCGACTGCACGTTCCACTGCTGATGTCGAAGGTCACCGCCAAACGTGATGTTGTGCCGGCCATGGCTGCTCAGGCTCTCAGCGCCGACGGCGTTCGTCAGATTGCGGTTCCGCGCGCTCTCGGGACTGCTGAGCCCCGCGATGCCGCTGGAAAAGATCAGGTTCGGCGGACCCCAATTGATCGGATCCTGATTGTTCCCGCCAATGGCCGCCTCGCCCGAGACGTTCGTGCGATTCGCGAAGTACGGCGTCGTGGTTGTCGCCAGGCCCGTGAACTGATAGCGGAGGCGGAGCGACTGGAACTGCGAGAACCGATGGGACCAGTTGACAGTCGTGTCGAGGCCCGACACGCGGCTCGAGTCGGCGAACCCGAACACGCTCGCTGTGTCGGTCGTCGTGCGCTGGTAGGCCATGTTGCCGAACAGCTGATTGCGTCCGCCGCTCAGCACCTGACTGAAACGCGACTGCGCGGCGTCCTGATGCGTGGTGGCCAGCACCGCCGTCTGGTAGTTGAAGCGCCCCGCGGCGTCCAGATTGGGCGCCGGGTAGTAGTTGAGGAGCGCCGCCGCCTGCGGGCTGATGCGCGCGATTGGAATGACACGGCCGGGAAACGGCAACGCCGTGGCGGGATCGACGATCGGCATCGGCTGCCCTGAAAAGTTGCCCGCACGCTCCGGCAGCGTGGGCATCAGCGCCGACTGCGTGCTCGCGTTGTGATCGACGGTCCGCTGGTAACCGAGAAAGAGATTCGGGCCGTTCCGAACGAGCCCCGGGATTCTCAAAGGGCCCGCAAACGACCCCAGGATCTGCGCATTGTCATACGAGGGCCGCGGAGTCTGCTGATTCGTGAAGGAAAAGGGGCGCGCATCGAATGCGGAATTGCCGAGCAGCAGACCGATGCCACCGTTGTAGACCGATCGGGCTCCGCGGCGGTTGTTTCCGAACGCCGCCAGTTGCGCAAACGGTGACGCCGCGCCGTTGTTGACGCTGCCGTTGATCAGGAAGCCGTCGGCGCCTGCCTGACTGCGATCGGGGTCCCCGTCGGCGGTCGGATCACCCGCCACCTCCGGCGCGCCAGCCGACATGTTCACCTGAGCGCGCTGAAACCCCGCCGGCGCAGTGGCGGGCGCCGAGGCGGCCACGCCTCGGTCACGACCCGCAATCGGCGGGCGTGCAGTGTCCTGGCGTTCAGGCCTGGCCGGCGGGAGACCTCGCGTGATTTCCTCGAAGGGCAGGAGCTTCAGTTCCCACGTCGAAGGTGGAGAATCGACCATGATCGTGATGTCCTGCACGATGGTCGCAAAGCCGAGCATCTCGATACGGAGCGTCCACACGCCGTCGGCGAGGTCGGCGAATCGGTACACGCCCTGCTGATCGGTCACCGTCACAAGATGGCGATCGTCCCGGATTGCGGTGACCGTCGCGCCGGGAACGGGCACGCCGCCAAACGACACGTGCCCATACCGATCCGTCGCCGCCAATCCCACACGCGCGCCGAACGCGAGCGTGAACCCAATCAGGACAACCGCGCCGCGCGACGACCCCATTAGTCTTCGACAGGGTGTTCCGCACGATCGATGACGAGAATGTCCACGGGGCCTCGCTGGGAATCCAGCTTCAGTCCGAGCTGTTCCTGCACCGCCGTGAAGATTGAAGGACCATTGGGATCGATGTCGACGCCGTTGACCCGCAGCGGCTGGTCGGCGGGTGTACCTGGCGCCCGCTGCGGCATCTGATCCGGTGTCCATGTCAGGTTGACGTCAAAGGCTCCGGTCAGCCCGGTCCGATCCTGCACCACCCGGCCCACGAACATCGACAGGTTGCTCGCAACCTGCGACAGGGTCGCGCCGCCGACCGCGATGTTGCCCATTCCGATTCTGATGCCGCATGGCATCGGCGCGCCCGATTGCGGCGGGGCCGCGGGGGCGCCCCGCCCACGCGCAGCGGCCATCTGCGCAGCGCAATCAGTCTCCGATCGGTGCAGCTCGGGCCCGAGCCGTCCGTCGCTCCGAGCCATGACGAGCGCATAGATCGGAAGATCTCTGGTCTCGTTGTGCACGGTCAGCTTGAATCGCTCGGCCAAGAGTGCCCGGATCATCAACTGAAGTGGAGTCGGGCCCGGACGTTGCGCGGCGGCGAAGGGATCTTGCGCACTCCCATCTATCTTGGCCACGATGTCGAAATGATCGGAGCCGATCCAGCTCGGCCCGCCCGAAATCTGAAAGTCCTGGAGCTGATACGCATTCCGAATCAACAGCCGCAGGGTGACGTTGGTCGCCGTGTAGCGGCCTGGCTGATTCTGGAAAAATACGCGTCCATCACCGGAGTTGTTCGGTTTCACCGAAGCCACTTCGAAGGTCGGGCCGGGACTGACCTGCGGTGATTGAGCGTGGAGCCGGGGGGCATTCAGCGCGCCGATGGCGATCGGCGCGGCGACGCACCCGACGGCCATCGTCGTCAGGAGGAGTTTTCTCCACGATCCGAGCCGGTCGGTCTGATGATTCTTCATGATCCGCTCGATTCGTTTCTTCAGATCTGAGCCCGTGATACCTGCCATACAGGCCAGCGGCGACTCGACGGAGAACCGACAGGCCTTGAGAATGCTCTCGGCATACACTCGAGGCTCGCTGCCAAGGCGAATGACTTCTTCATCACACGCCCTCTCGCGCTCGTCGATCAGCCGCGCACCCACCCACCACACCATCGGATGGAACCAGAACACCGCTTCGATGAACATGTGAAACGCCGCGGCAAGATTGTCGCGACGGAGGACGTGCATCACTTCGTGGGCGATGATGGCTTCGACCTGATCGTCACCGAGATGCGTGCCGATCGTATGCGGCCAGAGCAACACGGGCTTCGCTATCCCGAACACGCCCGGCTCGAGGGAGGAACTCGACGAGACGAGGGCCACCGGCCTCGCGATGCCGCCGATCGTCTCGAGGCGGCGGAGCGTGTCCAGTTCGCGACCGCGCTCTACGGGCGATGCCGCCCGGACCGCCGCTGCGATCTGCAGCCACCGCCTCCACCAGACCGCAAGTATCAGCGCGAAACCGGTCAACCAGATCGAAAGCAGACCGAGCGGAAGCGCAGTGGCGACGCCATGAGAGACCGTTGGCAGTGCCGCTGCGGAGAGGCCGAGATCCTGTCGTGAGAAGGGCTGGCTTGCGTCCATCACGAAGACCAGGCCAGGCCGGACGCTGCTCACGGCTGACCGCCAACCGAACTGGCCGCCAATGCTCACCAGCGCGGCAAACGGAACGAGGAATTTGGCCGACACGGCGAGCCACAGCCGGTATCGCACGTGCGCCCGATTGCGTCTCAGCGTCAGTGTCAGGAGCGCCGCGAGCACGGCAAACAACGTCGACTGCCACAGGTGGTCGCCAGCCAGACGGCCGATCGTCGTCCAGGTTTCGAGCGAGGGAGTTGAGATCATTGTGATTTGTCCTTTCTGGCGAGCCGTCTGATCGTGTGCTCCGCCTCCCGCACGTCCTCGATTGTGAGTCTTCCCGATTCGATGAGGTGGGCCATGACGGGCTGCGTCCGGCCGCCAAAAAAGCTCAAGAGCTCGTCGATCAGCCGGCGCTGCACCGCATTGCGGGAGATCAGCGCGTCGAAGACGTGTGCATTGCCGATCTTTTTGACGCGCCGGACGGCCCGTTTGGCTTCGAGCCGATACACCATCGTTTGCACCGTCGTGTAAGCCGGTCTCTCTCTCTCAGGGAACCGCTCCTGAATCTCTCGAATCGAGGAGGCGCCCGAGCCCCAGAGCGCCTCCATGATTTGCAGCTCGAGTTTCGTCAGTTTCGGTAAAGCCACGCCGCTCTCCTACAGGTGTGGATATATCTACTACATCTGTAGGCTTCATGGCAAGACCCGTCCGCGCCCTCGACGAATTGCGTTTCTCCACTCGAGGCGAGATGAACCGCGCCGGCGGCCACGCGATCGTGCCGTCGAACAGCTGCGTCCGCTGCAGTCTCGCAGATCGGGCTGAATTCCGGCGCGCTACTCGTGCCGCAGCGCGATCATCGGATCGAGTTGCGACGCTCTGCGCGCGGGGAGCCAGCCGGCCATCAGCGCCACGAGCATCATGGCTGCCACCGCACCACCGATCGTCGCGGGATCTGCCGGCGTAATGCCAAAGAGCATCGCGCGGATATAGCGGCTGAGCGCCGCCGCGGCGGCCACGCCGATGGCTGCGCCGAGAGCGGCGAGCGTGGACGCCTCGCGAAGGATCATGACGAGGACGTCACGCCGCTCGGCACCCAGAACGATACGAATGCCGATCTCGTTCGTGCGTCGCGAGACGCCGTGCGCCATGAGGCCATAGATGCCGATGGACGCGAGGACAAGCGCCACGGTGCCGAACGCCGAAGTGAGCGCGACGAACAGCCGCTCGCGCGACAGGATGGCATCGATCTGCTGCGTCTGAGTCCGTACGTCGAACACGGGCAGATCCCTGTCGATCGCGCGCACCACCGCGCGCACGCCGCTCATGACCGCTGTCTGGTTCGAGGCCGTGCGGACCTCGAACGTCATCGCGCCCGGTTCGCCGGCCTGTGCGAAGTGGCGATAGAACGTCGGCGGAATCGGCGCGCGCAGCCGCCCGAAGGGCGTGTCGCCGCAGACGCCGACGATCTCATAGAGCAGGTTGTTGTTCCTGATGGTGCTGCCGATCGGATTCTCGTTCGGGAAGAACTCTTTGACGAACTGCTGGTTCACCACGGCGACCGGCGGAGACGTTTCGCGGTCGTGCTCGTCGAACGAGCGGCCGATCAGGATCGGAATGCCCATCGTGTCGAAGAAACGTCGTCCCACGTTGTTCACCCACGCCTCGTCTTTTGGTCCCGCCGTTCGGCCGTTGAGTCCCACTCTGGTCCGCGAGCTGCCGCCCGACAGCAGCGGCGTTTCCGAAAGGCTCGCGGCCTCGACACCGGGGATCGCGCCGACCGCCTGGTCGAGGCGCTCGAACAACGCCCTTCTCGCGTGGCTGACATAGCGCGCGCGCGGCGGATCGATCGTGAACAACACCACACGCTCGGGCCGGAAGCCGAGGCTGACCGAACGCAGATTGGACAGCGTTCGAACGAACAGTCCGGTGCCGATGAGCAGCGACACCGACAGACACACCTGAAAGACGACGAGCCATTTGCCGCGCAGCGCTGCGGGCGCGATCGGCGCCGCGCGTCCCCCATCTTTCAGGGCCGCATTGATCTCGACGCGCAGCGACTGCCAGATCGGCGCGATGCTGGAAAAAACGGTCGTCGCGATCGTCACGGCGATGGTCAGCAGGAGCACGCGGACATCGAACTCCGCGTTGAACTGGAGCTCGCCTGACGCCCATGATGGCAGGAGCAGGTCCGGGATGGCGTTCCGGGTCCAGTACGCCAGCACGATGCCGAGCGCGCCGCCGCTCACGCCAAGCGCCAGCCCCTCGGTCAGCAGTTGACGCATGATGCGCCAGCGGCCGGCGCCGAGGGCCAGACGCAGGCTGAGCTCACGACGCCGGACGAGGGCTCGGGCCAGCAGGAGGCTCGCCACATTGGCGCACGCGATGAGCAAGACGAGGCCGGCGAGCGCCACGAGCACGAACAGCGGCGTGGCGAATTCTTCCCGGAGGTTGTCCTGCCCTCGCGATCCCGACAGCAACCGGAACTGTGGCTGATCGCGATCCGTTCGGTCCGGCAGCGTCGCCTTGACCGCCTGTTGAAACGCGACCTCCATCGCGCTCTGCGCCTGGGCGTGACTGACACCGGGTTTCAGCCGGCCCATCACCAGCACCCACCAGTAGTCCGGATCCTCCAGTAACGATCCGGTGCGCGCATACCTCCAGGGGAGCACGAGTGGCTGGGTGTTCAGCGGGGCGACCTGATTGACGCTGATCGTGGTGCCTACAGCCGAAGGGTTCCTCCCGAATCGCCGCGCCCAGTAGCCATCGCTGATCACGGCGACCGTCTCGGTCCCGCCGCGCACATCGTCCTGCGGCGCGATCGCACGGCCGGCGATCGGCGCGACGCCGAGGCCGCTATAGAAATCGCCGGACACGAGTTGTGCCTGGACCAGCTCGGCCTCCCCGTCGATGACCGCCGTGACGCGACCGAGCGGCTTGAAGGCGAACACCGTGCCGAAGACCTGCTGTTGACGCTTGAGCGCATCGACGATGGGGTACGAGAACGACGTGCTGGCGCGGCCGCCGGTGGTCGTGCGGAACCAGTTCCCCCAGGACGAGTTCATCAGCGAGCGCGGGCCCGACACCCACGAGAACAGTCCGAGCCGTTCAGGCTCGGGGACCGCGATCGGCTTCCAGACCGCGGCCTCCATCAGGCTGAAGATCGCGCTGGTGGCGCCAATGCCGAGCGCCAGCGACAGGACGGCAACGGCCGTGAACCCGGGCGAGCGCCGCAGTTGCCGGCACGCATACCGGCCGTCCGCGACAAGTTCATCGAGCAGCCGGAGCCCGAGCGCGTCGCGGCACTCTTCCTTCTGCACTTCGACCCCGCCAAACTCCCGACACGCGCGCTGGCGCGCCTCCTCCGGTGCGAGACCGGCCCGCACGAGGTCGTCCGTGCAGCTCTCGATGTGGAAGCGCAGCTCGTCGTCCATCTGCTGCTCCACACCCGACCGGCGGAAGGTGCCGCGCATCCACGATCGCAAGCTCGCAACGACGTTCATGCTTCCTCCGGCGTCGTGTCCAGGATGCCGGCCATGATGTCGGCCATCCGGTTCCAGTTGCGCGTCTCCTGCTGCAGCCTGCGCCGTCCGGTTGTGGTCAGCCGATAGAAGCGCGCCTTCCGCTTGTTGTCGGATTCGCCCCATTCGCCCTCGATGAGACCCTGGTGCTCGAGACGATACAGCGCGGGGTAGAGCGAACCCTGCTGGATTTCGAGGCGGTTGCGGGAGATCTGCTGGATGCGCAGGAGGACGCCGTAGCCGTGAAGCGGCCCGAGCGATACCGCCTTGAGAATGA
>QHWJ01000161.1 GCA_003222535.1 Acidobacteriota bacterium | reverse complement strand
ATCACCTGGATGCGGCGGTTGCCGCGGTCGCCGACGTAGATGTTGCCCTTCGCGTCGCTGGCGATCGTGTGCGGGGTGTTCAGGTTGCCGAGCCTGCCGCCGCCCGGCTCGCCGAGCGACGCCACCCAGTCGCCGTCCTTCGTGAACTTCGCGATGCGCGAGTTGATATAGCCGTCGCTGATGTAGATGTTGCCGTCGGTGTCGAACGCGATGTCGGTCGGCTGGCGGAACTGGCCGTTGACAGGCGGGCGCGGCGGCGTGACGCGCGTCCAGTGCTCGGCTTCGTCCGATGCCTCCTTCTTTCTCCCGAACACCATGGTCACGTGACCCTCGGGATTGAAGCGGATGATCATGTCCGAGCCCTTGTCGATCGCCCACAGGTTGTCGTCCTTGTCGTACCTGATGGCGTGCGCGTAGGACCACGCGTAATTGCCCTTGCCGATCTCCCGCACGAATTTGCCCGTCTTGTCGAACTGGAGAATCTGGGCGGCGGTGGCGCCGTATGCCGGTCCGCCGGCGCTGTTGGACCGCGTGAAGACGGCCACGTCGCCTTTGGAGTTGACGGCCACGCCAGACGCTTCACCGAGGTTCATGTCGACCGGGACCTTCAGGAAATTCGGGACCGAGTCGAACGTGATGTCGGGGACGGGTGGCTGCGCGTAGGACGTGGCGCCGAGCAGCGCGATGAGCGCGATGACGATGCGTTTCATAGGTGCCTCAATCTCAAGGGCTGAGGGCTGAGGGCTGAGGGCGGAGGGTTAATGGCTCATGGTCAATGGACGCTCTCCATCGACCCTGGGCCATTAATTAGATTAGCCATTAGCCATTAGCCATGACGACCGAGTATGCCGAACCGCTCCCGTGGGATCAAGGTCTATCCTCGGGCCTGCTGAGCCTCTGCGAGCTGCTCGAGCAGCGGCTCGGTCTGCGCGAAGGACAGACAGGCGTCGGTGATGCTCTGCCCGTAGACGGGGATCTCTCCGGGCACGTAGTCCTGGCGGCCCTCGACGAGGTGGCTCTCGATCATCGCGCCGAAGATCTGCCGCGAGCCCGACGCGATCTGTTCGCACACGGCTGACGCGACGTCCGCCTGCTTGAGGTGGTTCTTGTGGCTGTTGCCGTGGGAGCAGTCCACCATCACGCTTTCGCGCAGCCCCTTGGCGGCGAGCCGGCCCGAGACCTTCGCGATGTGCTCGGCGCCGTAGTTGGGACCCGTCCGCGTGCCGCCTCGCAGGATCACGTGGCACGAGTCGTTGCCGACCGTCTGAAAGATGGCCGCCACGCCCTGTTTGGTGACCGACGGAAACCAGTGGGGCGAGCGGGCCGTCAGCACCGCGTCGACCGCGATCTGCGTGCTCCCGTCAGTGCTGTTCTTGAAGCCGACGGGCATCGAGAGACCGGACGCGAGCTCGCGGTGAATCTGACTCTCCGCGGTCCGCGCGCCGATCGCGACCCAGGACGTGAGGTCGGCGATGTGCTGCGGAATCTGCGTGTCGAGAAACTCGGATGCCGTGGGCAGGCCGAGATCGTTAAGGTCCAGCAGCAGCTTGCGCGCGAGCCGCAGACCCTTGTTGATGTGGTAGCTCTCGTCGAGGTCGGGATCGTTGATGAGCCCTTTCCAGCCGACCGCGGTCCGCGGTTTTTCGAAGTAGGTCCGCATCACGATGATGAGGCTGTCCGAGAGCCGGTCCGCGGTCCTCTTCAGGCGCTCCGCGTACTCGAACGCCGCCTTCGTGTCGTGAATCGAACACGGACCGACGACGACAACGAGCCGCGGATCGGTGCCGCCGATGACGTCGGCGATGGCGGCCCGCGCGTCGGAGACGACGATCGAGGCGCGCTCGCTGATCGGGATTTCCTCGAGCAGGATCGCCGGCGGGATCAGCGGACGAACGTCCCGGATGCGAAGATCATCGGTAGGTCGAAACATGGCGTACGAAGATGCCTGGCGGAGAATAATACCCCGATGCCGTTCCTGATCCGGTTGCTCGTCAACGCGGCGGCGCTCTGGGTGGCTACCCGGCTCGTGCCGGGCGTCTCGTATTCCGGCGGGCCGATGCCGATGTTCGGCGTGGCGCTCGTGTTCGGTGTGGTGAACGCGTTCATCGCGCCCGTTGCGAAGATCCTGACCTTCCCGCTCATCATCGTGACGCTCGGTCTCTTCGCGCTGGTGATCAACGGGCTGATGCTCCTGCTGACCAGCTCGCTGTCGTCGGCGCTGGGGCTCGGGTTTCACGTCCGCGGCTTCTGGGCGGCGTTCTGGGGCGCCCTGGTCGTGAGCCTCGTGAGCACGATCCTCTCGATGCTGATCGCCGATTCGAGGCGCAGCGACTAGAGGGCGAGGTGATCGCTCTGCCCCCTGTCCCCAATTGCACAGGTTCTGGCCTGCACTCGGTTCTAATCTGGGGCGTGCAAGATACCTGGACAGTCGCTCATCGTGAGCTGGTCGACTAGGTCAGATAGGTCGAGTAGGTCGGGTAGGTCGGGTAGGTCACGCGGGGCAGGTAGGTGAGGTAGGTCAGATAGGTCGCGTAGGTCAGGTAGGTCGGGTAGGTCAGGTAGGTCGGGTAGGTCAGGTAGGTTACGCGGGGGAGGTAGGTGAGGTAGGTCAGATAGGTCGCGTAGGTCAGGTAGGTCACGTGGGGCAGGTAGGTGAGGTAGGTGAGGTAGGTCGCGTAGGTCAGGTAGGTCCGGACGGCATTGATACTTCTCGCGCTGATCATCGCCTCGCTGCCGTTCGTGCTGCCCATCATCAGCCTGGTCAGGCAGAGCGCACTGCGTGCAAGGCTCGAGGCGCTCGAGAACGCGCTCGCTGCTCAGAAGCACACCATCGATGCCCACGAGCACCGTTTGACGCAGCTGAGGAGAGACGTCCCGGCTCCGGCGCCGCCTATCCCGCAGCCGCCTCCGCCTCCATTGGCAGCGCGCGAGCCCGTGGCGCCACCGCCGCCGCCGATCCCGGCGCCCCCGGTCTCTGCGCCACCCGTCACGCCCCCGATGGCCGCGGTGCCGTCACCGCCGAGAGCGCCGGAGAAGCCCCCGGGCGTCCCGCCGCCGCCGAGAATCGAGCCGCGCGCCGCCTCGCCGATGCTGGCGCCCGACAGTGGGCGCGACCTGACGTCGGGTCCGTCTTCCTTGCTGAAGGCCTTCGATTGGGAACAGCTCGTCGGCGTGAAGCTGTTCTCGGCCGTGGCAGGTGTCGCGCTCGTGCTGGCGGCCATCTTCTTCCTCAGGTACTCCCTCGATCGCGGGTGGCTGGCGCCTGCGGTTCGCGTCGCCATCGGCATTGTCGTCGCCACGGCGCTGCTGGTCGTCTGCGAGCTCCGCGCCGCGCACCGCTATCGCGTCACCGCGAACGCGCTCGACGCGGCCGCAATCGCCATCCTGTTTTCCACGTTTTTCGCGGCGCACTCGTTGTGGAACCTCATTCCTTCCACGCTGACCTTCGCGCTCCTCGCCCTCGTCACCGTGCTCGCGGTCCTGCTGTCGATCCGCCACGATTCCATCTTCATTGCTCTGCTCGGGCTCGTCGGGGGCTTCGCGACGCCGGCCCTTCTGTCAACAGGCGAGAACCGGCCGATTCCGCTGTTCGTCTACCTGCTGCTGCTGAACGTCGGCCTGGCGTGGGTCGCCGTCCGCAAGAAATGGCCGGTGCTGACGATCCTGACGCTCGCCCTCACGACGTCGTACCAGTGGGCCTGGGTCGTGACGTTCCTGTCCTCCAGCGACCTGACGCTCGGGATGGGGATTTTCCTCGTGTTCTCGGTGACGTCGTTCATCGCCCTGACGCTCGGCCGCGCCGATCGCGGCGGCGCGATGGATCTCGCGCTCGAGCGGTCGGGCCTCGCGGCGTCCGCCATGCCGCTGGCCTTTGCGATCTTCCTCGCGGCGGTTCCGCGCTACGGCGTGCACACCGGCCTGCTGTTCGGATTCCTGCTGCTCATCGTGGCGGGACTGTCGGCAGTGGCTGTCGCGCGGGACGACGATCGCCTGCACGCGATCGGTGCGCTGGCGACCGTGCTCGTGTTCGCCATCTGGCTCGCGACGTCCTACTCGACCAGCGGCTGGCGCATGGTCGTCGCGTTCACGGTCGTATTTGCGGGCTTCTATGCGCTCGCGCCGCTCGTGGCCGACAGCGTGCGCCGTCCATTCTTCCGGTCCTCCACCCCACCGCGGCCGGCGCTGTGGGGATCGCGGCTCGGTACGCGCGCGTCATACGCCGCGCCCGTCCTGCTGTTCGTGTTCCCGGTGATCGTGCGCATCGAGCCGGCGACGGCCTCGCCGCTGGTGCCGTTCGCCGCGTTGTTCGTCGTGCTCGCGCTGATCGCGTGGCGCGCGCTCGCCACGACCGAGGCGGGCCTGTACTTCGTCGCCGCATTTTTTGCCGTGGCGGCCGAGGCCTCGTGGTCGGCGACCCACCTCGTGGCGGAGCGCCTCGGCGCCGCGGTCGTCCTCTACGCGGCGTTCGCGCTGTTCTACCTGGGAGTGCCGCTCGCCTGGCGGCGCAACGGGCAGGTGATGCATCCGCGCTGGGGAGGCGGGGCCCTGCTCATCGCGAGCCTGGCGCTGCTGCTGTTCCTCGCCGGTGGCCCGCAGGCGGCGGCCTCGCTCTGGGGCCTCGCGCTGCTCCTGGCGATCGTCGACGCGGGTCTGTTCATCGAGAGCGCCTCCGGCGCCATGCCGCTGCTGTCAGCCGTGGGCGCCGTGCTCTCATGGATCGTCCTGGCCGTGTGGTGGGACAACGCCGCCGCCGTTGTCGGCGTACTCCCGTCGCTGCTCGTGCTCGTCGGTCTGACGCTCGTCATGCTCGGGGGCCACGCCTGGGCCCACGCGATGAGCACACGCGCTGAGGCGCCTCTCGCGGAGCCACCTTTCAGCTTCCGCTACGGCGTCTACCTGGCGCTGGTCGGCCAGTTCTTCCTCTTCTTCGTCGCGCAGAACCCGCAATGGGCGGCGCCGCCGTGGCCGCTGTTCGGCGCGCTCGCCGTGATGACGCTCGCGACAACCGCCGCGTCGCTCAATGTCGTGATGCCGGAGCTTCATGCCGGAGGCGTGATCGCGGCGGCCCTTGTCGCGTACTCGTTCTCTCGAGCATCGCCGGGGGCATGGGCCGTCACGTCGCTGGCGGCGGCCGAGGTCGTCGTGGCGTACGGCGTCGGATCGTTGATCCTGTTGACGCGCACGCGGCAGCTCCCGCCCTTTGCCGCCTCGGTGGGGGCGGTCGCGGCGCTGTTCGCCGCCGAGCTCGGCATCATCAACGCGTCGCACGCCGCGGGAACATCGCTGCTCGCTCCATCGACCGTGGCGCACGCGAGCAACGTGTCCCTCATCCTGGCGCTCGTGTGGCAGCGTCAGTGGCCGTACGTCGCACAGGCTGCCGTCCTGCCGGCGTGGCTCGCGGCGTACACGTGGCAACACGACCATCCGGCGGCGGCCGACTGGAAGGGAGCGATGACGCTGGCGGCGGTACTCTACGCCGTGTTCGCCGCGTATCCGTTCGTCCTGCACCGCCGCGCGCGCGACAGTCGTGATCCCTATGTCACGGCGGTGCTGGGGAGCATCTTTTTCTTTTTTGCGGCGAGAAGCGCGCTCCTTGCGGGCGGCCTGCAGGCCTACATCGGGATCATTCCGGTGACCGAAGGCGCGGTGATGGCGCTGGTCCTGCGCCAGCTGCTGCGCGTCCAGCCGGCTGATGAGCGCGATCTGGGGCGGCTCGCGCTGGTCGCGGCGGCTTCGCTCTCGTTCGCCACGGTGGCCATTCCGCTGCAGCTCAACAACCAGTGGATTACGATTGGCTGGGCGCTGGAGGGCGCGGCACTCTCCTGGTTGTACCGCCGCGTCCCGCACAAAGGACTTCTGTATGCCGCCGGCGCGCTTCTCGGCGTCGTGTTCGTCCGGCTTGCGCTGAACCCGGCGATCTTCATTTACGAGCCGCGCGGCAGCATGCGCATCATCAATTGGTATCTCTACACGTACCTGACGTGCGGCGTGGCCATGTTGCTGTCCGCACGGTGGCTGTCGACGACAGATGATCGGATCGCTCCACCCGTCCCACGCATGTCCTCTGTGCTGCCGGCCTGCGCGGTCATCGTGCTGTTCATCCTGCTGAACGTCGAGGTCGCCGATTTCTACGCCAGCGGCCCCGAGATCACATTCCGCTTCGGCGTCACCCTGGCGCAGGACCTGACCTACACCATCTGCTGGCTCGTCTTCGGGCTCGGCCTGCTGACGGCGGGGATCTACCTGCACAATCGCTCGGGTCGAATCGCCGCCGTCGCCCTCATCGCCCTGACGACGTCGAAGGCGTTCCTCTACGATTTGGCATCGCTCGGCGGGTTGTATCGAGTCGGATCGCTCGTCGGCCTCGCGGTGTCACTCTCGCTCGTCGCGCTGGCGCTGCAGAAGTTCGTGCTGCTCGCGCCCAGGGAACAGCCGTGAAGCGATCCGGGACTCATGCAACGAATCGCTGTTACGGGACACTGGCCCTCGTGCTGTTTGCCGCGACGCTCGCCGCGCAGACGCCTGCGCCCGGCGCGGCGTTTCGATTCGAGCGGCCGATTGTCGTCGCCGCTGACGGGCCTCATCGTCTGGCGATCGACGTGCCGCTGCTTGCCGGCGGGAATCCCTTCCGCGTGGTGTCGAGGTCCGGGGCGGCAGCCGATCGCGCCGGTCGCGACGTCGTAGCCACCGCGACAGGCGGCTTGACCGATCTGCGGCTGTTCGATGCATCCGGTAACGAGGTTGCCTATTTGCTCGTGCCCAACCCGACGGTCGAACCGGCGTGGCGTGCCGCGATCGCCATCCTGCCGGTTGCGCCGGTCGAAACGGAGAAGGAGAAAACCAGCGGATTCGAAGCGGAC